>JAGVAW010000086.1 GCA_020060085.1 Desulfobacterales bacterium
TCATGGCCGGGCCTTCTGCAAAGCTTGCCCTTGATAAGGATGTGCAGGAATTTTACATGGGCACACGCTCCGAAGAGTCCGCCAAGGGCTACCAGCGCTGGAAGCGCAAAAAACGCTGGCGTTAAAGGCAAGCCTGAAAAATTTTTGCGCCAACAGGCTGCCGCAGTTTTGCCAAAAAATATCCGGAAAGCTTTTCCGGGGCAGCAACCCAAACAAAAAGGTGTTCCGTGAGCCAGACCGAAAATAAAGCAAATACCACTCCCCAGATATTCCGCCAGACCGTGGAAAGGCTGAAAGACAGGCCTGCCCTGCGCTACAAGCAGCTTGGCCTTTGGCTTGACATAAGCTGGCAGGGCTATTTCGACATTGCCTCGCGGGTGGGCGCAGCCCTTATCAGCATGGGCCTTGATCACGGCGACCGGGTGGCCATAATCGGCGACAACAGCCCCCAGTGGGTGCAGATAGACATGGGCATCCAGTGCGTCGGCGGCGTGGCTGTGGGCATTTACTCCACCAATTCGTGGCCCCAGGTGGAATATGTCATCGAGCATTCGGACGCCAAATTCTTTTTTGTGGAAAACGAGGAGCAGCTCGACAAATGGCTCATGTTCCGGGACAAGGCACCGGAGCTTAAAAAGGTGATTGTCTGGGACATAAAGGGATTGAGGGACTTTTCCGATCCGGCTGTAATGACCTTTGATGCGCTTCTTGAGGAAGGCAAAAAGGTTTTGAGCGCTGACCCGGAAATCGTCAATCGCCGGTCGGAAGCCGTGGAGCCTGATGACATGTGCCTTCTCATCTACACTTCGGGCACCACAGGTCCCCCAAAAGGCGCAGTGCTGACCCACCGCAATGTAACCTGGATGGCAAGCGCCATAATCGAGCAGAACCCCATTGCAGATAAAGACGATGTGTTGAGCTTTCTGCCCCTGTGCCACATTTTCGAGCGGCTTTTTTCGGTTTTCGCCCACATTGCCCAGGGCTACACGGTCAACTTTATTGAAAGCCCGGACACAGTTCTGGACAACATGAAGGAAATCTCCCCCACCGTGGGCTACGCTGTGCCGCGAATATGGGAGAAGTATTACTCGGCAGTGATGATCCGCATGGCAGACGCCACCTGGGTCAAAAGAAACGCCTTTAAACTGGCCCTTAAAATAGGCCAGAAGCGGGCCGGGTACATAATGGCCTCCCAAAAGCCGCCCCTTTCGGTGAAGATTCTTTACGCCCTGGCCTATTTTTCGGTTTTCAATGTGCTCAAGGAAAGGCTTGGCTTTGAGCGGATGCGGGTGGCCTATTCCGGGGCTGCGCCCATTTCGCCTGATGTCTTGAAGTTCTTCCAGGCCATAGGGCTTAATCTCATGGAAGGCTACGGCCAGACCGAAGGCACGGGTGTTACCACCATAAGCAATGAAAACCAGATGAAGCTGGGCACTGTGGGCAAGCCCCTGGAAGGCTGCGAGGTGAAAATCGCTGATGACGGAGAAATCCTTGTGCGCTCGCCGGGCGTTTTTGCCGGGTACTTCAAGGATCATCAGGCAACTGAAAGCACATTGAAGGACGGCTGGCTCCATTCCGGAGACCTTGGGGAGTTCACGCCGGACGGCTTTTTGAAGATAACTGACCGCAAAAAGGACATCATTGTTACAGCAGGCGGCAAGAACATCACGCCCCAGTACATCGAGAACAAGCTCAAATTCTCGCCCTATATCAATGATGCGGTGGTCATAGGCGACAAGCGCAAGTTCCTTGTTGCGCTCATTGCCCTGGATGAGGACAATGTGGTCAAGTTCGCCCAGGACAAAAAGGTTCAGTTCTCCACTTATAAGGATCTCACCCAGGCTCCGGAGGTTTACGAGCTTATAAGCCAGGAAGTGGATGCTGTTAACGCCGGGCTTGCCCGGGTGGAGCAGGTCAAGAAATTCGGCATCCTGCCCAAGAAGCTCTACGAGGAGGACGGCGAAGTAACCCCCACCATGAAGGTGAAAAGAAAATTCGTGAACGAGGCCTTTGCTGATATGATTGAATCCCTTTACAAGGGATAGGCCTCCGGCGGAAAGAAGCCTGCCGCACCAGAAAAGGGCTTGGCTCCGTGCAAAAGCCTCCGGGCAGCCTTTTAAGCGCGCGGCAAAAACAAAACTTTTTGGATTTGTTAAGGATGGAAACAAAATGGCCGAGCAGGTTTTTCATGTCCCCAACATAACTTGCGGGCATTGCGTGGCAACCATCAAAAACGAGCTTTCGGAAATAAAGGGCGTAAAGAGCGTGGATGGGGATCCGGGCACGAAAAATGTATCCGTTGTCTGGGACAGCCCTGCCACCAAAGAGCAGATACTTGCCCTGCTAAAGGAAATCAACTACCCGGCGGATTAGGCCCCTGCGAAGACGGGTTGATATTGAGCCTGCGCGCCCCTTCAAGGGCATGGGTTCTGTCTTCCCGCTTCTGGGAGCAGATGGCCTGATGTATCAGCCAGTAGCTAACCGCCAAAGCCAGAATAACCGCAGCAGTTGCCCACACATAGGCCACATCCAGTTTTGCAAAATCAAACACAATAACCTTACGGGCAGCAGCCATGAGCGCGGTGGCCAGCACCAGGCGCACATGGATGACCTCCTCGCGCAGATAAAGAACGATGTTGACAAAAATTTCAATGGCAATGAGCACTGCCAGAAAAGCCCCGAACACTCCCAGAATCTCGTTCATGGTGAGCATCCCGTAAGGCGGGGTGGTCACATGGGCATACAGGATTCTGACAATATCAATTACCCCCCAAAAGATAACCAGGGTCATGAGCAGGGCAAGAATTCGCACTGCAACAAGAATAAATGAATAAAGCTTTTTTATAAGCCGGGCCTTGCCGGTGAGCAGAAGGGAAAAGTGGTTAAGCCAGCCTGCTGTGGGGCCTTCCTTTTCAGTCTGTATTTCCTGGGCCATGCCATTTTTTCCTTTTTTTAAGACTGCTGTTGCAATGGGCGTTCAGGAACCCAGAATTGACTCAGGCAGGTTCTGGGGCCTTTCCACTATTTTTTGGGCACCCGCACCAAGCAGCTCACTGTGAGGCCTGTAACCCCATGCCGCACCCACAGGCAGCATTCCGGCATTGACTGCTGTCTGCATATCCACGCCGGAATCCCCCACAAAGGCTATATTGTCCGGGTCCAGGCTCATTTTGGCGGCAATGGTCAGCGCACCGCCCGGATCCGGCTTTTTTGGCACATTATCCCTGTGCCCAAGCACCCGTACAAAATCATAACCCGAAAAAAAATGCTCCACGCATAATCTTGTCATTTCGTGGGGCTTGTTGGAGAGAACTGCCAGGGAAATGCCCCGGCGCGTTAGGTTATCAAGCATTTGGGGCACTCCGGGGCAGGGTCTTGTCTTTATCTTCCAACCCTGCTGGTAATGGGCCATAAAACCTTTAAGGCATTGCTCTATGCTTGCCCCCTTGCGGGCCTCCTGGGGCAGTGCCCGATAAATCAGCATCCTTGCCCCCTCCCCCACAAAAAAGCGATAAGCGTCAACAGGGTGTCCCTCAAAACCCAACTCCCCCAGGGCTGCGTTGGCAGCATCCGCAATATCGGCAAGGGTGTCCAGAAGCGTGCCATCCAGGTCAAATATCATCCCAAAGGGGGTCATGGTGCGCTGGGGACTCATGGGCGCTTTCTCTCCTTAAAAAACCCTATTCCACACCTGGCAGCCAAAGATAGTAATAGCCGGGTGCAAGACGGCTCCAGTAGGCTGGAAGGCCCAGATCCACCAACGGTCTGCCGGGCAGGGCCTGCATGGTGCTCATGTTGTAGATGTTGTCATCAGGAAAATCGCTTCTCCTGTAAGCTATGACCTTGGCGTCATCGGGCAGGCCAGCTAAAGAGCGGGCGGTCTCAAGGGCCTTGTCCATATAGCCTATGCCGTCAATGAGCCTGTGCTCCAGGGCCAGGGAGGCCGGGAAAATACGGGCCGTGGAAATAAGCTCCATGCTTGCGGCATCAGGTTTGCGGTGCTTTTCCACAAGGCTTAAAAAGCGCCCGGCAATGGAATCGGCCACGCCCTGGAAGATGGCAAACTCCTCATCGCTGGCGGAGCGGAAGGGCGAGCCCATGTCCTTGTTGCGCCCGCTGGTCTGGGCATGAATCTCCACTCCAAGCTTGTCCATAAGGCCGCTCACATCCGGACGGAGCAGCATCACCCCCACAGAGCCTGTAACCGTGTTGGGGTGGGCCAGGATATAATCTGCGGCAAGGCTTGCATAATAAGCGCCGGATGTGGCCATGTCCATCATCACGGCAACCACCTTGGCCCCTGTCCTTTGCTTGAAGGAGACAATCTCGTTGTAAAGGATGTCACTGGCTCCGGCAGAGCCGCCCGGCGAGTTTATCACAAGCACAAGGGCCGCCACCTTGCCGTCTCTGCCAGCCTTGTCCAGATGGCTCACCACCTCCTGGAGCATACTTGGCCTGTCACGGATAAAGTCCCTTTCGGGCATATTGCTTATGACGCCTTTGATGGGAAGAACCAGAATCTTGGGGTCGGACTTGCCCGATAGAACCCTCTCTGCAAGCGGGTCCTTTGCATCTGAAAAGAGCTTGATATTGGGGGCAACGCACCCGGTCAGGGCAAGCGCAAACACCATGCTCAACAAAAGGGCGGCAGATTTGCATCTTTTCATGGCAGACCTCCATAGTTTTAACATGGGGCCATGTTATGGGAGCAGCCTTTCAAAGTCAACGCATTGCGCTTGTGAGCCGGGAAGCGCCTGTTTATGCGCCGGGCTATTTTTTGAAAAACAGGTATATGGCCAGAGCCACAAGAATGCCTGCAAATATGCGCTTGAAACTTGCGGTGGAAATATGCTCCAGAAGCCGCGCCCCCACCTGTGCGCCGATTATGCCGCCAAAGCCCAGCAGCAGCCCGGCCTTGTAGTCAACATTTGCCAGCTTGTTGTGAATGAGAAGAGCGCTTGCGCTTATGACAAGAATCCCCAGAAAGGATGTGCCCACAGCCTTTTGGGCCGTATAGCCCATCACAAGCAGAAGGGGCACCATCAAAAATCCGCCCCCAAGCCCGGAAAAACTCGCACCCACACCCACCAGAACACCAAAAAGAACCAGCGCGCCGCCATGCAGATATATTTCCATGCCAATCTCCTACGAAAAAGCAAGGTTTTGTAATTTGTTAAGATTGTGAACAAATTGCAAAAGCTTTTTTGCAGGGGAAAAACTTTTTTGGAAAAAAGTTTTTCCCCTGCACCCCTTTTCAAAAAACTTAAAGTATTTTCAAAATGTTATATACTAACCGCGCTTATGGCCGCTAAAAAGTCAAGTGCTTCAAAAATACTTAAAATTTTCCCCTGCCTATGCAGAGCGACTAAACCAGGATTACATCTCAAGCTTCGATATGCCACTCAACTGCTTGTTATAATTACCTATAAGTTTTTGATTTTGCAATTGGCTCATGGTTACTTGATTCTCATGCCAAGCTTTTCCCGCGCGAATCTGCGCTCAAAGGCAACTGCCTCATCATAGCGGGCAAAGAGCCTTTCCCTTTGTTTAAACTGCCCGGTGTGGATGCTGCGCCGCTCTCCGGTTTTTTTTGTGGGGGGGAAGATTGCGTGCAAAAGCTCGTGATACACAATAAATTCAATAAAAAAATCCGGCACTTCAGGGCTGTCCAGCAATGGATGTATGCGGATTGTGAGGCTTTTCGAGTTAAAGCTGCCAAAGCGGATGGAGGTTCTTCTGGGGCCTGCAATCTCCCTGCCCTGGCTCCATAAAATGCCTATGCCTTTGGCATCCAGCCCATAATCAGCAGCCACCTTTGCAAGGGCTTTCTCAAGATTCTTGTGATGTGCTTGGACCCTTGGCTCCCTGCCCTTCAACAGTTTTTCAGGCACAGGCCCAAAACGGGCCAGGTCCATCTTTTCCGCAAAAAAGCAAATCAGCTCGCTGCGGCTTTGCACAAAGCGTTTAAGGATGGCCTGGCTTGAGGCATCAGGCTTCTGCACAAAATCCGCCAGGGCCATTAATGTCTTGTCATCCGCTGCCCTGAAAGCGTGCTGAATGCGGATTTTTGTAACTCCCCGGACAAGGCTTGCCCGCACAAGGGAAGTGCTGTTGAAGGTGAAATCCACCTGAATCGGCCCCCTGCACAAGGCAGCAAGCCTTTGTCGGAAAACCTGCTCGCTCATAAGAGCGCCGGAAACGGATTCCGGCCCGCCATGCCCCCTGCTCTCCCTTTGGCGGGAGTCAGCCTTGTCGTCACTATGCTGGGTCATTTTTTTTGTGTTTTCACCATGTGACCACCGTTGCCCCCCAGGAGTGCCCCACGCCAAAGCCTGCAAGCAAGAGCCTGTCTCCCCGCTTTATGCGGCCCTGGGCAAGGGCGGCGCTCATGGCTAAAGGTATGCTGGCAGAAACCGTGTTGCCGCAGTCTTGTATGTTGCTATAAAAGCGCTCCTTTTTTATGCCCATCTTGCGGCACAGGGTGTTTAACACAAATCCGTTTGCCTGGTGGAAGATGAACAGATCAATATCATCCTGGCCAAGGCCGTTTTTTTCAAGGGTTTTTTCAACAAGACCGGGAACCGTGGCAAGCACAAAGCGCAGAACAGCCATTCCGTCCATTTCCATTCTGCCCCAGGGCAGGCCGCCCACAGCCTTGTATTTGTCAATCCACTCCTGGTCAGCGTGCTCCCTGCCAGCCCCGCCCCTTACCCTTATGCTTGTGCCCGAGCCATCCGTGCCAAGCACAAAGTCGCCTATGCCCGAAGGGGATTCCGGTTCTGCCGCACTCACCAGGGCAGCGCCCCCGCCATCCCCGAAAAGCACGGCCAGATGAGCGTCCTCCGGGTGAATAACCTTTGTGGGGGCCTCGCCCACAGCCAGGAGCACGGCTTTGGCCTGGCCTGTTTCCACCAGCCCCCTGGCCAGGGAAAGCCCGTAGATAAAGCCGGAGCAACCCAGGTTGAACTCCAGGGCACCAGCGCTTGTGGGCAGCCCAAGCCGATGCTGCCACAAACAGGCTGTGGACGGGGCCTTGTGGTCAGGCTCCATAGAGCAGAGCAGCAGATAGTCAATTTCATGGGGCGCTATGTTGTTTTCCGCCAGAAGCTTTTTTGCAGCGGCCCCTGCCAGGTCCGGCCCGGATTCCATAAAAACCGAGACATGGCGCTTTGCCACACCCGTATGCTTTAAAATATGCTCCGGGGTGATATCAGGATACTGTCGACAAAGAGCAGCGTTATCCAGCACCTTTTCCGGCAGATGGGAGCTTATGGAGCGTATGTGTGCACGAATGGACATGATTTTTCCGGCTCAAGCAAATGGCAAAAACCAACCCGCAAAAAAAGGATTTCAGCTCAAAGGGCAAGGCCCTTTAGGTAACTACTCAATTTAGACACCCGGCAGACAAAGTCGCAAGGCTTTTAATGCCATTGGGATTTGTTTTTTTAAAGTCCGGCCAGGACTTTATGGGCAATTTCAATAACCTTTTCTGCCGTGGCTTTGTCCATGTCCGTCCAGAAGGGAAGGCGGGCAATGCGCCTTGAAATATCCTCGGAAACGCTCAAGGGGCCTGCATTTATGCCCAGACGCTTTCCCGCAGGGGTCTGGTGCAATGGCGGATAATGGCTTGTTGCCTGAACATTGGCTTGGGCCATTTTTTTTATAAACAGATCGCGCATTTTTTCATCTGCCAGCAAAAGAGAGTACTGGCAGGCATTGTGAATTGCACCCTTTGGAATAAAAGGCCGTTTGGCCAGGCCTTTTTTCTCTGCATCTTCAAGGGCCAGGTGATAGGTCTGCCAAAGTGCTCTGCGGCTTTTCAGAATAAAATCGGCAGATTCGAGCTGGCCCAGCAAAAAGGCGGTGCAAAGCTCTGATGGCGAAAAAGAGGAGCCTTTTTCGCACCAGGAATAGGAATCCTGTTTTTTGGCAAGATATTGCGCCCTGTCCGTGCCAAAGTGCAAAACCGTCTCGGCCCGCTCAACAATATCAGCCCTGTTTACGGCAAGCGCCCCGCCCTCGCCGCAGGTAAGCCCCTTTGTCTGATGAAAGGAAAAAACGCCAAAATCCCCGATTGTTCCAAGGCTTGCGCCATCGATTTTTGCAAAGAGGCCCAAAGCCGCATCTTCAATAACCGGCAGGCCAAAGGCGCTTATGGCCTTTATGTTGCAGCCCACCCCTGCGTAATGCACCGGCACAATGGCCTTTGTTTTTTTTGTTATTGCCCTTTCGAGCTTTTCTTCATCCAGGTTAAAGGTGTCCGGGCGAATATCGGCAAAAACCGGGGTGGCCCCCAAAAGAGCAAAGGCATTGGCTGTGGATACAAAGGCAAAGGAAGGCACAACCACTTCATCATTAGGCCCTATGCCCAGCAAAAGCCCGGCCATTTCCAAAGCTGCTGTGGCAGAAACCGTGCAAAGCGCCCTTTTGCAGCCAAGGGCGGCCTCCAGCAGTTTTTCACAGCGCCCTGCAAAGGGGCCTGCGCCCATGAGCCTGCCCGAACTAACGGCATCGGCAACATGGGCAAGCTCTTTGCCCGAAAACCAGGGCCGATGAAAAGGTATAAAACTGCCTTTTTCCAAAAGCTTTTTCCTTTAGCTACCCGGCAAAATTATCTTGTTCCCCGGTACAGGTTGGCCTTTATGGGAAAGCTTGAAACCAGCTTCAATGCCTTGGCATGGGATTTTAAATGGCTGGCGTAATTGTTGTAAATGCGCCAGATGAATTTGCCAAAGGCCTTTGGGTTGTTGTGGCGGATGCTGGCGTACCAGCGCAGCTTGTGAAGCTGGTCTGCTGTCATGTGGGGGTGATTCCACACAAGGTGCTTGGTGTCGAATTTGGACCAGTCTTTTTCAAATATGCCATATTTGCTGTCAAGATCATCCCACAGGGGAGTGTTGGTAAAGGGCGTGAGTATGGTCACCTGCATTACCCCAAGCTCCAGGCCTGCCATTACCTCTATTTCCTCTAAAGTGCTCTCGTAGGTGGCTTTCTCGTGGCCTATAATGTAATAGCCCCAGAAATAGCGGTTGGTCTCGAAAAGCCGCTCGCGCAGGGTAAGGGCGCTGTCCCAGGTCTGGTTCTTTCTCCACGAGTCCAGATAATCCCGATGCAGGCTTTCCATTCCTATGCCGCAGCCCATGAATCGGGTCTGGTTCCATGTGTCCAGATGCTTTAAGGCAATGTCTGCCTTTGTCATCACGGCCCAGTAAAAACCGTAGTGGTTCACAAGCTCCAGAAACTTCTCCATGTGATCCTGAACTATCCCAAAGCTCTCATCAGCAACTGCTATCCAGTCTATTCCGCGAGATTTGTAGTGCCGCAGGATTTCATCCAGCGATTCCAGGGGGACGGTTTCGGGTTTTGGAGCAAAAGCCGGGGTCTGGCAGAAAACGCATTTCATGGGGCAGCCCCGCAGTGTCTGGATGGCCCCCATGTTCTGAACCCTGAAGGGCAGAGTGCGGATGCCCATTGGCACAATCATAGATGGATGGAGCAGCCGGTCTATCTTCACACCCAGCACATCGGCAAGCTCCCATTCTGCATAGCCTGTAAAAACCCGGTCAAACAGTCCGTCAAGGAAAGGGTTTATGGCCCCGTAATTGCCGCCCCACAGGGTGGAGATACCCGACTTGCGGGCATAGTCGGCCATTTCTACAATCTTGTTTGTTTCGTGGGTATAAAAGGAAAAGCCTACAACATCCCAGCCTTCAGCCAGCTTGGAAATGTATTGGTGCCAGGTGGGAAACTCCAAAATTTCTATCTGAGGAAGGTTTGCGTTTATAAAACGCAGCCCTGCATGAAGCACGGAGGGCGCGGTGAGACGAAAAGGCTCCGGGCATTGGAATTTGAACCAGTCGTAATAGCCTTCTTTACCGATATAGGCGGTGGTGAATAAGATTTTCAATACCTGTTTCTCCTTCCAGCAGGCTTTTTTAAGGCATTGCAAGGCAGATGAAAAATGCTTACCAGATGCCTTTGCCAAGCACAAGCTTGCACAAAATAAAAAGCCCGGAATTTTTTTTGATAGCCGACAACAGGCCTATTTGCCCAAAGCCCTTGCCAGCAGAGAGACAGGGTGCAGCACCTTGTAAGGGGTGCTCATCTCTATCTGCCATTTGCAGGTTTCGCAATCCGTAACAACAAGGTCCGGGGCAGCCTGGCCTATCTGCTCAAAAAGGCGCGAGCCAACAGCCTGGGAGATATCGTAATATTCCTTTTTAAACCCGTAGGTTCCGGCAATGCCGCAGCACTCGGAATTGAGCAGGACAAGTGTTACGCCCGGTATGGCCCGAAGAAGGGCAATGGTGTGGGCTGCTGCTCCCAGGCGCTCCAGGTGGCAGGGGGCGTGATAGGCAACCTTTATGTTCTGGGGGGTAAGCGCGCCGGATTTAAGCCTTTCCAGGCGCGGCCAGACAAAGGCTGTTACAAAGGTCAGGTTGTCAGCATAGCCGCTGTTATCAAGCTCCAGCAGGTTTGGGTATTCCCAGCGCAGGCAGTAGGCGCAGGATGATGAGGTGCAGATAACGGAATCTGCCTTGCCCTGCACCTGGGCCGAGAGCTTCTTTATATTGTGCCGGGCATTTTTTTTGGCCTTTTCAATGAATCCGTTGGCAATAAGCGGCACGCCGCAGCATTTTTCCCTTGTAAGGCGCAGGCCCACGCCAAGTGCGTTTGCCACCCTTATCATGTCTTTGCCAAGCTCGTGATCCAGGTAATTTACATAGCAGCCCGTATAATAAAGGGCCTGCTCGGAAAAGCGGGCCTGGTTCTTCACATGGTCTTCAAACCAGTGGTGAAAAGTCCCCCGCTCGTAAGATGGCATCTGCCGTTGGCTGGGTATGCCGATAAACTTGTCCAAAAAGCGCTTTGCAGGCTTTAACCCCGTCATGCGGTTGACCAAGGGGGCTGCCCTTGTGGCGAGGCTCCCGGCAAAATCCGTGCGGGACATGAAGAAATCCCTGGGATTGAGCTTTTTTTTCAAATACCTGTTTTTGGCGGTCTGGATTATGTCTGCAATTTTCACATCAGACGGGCAGGCGATTTCGCATCGCTTGCAGTTGGAGCAAAGGGCAAGGGAATCATCCACAAGCTCCGGGTTTTTTATGCGAAGCCTTTCCGTGTCCGGGCCGCTGGCCTTGGGGCCTGGGTAGTCAGTCGTGGCGCGGGCCACAGGGCAATATGCCGTGCAGACAGTGCATTTTATGCAATGGTCAAAACTTATGTTTTCCAGGTCTATCATTTTTTATCCCGGATAATTCACGAGCTTGATTTGTGTACTGGCAAGGCTAGAGGGGCGAAGGCATACTGAAAGTATGTCGAGTCCCCGATAACGAAGCCAGTGCGCGAATCAGGCTCGCCCGTAGGGTGAAAAATTTTGCCGTTTAAACAAATTTTGCATCAAAAGCAGACTGTATTTTTGAACAAGCCTCAAAAA
>JAGVAW010000118.1 GCA_020060085.1 Desulfobacterales bacterium
GAGCCGTCAGGCCTTCAATATCCATAAAAGGTATAATGCTCACCTGCTCAATGTTGTCCCAAGGCACAAAAACGGCAAAGGCATTTAAAGCTCCGGGTAGCCCATCTTTTGCCCCAAAAAAGGCCAGGCCGTTTTCCGAGCCAAAGCCTGCAACAAGGTAGTCCGGCGCAGTAAAAACCGTATCATGGGTAAGCGAAAGGGCGCTAAACGGCAGCGTAACCGAAAAATCCGGCCCTTCAAAAACAGCCGCCGGATCAGCCGTGACAAAGGCCCAAACCCTGTCGCTCCAAAAGGTTTTAAAGGGTGGCTCATAAGGGCCTGTGTCATCCTCATGCAGCTTTCCACCTGCAATCCAGGCTCTCACAGACCAATAGCCGTCTTCATCCTTGCAGGAAAATGAAACACCCGGATCTGCAAATCCTGCAAAGGCAATTTCCTGGCATGGCAGCACGGAAAATCCGTCATAAAACAAAAAAGCCTGCCCATTTTCTTTAGCCTGATAGACCCAGGAGCTGTTGTCCGGCGAAAAAGCGCGATGGGGCAGGGGGGGAAAATCCACAGCCTCAAACCAGGGCTGGGCCTCTGCGTCAACTACCATTCGCCATCGTCCGTCTGCTCCCTTTTCTCTTGCCATCCAGCGCCTTGCATCGGATGAAACCGCCAGATCCACAATCTGCGAGCCATTTGGCGGCTCATAAACAAGGGCCTGCTGTATTGGGGCAGAAGGGGAAGGTTGCAAAACAGTTGCGCAGCCCAAAATCCCGGCCATTAAAAAAGGCAGAAAAAAGCATAAGATAAAACAGCTTGATTTTAATCGATTATTCATCAGGATATAAACCCCTGCCTTTGCAAAAAGTTGTACCAGGCTTTGCCTCTTTTTGCCCTGGAAAACATGAGCCAATGGCCCCCATCCAGAAAATGATGCTCCGGCCAGCCCCATTTTTCGCACAGTTTGCGGGTATATACAAAGGGGCACAGGCGATCCCCGGTGGAGGCCACCACAAGGAGCTTTTCCTTTGGCATTGATAGCTCCATGTTAAGGGGCGAGTGAAAGTTCCAGACAGAGTGGATTTTTTTCTTGAGCCTGTCATTTACGGAAAATGGCAGAGCAAAGGAGTCCGGGCCGATTGGCTTTTCAAAGCTGACCCCAGGCACCATGAGGGCGCAGAAATCAACACCTTTGGAATATTCCAGGCTGGCAAGCTGGCCTGCCAGGTATCCGCCCAGGCTGGCCCCTATGACGCCTATTCCGGGAGCACCCATCTGCCTTAAAATTTCCAGCGCACAGGCCAGGTCATGCTGGGCCTGACCCACAAATTCGGCGGTCATGGCAGGGTCATCAGGAGAAATGGCTTTTCTTGACCCGGCCTTGCCCGAAGATGAGCGATTGCCGTGAAATGGGGCTATCAACAATGCTGCATCCAGCCCGGCATCCAGCAACTTTTTTACACGGAACATGGCAAGGGCCTGATCCGGGTCTCCAAGCATGAAGCCATGCAGGCAAAGCACAAGGGGCCTGGGAGGGCCTGCCTTGCTCCAAAGATAAATACAGGCCGTGCGGTTTGCTATATGGCTTTCATAGCGAGGGGCAACCTTTGGGTTTTTAACAATGTAGCTGCTCTGGAACCTTATTTGACGGCGCTGGCTGTGTTTGGTGTCGGAAACTTGCGCGACAATCCAGTCCGGCGTTTTATCGGGGCTTAAAAAAAAGGAGGAGGGTCTGTCCACAAAGCCTTGTTCCAGATAAAAGTCCAGCTCCTGCTCAAAGTCGCTGGCAGATATTTTTCTTTTGGGGACAAAATTTTTCAAAATCCGGGGCAGGGCAAGGAAGGCCTCGTCAACAATGCCTCCGGCAATATCTTTAATTTTCATGGAATGTTTTTCATCCTTAAAATAAGCGGCGGATAGGGGTTTTGCAGCCAATCGCAGAGGAAACCTATTTTTGAGCTATGTTCTAATATGTCATGGCCTGTTGCAGGCGCTTATAGTCATTGTGCGCCTGCCCACCTTCACAATAACCCGGCCTTTGGCCTCAAGAACCTGTATGTGGGTGAAGGCTTCGGAAACTGCAAGATACATCTCCAAAACAAAGCGCAGGTTTTTGGGTATGTCAGGAAAAAGCGCCCCAGCCACCTGATAAACGGTTCTTGCACCCTGACGAATCACTTTTTCGGTAAGAAGCTGACGCGCCTCAAAGGTTGTGCGGTAAAGATTGGCCACTTCGCCAAGGTTGCTTATGCTGCGCCCGTGGGCTGGAAGAACCAGCTTGGGACAAAGGGCTTCCACCTTTTTTAAAGATTGATAGAAATCCTCCTGGCTTTTGGCAACAGGAAGAGAAGAGTTCTCGTCTATGACCACAAGGGCGTTGGGGGTTATGTGGGCCAGAATGGTATCTCCGGCCAGCAGAACCCCCTGGTCTGCCAGATGAAGGCAGACAGAACCTCTTGTGTGGCCGGGTGTGTGAATCACCCTTGCATTGTAGCGGCCCAGATGCAGCTCATCTCTCTCCACAAAGGTTGCATCCACATTCACGGTTCGGGCCAGCTTGTCGAAAACCAGAAAAAGGCCGGCCATTGCCGCCTGAATGCCAAATGGCACGCCCATAAGGGTCATGAAGCGGCTTGTGCTTTTCAGGGTATATTCCCGGCCCTTTTCAATGCTCTGCTGGTCAAGGGGGTGGGCAAGAACCTTTGTAAGGCCGCCTGAAGCAGCCTTTATGAATCGGGCGCTGCCGTAGTGGTCAATGTGGCCGTGGGTGAGCACAACCTGGGCAATGTCGCCGGGAGCAAGGCCAAGCCCTGCCAGGGCCTTTTCAAGCACAGGGTAGGCCCTGGCCGTGCCCGTATCCACCAGGGTTATGGGGTCATCGGTAAACAGGTAGGTGTTTACAGGCCCAGGCCTTTTGCCCGGCAGGGGCAGAACAATCCTGTAAACCCCAGGGAGGACAAGCTCGCTTTTAATATCTTTGCGGGTCATGGGAAAAAGGCCCGCCTAGTTTCCCATTATGCGATCAAAAAGCCTGTTTTTGTAAAAAAACCGGATTGTGTTGAAATAAATCTCCGGAAAAAGCCGTTTCATGCGCCAGATAAATTTGCCGTCAAGCTGACAGATGGCGTAAAGCTTATCTTTTTCCATGCACTTTAGGGCATGGGCTGCAACATCTTTTGCGGTTGCGCCGGAGCGGGCAAAAAAGGTGTTGGCCATGTTTTTCTGGCGTTCATCCGTGGACTGAAACTTTTCCATGAGATTTGAGTGAAAAAATGTGGGGGCCACCACTGTAACGCCTATGTTTTTGGGGCCAAGTTCAATTCTCAATGTTTCGGAAAGGGAAATAACCGCCGCCTTTGTAACATTGTAGCAGCTCATTTCCGGTAAAGATGCAATGCCTGCGCTGCTTGCCATGTTGATGATGTGGCCGCCCCCCTGCTTTTCCAGCATGGGCACAAACACACGGCATCCGTAGATGACGCTTTTAAGGTTAAGGTCCAAAATCCAGTCCCACTGGGTTTCGGAGATTTTTTCGATGTAGCCTGCGCCGGCCACACCAGCGTTGTTGACCACCACATCCACCCCGCCCCATGACTGCTCCAGGGTTTGGGCTGCCTTTTCCAGGTCCTCAATTTTGGTGACATCGCAAAGGATTACAATACCCTTGCCGCCTGACTGCTTAACCAGGTCCAGGGTTTCTTTGGCCCGGTTTTCATCAATGTCGCTTACTCCTATGCGCCAGCCTTTGGCGGCAAATTCCAGGGCAAGCGCCCGCCCAAAACCGCTGCCTGCTCCGGTTATGAAAACTCTTTTTTGAGGGAAGCGTTTCATGCCTACTCCTTGATATCCATGTGAAAAAAATTTGCCAAAAAACAATGAAATTTTTCTTCTTTGCCAAAAAGGAGCTTGCTGTATCAGGGATTTGCCGCTGTATGAAGCGGCACGGAATCACATACGCAGCGAAGCCCGAACAGGTTGGAGGAAAAGTCCGGCGGATAGCGATCCCTGTGGGATGAGCGAAGGCTCAAGGGGCCTTCCACAAAGGCTCCGCCCTTTACCACCTTTTCGCTGCCTGTTTCCGGGCCTTTGGGGTTTTGGTAGTTCCTCACATGGGGCGCGTACCAGTCCTTTGTCCACTGGTAAACATTTCCGGCCATGTCCCGGACTCCATAATGGCTCTGGGATGAAGAGCCGGTCTTGCCCACCGGCCAGGGCAGAGAAGAAAGGGGCTGGCCGAAATGGGCCAGATCAATTGTGGGCATGGCATTGTCCCAGGGGTAGATTCTGCCGTCAGGCCCTCTGGCTGCCTTTTCCCACTGGGCTTCGGTGGGAAGCGCCTTTCCTGCCCAGCGGCAGTAAGCCTCTGCATCCTTGTGGCTTATCTGGGTAACGGGCAAATTCATCTGCTCATCTTCAACAGCATTAACGCCGTCAGGCATCCGCCAGAAAGCTCCGGTGGTTTTTTGCCATTCCATGCCTTCCCGAACCCAGCCAAAACCGCGCTCCTGAACCTGGGTGGTATAACCCGTCTCTTCAACAAAGCGGGCAAAATCAGCATTTGTTACAGGCAGTTTGTCAATAAAATAGCTGGCAAGTAAAATTCTCTGCACCGGCTTTTCACCTTCAAACATATCCGATCCCATTGTGAATTCGCCTGCCGGAATCTCGACCATCATCCTTTTGTCGGCGGGGTGCACAAGCTCTTTAAATCCAAGCGGGTTTTTAAAGGTGCCAGGCTGCATGTCTCCAGGCGCAGGGCGGAAAAAAACAAGTATGTCATCAGCCACAAAGGGCGCTATAAGAATAAGAATTCCAAGTATGCAAAGTCCGACAAGATAGTGCAGGGGTAGTTTTTTGCGGGGTTTGGCGGGCTTTTCCCGCTCCGGCTTGGCCGCTTTTTTTTGGCGGGCCTTTTTTATGGATGTTTCATCCAGTATCAGGGTGCTGTCATCAGGCTTTGCACGCCTGGAACTGCTGCGCTTCAAATCGCCTTCTTCTCCTGCAAGGGCGCTGGCAAATTCGGCGCAGGATGAAAAGCGATTGTCCGGCTCCTTTTCCAGGGCTTTTAAAATTGCAGTGCTTACATGGGGAGGCAGATTTTCCAAAAGGGTTGACGGATTGATGGGCGGCTCATTGAGATGGCAGAAAATCACCCTTATGGTGTCTGATGAATCAAAAGGCTTGCGGCCTGTGAACGCCTCGTAAAAAACAATGCCCAAAGAATATATGTCCGAGCGCACATCCATTTCCCCATCTTCCTGAAAACGCTCGGGCGCCATGTAGTGGGGTGCTCCCCACTTCCAGGTGGTTCTTGTTTCTGCGCTTGCTGCACTGGAAAACTTGGCAATGCCAAAATCCATGATTTTGACCACGCCGTTTTTGTCGATCATTATGTTTCCGGGTTTTATATCCCGGTGGATGATGCCGTTATCATGGGCATACTCAAATGCGGCAAGTATCTGAAGGCAGATGTTCAAAGCCTTTTCATAAGGAATGGGGCCGTCATGGTTTACAATCATGTCCTTGAGGGTTGTTCCCTCAATGAACTCCATGACAATGGCATAGGCGTTGCCATCAGGGAAAAACTCATACAGCCTTGTTATGTTGGGATGATCAAGACGGGCCAGAATCATGGCCTCGTGAAAAAACTTTTTGACAACCTTTTCATTGCCAAGGCTTTCCCGATGCAAAACCTTAATGGCGACCTGGGTGCCTGTTGTGGAGGATACAGCCTTGTGCACAAGGCCAAAACCGCCTTCTCCAAGGGTTCCCAGTATCTTGTATTCGCCTATTTGTTGATTCTGCATGGTGTTGCGCCTGTTTGGCTTTGCCGCCTTGTGCCCTGATTAATAGGTAATGGTCCAGATTATGGGAGGCCCGAAGCGGCCCTCTTCATTTCTGGCCCGGATTTCTATGCGAAAATCTGCGCCAAGGTCTTGGGGGGCAAGGGTTTTGAATGTCCAGTTCCGATCCCCCCCCTCCATGGCGAATACCTGATCCCCCATGCGGACTTCTGCACCAGCCGCAGGCCTGTCGGTTATTGCCGTGACTATGACATCCTCTCCGGGCCGTATTCCTGCGCGCGGCTCCAGGTAAGATCTCACCACCTCGACAATGGGGGCGCGAACCATCACGGCTCCGGCAATTTCGTTGCTTTTTACAACATCCTCGGACAAGGCCCATGCGTTGTAGGGCTTGGGCCCAAAGGCCGAAAATGATTTGTGCAAAGTCCACAAAAGGCCGTTGTCCGTATTCATTGGAAACTGATCTCCGTCAATATCAATTATGACGGATTGTGCCTTGCCGCTAGTGTGGGCAACAAACTGGACTGCCTGATTTATGCTTACAGGGTCAGGAGTTGCCGAAACCCTGTCCAAAGAAACTCTTTGCACTGGACGGCGGATAACGGAAATCACCCCTGAATATGGCAAGCCTGCCTCGCCCTTTTCGCTTATGGCGGCAATGGTGTAATCCAGGCGGCCTTCTTCATCAATCTGGCCTGTATGTGTAAAGCTTGAAGGCCCGCCCTGCATGGGAAGAGTTTGACCTATAATGGTTATGGATGCTTCGCGTGCCGGGGCCGCAAGGGTGGCTGTTATGGTAAAAGGCTCGCGGGTTTGAACCGTGCGGGGGTTTACAGCCACAGAGGCCACATCCGGCTTTTGGGATGAGGATCTCAAAGAAAGGGTTGTCTGGCCTGGAGGGCCGGTACGACCCTGTTCGTTTGCAGCCACCACCCTTAACATAAGAGAACCCTGGCCGGCAAACGGGCGCTCGATGCGCCAGTTTGTGCCCTCACCCTGCATGGAGTACCGGCTGTTGCCCACAAGCAGATCCACGGCCCGTGCTGGCCTGTCCGTGCGGGCGCTGACAACAAAGGTTTTGCCGCTGTCACCGCTTTGGGGGCTTACGCCAACCTCGGCTATTCTCACAAGGGGCGCTTCCACAGTCAAAATGCCGGTAAGGGCCGGGCCGGGTTTCCCATCCTCATTGAGGGCGACTATGCTAAAAGAGTGCTCGCCAGCTTGTGGGGGCAAAATCTGCCCGCTGAAACGAATGCCCCCTCCGCTCATGGCCAGGGTTTTATCAAATATGGTCAAGGAAACCGATTTTGCCTGTGAGCTTGTTGTCACTTCAAGGGTTGTTGCCTGACCGGGCGTTCCTTTTTCAGGGCTGAACACGGCGGATGCAATTTCAACAAGGGAGGCCAGGGCCTTGCCAAGGGCGATTTCTCCGGCATGAGCCGGGCCGGGGTGAGCATAGGCATTATAGGCCGTTATGCTGTAATCTGCAGGCTCGGAATCCGGGGCAGTTGTCATAATGGTCCAGGTCCTGCCTTCGCCTTCCATGTCAAACGCCCTGTTGTTGATAAAAATTTCAACAGCCTGTGCATCTATGTCAGTTTTTGCTTCTATTACAACCTGCTGGCCGGGTACAGGGGCAGAGGGGCTTATCCTGACAATTTCCACAACAGGCGTGGGAATGGCGTGCACCTGGGTAAACACAAGGCTCCCGTCCTGATCCAGAGGCGTTGCCAGCCTGCCCGAAACCAGGTTCAGGTGTTGAGCGGCTTTTCCTTCACCGGAAAAGTCGGCAAAGAGCAGCGTTTCAACATCAATAACCTCAAGGGGGTTTTCCAGCAATGCCGCTTCAATGAGCCTTCCAAGAGATAAGGCGTTGTCCTGCGGGTCGGGTTTTTCTGCAAGGGCTATTACAAGACGGCCTTTTTTGGCGGCAAGCTCCCGGATTTTTTCCTTGTAGCGCAAATCATAAGCTGTAAGGAGAAGGGGCTTGGGATCAAAAAGGGCTTCCGAAAAGAGAGTGTCTGAAAGAATAAGAATGTTTCTGGCTGCAAATGCAGGAGATGCAAAGTATTCCTTTACTAAATCGCTGTGTTTGAGCCAATTGATTTTGGTGGCATATTTGCCGTCAGATGGAATCCAGTAGCTTTCACCATCTTCATCAATAACGCCGTGGCCGGAAAAAAAGATAAGCAGGTTGTCATTCTGCCCCAGTCTGGCCGCAAACGACTCCAGCAGTTCATGAATCTGGTTGCGTGTGGGCGGCCTGGGGGAATCATCGGTAAGCACGGTTATATTTTCACGCGCGAAACCGTAAGACTGTTCCAGCACCCTGGCCAGGGCCAGGGCATCCTGCATGGGTGTTGGAAGGGAAGTCCAGTTCTCATATTGCCCCACGCCGATTATGAAAGCAAAATTTGCGCCCTGGGGCTGGCCCGCAACCGCTGCTTTTAACGAAAGGCCCAAAAGGGCGGCAAGCAACAAGGCCCCAAACCCGCAAAGGATGGATTTAAAAATGCGCATGGGCATATTAGCCGTAAAGAAAATGAGCTGATTTTAAAGTGTTATAAAATGGCCGGTGCTCTTGGAGAAAAAAATCCCCTTTGCTTTGGCCTTTTAAATCTGCAAGTTGCCCTAATGGGTATTTTAGTACAATTCAATTATTTATAGGTTTGAGTTTGTTGTGTCAAGAAGTCATAAGCTTGGCATAAATTGCCTTGACACGCCTGCCGGGTCGCTTTTAGTATTAACCATCTTGTTATGTTTGGCATATCCCTTATAACCTCTCCGAACTGTGGGTTAGATCCCATGCAGGAAAAGGCGCGCCAGGAATCTGCCGGGAAAGAACCTTCTTCCGACAGAATTACCATGCTTGCCCAGGGTTCCTTGGCTATGGCAGCGGGCGTTTCCGATGTCGGCCTTGTGCGCAGGAACAATGAGGATGCAATTTTTGTGCATCACAGCGCAAAACTTCTGCTTCTGGCAGATGGCATGGGCGGACATCAGCACGGAGCGCAGGCCAGCCACACAACCCTTGATGTTATTTCCCGCCGATTAAACCCCGACACCCTGGTTCAGGACCTGGGGGAGGCCACAATTGTGCTGGGCCTGCCAATGGAAGTGGCAGGGCTGTGCTCGCTTGTCCAAAGGGCTGTGGATGCAGCCAATGATGAGGTTTACAAGAGCAATTTTAATCAGCACCTTTCAAAATACAGTGGCACAACGGTGGTGGGCCTTTTTCTTCTTGAAAATGGCTATCTGCTTTTTTTTCATGTGGGCGATTCCCGCCTGTACCGCCTTCGCAAGGGCCGCCTTCAGGCCCTTACCACAGATCACTCCATGCACGCGGAATGGATTGCTGCAGGCCGTCCCGGTCTGGAACCGGGCAAGCAGGCAATTACCCGCGCCATAGGCCCGCATGAGTTTGTTGAACCGGCTGTCGGCTGGGACAAATGGCGAAAAAACGACATTTATCTTCTGTGCAGCGACGGACTTACCGACATGGTGCCGGAAGAGGATATAAAAAAGGATCTTGCCGCCAAAAAGCAGGTGGAGAGCATTGCCCAGGAGCTTGTGGAAAAGGCTCGCGAGGCCGGGGGCAAGGACAATGTAAGCGTTATTGTGTGTCGCATGGAGAAACCCGGATGAAATTTAATGCCGGTTTGTCGGGGATCAGGAGCTTTTAGTTTGCCCGCCAACAGGATAACTTTAATTTTAAAAATGACCTGTTAAGACACCCTATGGTTACGGCCCATGCAAGAAAATCAAAAAAGTAAGGCAGTCCTTTTTGCAGACATTGCCAAAAGCACGCGGATATTCCAGATGCTTGGCGATGAGGCCGCCCAGAAGCTGATAAGCGGGATTATTGACCAACTGGCAATGGTTACAGAGCAATTCCAGGGCAGGGTTATAAAGACC
>JAGVAW010000161.1 GCA_020060085.1 Desulfobacterales bacterium
AACGCAGCCAGTGTGCAAATAAGGCTCGCCCGCAGGGTGAAAAATTTTGCCGTTTAAACAACTTTTGCATCAAAAGCAGACTGTATTTTCGACTATGCCTCAAAAATACATTTATCTATTGTAAATATCTTATATTTTTTGATAGGCAAAACTTTTCATGAATTATTCGGGACAAACATGGACCCTGTTTATTCAGATATGCGCCGGAAGGCGCTTTTTCTTGCCCAAGGCCTTCCCCTGCCTTCCCTTTACAGGGATTTTGCGGAGCAGGCCTCCTTTTCTTTGGGCTTTCTTGCAGCAGACCCCCTTGTGCAAAGCCTTTTTGATTTGGTTGGCAGCATAACGGACAATGATCTGGGCCACGGCAGGGATCACATTACAAAGGTGGCCTTTGATGCCGGGATTCTGGTGCTTGTGGAGGGTAAGGCAAGGGGGCGCTGCCAGGATGATTCAATGCGGGACCTTGCCCTTGTGCAGTGCGCTGCCCTTTTGCACGACATCTGCCGCAAGGAAAAAGATCACGCCCAAAAGGGCGCTTTAAGGGCAGCGGAAATTTTGCAGGACTTTCCCCTGTCTTCTGCTGAAATTGCAGACATCTGCTCTGCCATTAAAAACCACGAGGCCTTTGTTACCCCAGAGCCGGTGAACACCCTGCGGGGAGCGCTTTTATCGGACTGCCTTTACGATGCAGACAAGTTCCGGTGGGGGCCGGACAACTTCACGGAAACCGTGTGGCGCATGATCTCCTATTTCAAGGCCCCCCTCTCGGTTTTTGTGGAGAGATACCCCTCCGGCGTGGAGAGCATAATTCGCATAAAGGAAAGCTTCCGCACGCCCACAGGCAAGGTTTACGGCCCACCCATAATAGATGCAGGCCTTTCCCTGGGCGAAAAACTCTATGCGATAGCCCTCCGGAATTTGGAAAGCAGGTAAAATCTGTTTTTGCAGTTGTTTTGTTGGGTGAACCAAAGCGCTGCGCCAAGAACCACCCAACACCCTTTTGGCATACACCTGATGATTCTGGTCACTTTGGTGAGGCATCATTACCCTGCGGTGTCCGGTCTGGCTACATTGACAGACCAAGGCAAAGCATGAAATAAGATTGGCCATCCTGGATGATAGGTTTTGACTTTCAGCCGGGGCAAGGGATTCAATAGCCCTATGGATGACTTGCAAAGTAGAGCGATGGTTGTCTTATTCAAAAAACATATATCCCCTTTTACAGGGCGCTGCACAAGACTTAACGATTTGTAATTACAAGCTTTAGATGGTTTTATGCGTCGGGAGTTGTGCCGCGATTTTTGGGCCCAAAGGTGTTATGAAGAAACCATATAACCATTGTTAGGCAACAACAAAAAGAGAGGCGAAGAGATGAGAAAGATAATAATGGCGGTTGTGGGATTAGTCATTGGTGCATGTCTCTTATCAGGATGTGCAACTGCTCCCCCACTGCCAACCAAGACAGGCAAACCCGATGTTACAATTCAGGCCGACAAAGAGGCCATCTTTGATGCATTAACTGATGAATTGCTGACAGCCGGTTATACGCTAGGGAATGTAAATGAAACAAAGGACATAGCCGTATATGTCATTCAGTATCCCAATTTGAGGTATAGTGGAGTGGATGTGCCTGTTGACGAGAGGGCGACTGTTAACTTTGTTCGAACTTCCACAGGGGTTAGAGTTTTGGGTTCCGTTGCATATATTACCGCTGCTGGTGTGGTTCAGGGTTGGCCCGCAATTGATCAGAAAATCGCCATAGCTAACAGCAACCTGTATAGCATCCTCTTAAAGGTACAAGAAAATCTTGAAAAAAAGTAGGAGGCCCCCGAATCTTTAGCGAAACGCAGCGTTGAGATCGCCGGCTCAAAGTTTACTGCATAATCCGCCAACCCTCCTGATCCTCCAGCCAGCTAGCAAGGTAGGTTGGGCTAGCACAGCCCAAGGCAAGCATAGGCCAACAAAACAAGTCATCGGGCGGCAAGGGAAAAAGAGAAAACATTCCTTTGCCCCACCTTTTTTCGTGCTTTTCGTGTGTTTCGTGGTTTAAATTGCTGTTTCCACCTCCGGCCATTATTGGTGCAAAAGCAAAAATCCCAAAAAACGGGAACTTGTCTTCAGGCCCATGAAAAAACGCCCAAAAGAGCTTGAGGTGATTGAAAAAGGCTCCCGCCTGCTGGTCATAAGCACCATGCTTCCGGGAATGCGCCTGTTTTTGGGCCTTCTTTCCCTCTTTCCTCT
Source organism: Desulfobacterales bacterium (assembly GCA_020060085.1). Taxonomy (GTDB): domain Bacteria; phylum Desulfobacterota; class Desulfobacteria; order Desulfobacterales; family Desulfatibacillaceae; genus JAGVAW01. The sequence goes on from JAGVAW010000161.1 coordinate 2,242, forward strand.
TATTGCGCCCTTTGAGCTGATTATCCGCGTTGACTGGCAGAGCTATTTCAATGTCTTTTTTCTGTTTGCAGGCCTCATATCCGCAGGAGCCGTTGCCGTAAGCGCTCTGTTGCTTTTTGCGGCTTTGGCCGGGCTTTCCTCTCACGCAACATTTGACAGGGCCAAGGGCCTTTTTCTCTATTGGCAGAAAGCCCCCATTGTGCCGAAGAAGTCTGTGGGCTATCCGCTTGCCAATATCAAAGGCCTTGAGATAAAAAACCATGACTGGACTGACGGCTCACCGGGCTATTCCCTTTTGGTGATCATGCAGGACAATAAGGCCTTTGACCTTTGCTCATCATGGGATAAAAGCAGGATGGAAAAAGTTAAGGAGCAGATTTTGTCCTTTCTGGACGCAGGAAAATAAAAAACCGGGCAGAACAGGGCATAAACCGGCTTATTCATCAAAGGAAAAAACCATGACAAGGCTGTATGCAGTTGCCGATATTCACGCAGACCACAAAGCCTTTGAAACCATTGGAGCTGTGATAAGGGAGAACAAGCCCGATGCCCTGATAGTGGCAGGCGACATGGCAGGCCGCGCGCCCTGGGGCAAAAAGAGCGTTATCGGCAGGCTTGCAGCATTGCCGATTCCCGTTTTTGCGGTCAGGGGCAATTCCGACTCAAAAGACATGGAAAGAATTATAAACCGCAGCAGCATAAAAAGCCTGCACCTTTCCTCAATAAAATTTGGCAAGGCAAATCTTGTGGGGGTTTCCGGCACGCTGGCCCTGCCCTTTGCCAGCCGCATTGCATTGAGGCAGAAAGAGCTTTTCAGCGCCCTGGAAAACATGGTGGGGCCTGACACAATTCTTGTGGCCCACCCGCCGCCACGGGGATGCCGTGATGGCGTGCTTGGCCGATTTAAGGCCGGGTGCAGCGCGCTGGCAAAGCTTGTGGAAAAAAGAAAGCCCCTTCTTGTCTTGTGCGGGCACATCCACGAAAACACGGGAACCGCCTTTATGGGCAAAACCCTTGTGGTCAACTGCGCCCTTGGCCGCGGCTGCAAGGGTGCGCTTGTTGATGTTGATCCGGGCCTGACCGTGCGAATGCTGTAAATCCTCCACCGTCCTTCCCCTGCCCGTGCCTTCCAATATGTTCATGGAGAATCCCTTGCCTAAATTTTTATGCCGTCAAATCAAAGATTTGGGCAGGATTTGCATACAAGGCTTTAATGGATTATAATGCATATGAGCAAACCCCGGCTCTGCCGGGGGGGCTTACAAAATTTGGCGGCTCTGGGGATAAAAAGAGAGCCACCTGATTCTGAACTGTTCAAAGTTCAGGAAAGGGGAGACCCCAATGCACAACCTACAAAGTTTAAGTTACAGCGTTGGGGAATGCAAATACCATGTGATATGGATACCCAAACACCACAAGACGGAAGATAAGCGCATAGAGCATTAAGGCTTTTTGAACAACAGCCACCTTGAGGAGGCCCCTGTGGTTCAACTGCTTTGAGCGGTGCGTTTTTTCAGGCCGCAGGCTCTGCCGGTGCTGCATGGCTAAAGAAGTATGCTGTCTGTAGGTCGCATTTTGGCGGCTTTGGGCAGCAAAACAAAAACCTTTTGACCTGGTGAGCATGGATTTATCGGACAAAAACAAAATTAGGCGATTTACCCCCCTCGTTGCAGCCGTTATGGTTGCAGCTCTGGCATTTGTGGTCTTTTACGAAAAGAGCAGCGTGTTTTCCTTTTCCGATCCGCAGGAGATAAACTTTTCCGATGAGCCGGTTCCATCCTTTGTAAAGCGCGGCAAGCTGACGGTTCTTACAAGAAACGCCCCAACCACCTATTATGAAGGCCGTTTCGGCCCCCAGGGCTTTGAATATGAAATGGCCAGGGCCTTTGCCGAATATCTGGGTGTTCCAGTCGAATTGAGGGTTCTTGAAAGCGTGCCAGCCATTCTTATGGCCATGCGCCAGGGCCAGGGGGACATCGCAGCAGCGGGAATCATCCGCACCGCACAAAGGGAGGAGATATACAGCTTCGGGCCGGGATACCTTTCCGTCCAGCAGCAGGTTGTTGCCAGACGCAACCATCAGTTTCCCCAAACCATCGAAGACCTTGTGGGCATGAACATAATGGTGCTTGGAGACTCGATTCATCACGAGCGCCTTATGGCCATAAGCAGCCAGTTTCCGGATCTCTCCTGGGAAACCACCTATGACATCAGCATTGAGCAGCTCATGGAAAAGGTCTGGCGCAGGGAAATCCATGCAACCGTGGCGGATTCCAACATAGTCGCCATCAACCGGCGCTATTTTCCGGAGCTTCTTGTGGCCTTTCCCCTGTCTGCCAGCAAGCAGCTTTCATGGGTTGTGCGCCAGGGGGATGACGAACTCATGAGCGCCCTGCACCAGTGGTTCGCCGGGTTCGAGGCCAGCGGAGAGCTTGCCTCCCTCAAAGATAAATATTACGGCCACGCCAATGCGTTTGACTATGTTGACATTGCCACCTTCCACCGCCGCATAAGAAACCGCCTGCCCCTTTACAGGCATCACTTTGAGGCCGCAGCAAAAAGGTATGAGCTGGACTGGAAGCTTCTTGCGGCAATGGCCTACCAGGAATCCCACTGGGATATTGAAGCCGAGTCGCCCACAGGTGTACGGGGCGTGATGATGATTACCGAGGATACGGCAACACACCTGGGAATTTTGGACCGCCTTGACCCGGAGCAGAGCATTGAAGGCGGAGCGCTCTACCTTTCCCAGCTTCTTGAAAGAATACCCTCAACTGTGGAAAGCCACCAGGAGCGTATCAGCTTTGCCCTGGCTGCCTACAATGTGGGTATGGGCCATGTTTGGGACGCCAGAAGGCTTGCCCGCGAGCTTGGCAGAAATCCTGATTCCTGGGACTGCATCCGCGAGGTTCTGCCCCTTCTGTCTCAAAGCGACTATTACAAGGACCTTCCCCACGGTTATGCGCGGGGCACCGAGCCGGTGCTGTATGTCCAGCGGGTCATGGACTACCGCGATATTCTGGAAAAACGCCTGGTGCTTTTAACCAGCAACTGACCGGGCACAGCCCTGTCAGCACGCCTTTGCCAATCAACCTGCTGGGCCAAACCGGAATCTATGTCCAAACCTCTTAAAATCCTTATGGTATCTGCCGAGGCCGCCCCTCTTGCCAAGGTGGGCGGGCTTGGGGATGCGGTCTATGGCCTTTCCAAGGCCCTTGCAGGGCTTGGCCACAGGGTAAAGGTAGCCCTGCCTGTCTATGGAAATATCCTCAAAGACGCCAGACCTCTTAAGCAAAAGGCAGGCAGCGTGCCTGTTGAAATGGGCCGCCATTCAATGCCTGTGGATTTTCTTGAAACAGAGCTTGAAAAGGGCATAAAAGCCTTGCTTGTGCGCCATGACCCCCTTTTTGACAGGCAGGGCATATACGCAGACCAGTTCGGCCTTTTCGGTGACAACCCCTTGCGCTTCATCCTTTTTTCCAAAAGCATCCCGGCCCTTGCAAAGGCCTTTGATTTTGAGCCGGATGTCATAATAGCCAATGACTGGCACACAGGCCTTGTGTGCGCCCGCCTGAACCTGGGGGATTTGCCCAAAACAGCCAGCATCTTTGTTATCCACAACATAGGCTACACAGGAATTGTGTTGCCCGAAAACATTGAGGCTTTGGGCGTGCCGGACTTTTTTCTCACAAGCGATTTAATGGAGTTTTACGGCTCGCCAAGCCTTCTCAAGGCCGGAATTGCCTTTTGTGACGCGCTTGTGACCGTAAGCCCCACCCATGCGCGGGAAATTCAGACCCCTGAATACGGGGCCGGGCTGGACGGATTTGTGCGGCATCACCAAAGCAAGCTTTCCGGCATTTTGAACGGCGTGGATTTCTCCCTGTGGAATCCGGCTGATGACAAACTCATCGCAGCAACCTACAAGCCTGGCAAAATGGCTGGCAAGGCAATCTGCAAAAAGGCCCTTGTGGCCCAAACCGGCCTTGCACAGGCAGCTCAAAAAGCCCCCCTGGCAGGCATGGTCACCCGGCTTGTAACCCAAAAGGGCATAGACCTGCTTTTGGAACGCATTGAAAGCATTATGGCCAGCGGGCTTCATCTTGTTGTTCTAGGTTCGGGCCTTGCCCATTACGAGGACGCCCTAAAAGGTCTTGTCGCACGCTTTGCCGGGCAGCTTGCCTTTGTTAAAGGCTACAATGAAACCCTTGCACGCCAGATAATTGCCGGGGCAGACATTTTTCTGATGCCATCCCTTTACGAGCCTTGCGGGCTTACCCAGATGTATGCCCTGAAGTACGGAACACTGCCAGTCGCCCGCAGAACAGGGGGGCTGGCCGATACCATAAGGGATACAGCCGGAACTGCCGGGCCGGACACCGGCTTTCTGTTTGACCATTACTCTGCCCATGCCTTTGCAGGGGCGGTTGACAGGGCTGTTGAAACCTTTGGCAGGCCAGATTCCTGGAACATGATGATAAAAGCCGCCATGACAGGGGCGGATGAGTTTTCGTGGGAGAAGAGCGCCCTGGCTTATCAGAAGGTCATTGAGCAAATGAGGGCGGCCCCAGGGAAAGGATAGAAGGCGGCCCCAGGAAAACGATGGCTGCGTTGCGCTTCGCATCGGAATTTCGGTCATGTACCAACTGTACACTCCCTCATTCCTCGCTCGCGCGCCTTGCCATCCTTTCCCTGGAACCGCCCTGTACGCCTGGCAGTCCCAGGAAAGGCAGGTTGGGCTAGCGCAGCCGAAGACAAGCCTATCCCAACAAAACAATGCATCGGGCGGCAAGGGGAGGGTTTTTCTTTTCAACCACCTTTCGTACTGGGCGGGTTCAGGGAGGGAGGGTTTTCTTTTCAACCACCTTTCGTGCAGGGCGGGTTCAGGGAGGGAGGGTTTTTCTTTTCAACCACCAGTGTACTGGGCGGGTTCAGGGAGCCGTGGGCAAGGCTTGCGGGGCGAGCCGGGGCTTTAGGTGTGCTGTTTGCACATCGAGACCCGGCGATGCCCCGCGTAACGCAGCCCACGGCTTCCTGGGACCGCCCCAGATTCATAAGGAGGTATTCCATGCGCTTCGATACCGGAATGCGGGCCTACACGGCCAAACGGGTGGAGGAGATCGAGCAGGCTGACATCCTTGTTGGCATTCCCGCCTACAACAACCAGGATACCATTGCCCATGTCATACAAATGGTTTCCCACGGGCTTTACAGGCATTACAGAAACTCGCGCGCTATAATAATGGTTGCTGACGGAGGCTCCACAGATGACACCCGCGAGGTTGCCAAGGAGTTTGAAATAAAGCCCTGGCAGGAAAAGCTTGTCTCCATTTACAGGGGGCCGGGCGGCAAGGGGTCTGCCTTCCGCTCCATCTTCGAGGCAGCAAAAAGGCTAAAGGTAAAGGTCTGCATGGTGGTGGATTCAGATCTGCGCTCCATAACAAGCGACTGGGTGAAATATCTGTTGGACCCGGTTCTGGACAAGGGCTACGAGTTTGTAAGCCCCATCTACTCCCGCTACAAATATGACGGCACCATCACAAACAACATTGTTTACAACCTCACCCGCGCCCTTTACGGGCTTCGCATCCGTCAGCCCATAGGCGGAGATTTTGCCTTTGCCGGAGGTCTGGCCGCATATTACATGGAGCAGGATGTATGGCAGACTGATGTTGCCCGCTACGGCATAGACATCTGGATGACCACCAATGCCATCAACAACAATTTCAAGATATGCCAGGCCAACCTGGGCGTTAAGGTTCATGACGCCAAAGACCCCGGCGAGTCTCTTGGCCCCATGTTCCGGCAGGTTGTTTACACCCTTTTTCTGCTCATGGAAAAGTACGAAAACGAATGGAAATCCGTGCGCGGCAGCCGCACGGTTCCTGTTTACGGGCTGGACAAATTCCTGGAGCCGGACCCTGTGAGCGTGAACCTGGACAGGCTGGTGGATGGATACAAGACGGGATTCAGGCAGTTCAGGTCGTTTTATGAGGAAATTTTCTGCCCTGACTGCTTTGGCCAGCTTAAAAAATGCGCAGCCATGAGCAAAACAAAGTTTGCCATGCCGGTACAAACATGGGTCCAGGTGCTCTACGAAACAGCCGCCACCTTCCACCACTGGCAGCACAACCGCCAGCAGCTTGTTAATCTTATGACCCCCCTGTATCTGGGCCGGGTGGCTTCCTTTATAAATTACACAAAAAAAATGGATTCAGCCGCCGCAGAAAAGGTGGTGGAAGATCAGGCCGAGGTTTTTGAGCAATACAAGGATTACCTTGTGCAATGTTGGGATACTTCCGCAAAAAAACCTCTCAAGTGAGCATAACATATTTTATTTATTGCTTTTTGGCGCAAAGCCCCCTTGCTTGGGGGCTTTTGGGAGGTCTGGCTTTGGGTTTTTTTTGCCGCAAAAGGCCTGCCTGCCTGTTGAGGCCCTTAAAAACAAAGGTTTTTCCCCTTGCAATGGCCGTTTTGTTCTGATAAAAGAGAAATCACTTCCACAGGATGTTTTCTTCAAGGCAATCGTTTCGGGGACGCTTCACAAACCGGGCGGGCAACCGGACGGGAATGCACAATCAACGGCAACAGAAAGGAAAGGCACATGAACAAAGGCGATCTTATCAATGAAGTGGCAAAGGTGCTGGAAACCAAGAAGCAGGCCCAGGATGCGGTGGACGCGGTTCTTGCTGCCATCACCAAGGCTCTCAAGAGCGGCGATTCTGTCACTCTGGTAGGTTTTGGCACCTTTAAGGTGGACAAGCGCGCTGCCCGTCAGGGACGCAACCCCCAGACCGGCGCCAGCATCAAAATCCCGGCCCGCAAGGTTCCCAAGTTTGTGCCAGGCAAGGCTCTCAAAGACACAGTAAAATAGTATTATTTTAGGGCGGCCCCAGGAAAACGATAGCTGCGTTATGCTCGTTTGGCAAGGTCTCGATGTACAGCAAGTACACCTTCGACCTTGCCAAACTCGCAAGCCTTGCTATCGTCTCCCTGGGACCGCCCTGTTCTTTTGTGATTGGGGGAAAAAGCAAAATCCCTGATCCCCCCTTAT
>JAGVAW010000141.1 GCA_020060085.1 Desulfobacterales bacterium
CAAGGCCTTTTTTGTCCAGGCCGCTCTTTTGAAGGGGTGAAAAACCTTTACGGAAGGCATATACCAGAGCGTAAAGCCGCCTGCTGCGGCCCGCATGGCATAGTCGCCCTCTTCAGCCCCAAGCGGCCGGTTTTGAATGTGGCCCAAAGAGGTGTCAAACAGCCCTGTTTTTTCAATGAGTTTTGACGAAAAAGCCATGTTTGCGCCCACCGGGCAAAGCCAGGGTGGCTTGTAGGGTATGGGTTTAGCCCCCAGGTTGTGGGCAGGGGTGAATGTGGATACAGCCGGGGTGAGCCAGGCCGGAGCAGGCCCGTCCCAAAGGGGGTCTATTGCCCCGCCAATGCCTTCAATCCCAGGGTTTTCAAATGCAGCGGAAAGCGCCTCCAGCCAGTCGTCCGCAACAAAAACATCATCATCCAGAAAGGCCACAACCTGCCCCTTTGCGTGCAAAAGGCCTGCATTCAGGGCATGGGTCTTGCCTGGGGTCTTTTCGCTGATAATGGTCAAAAGATCGGGCTTTCCTGCTGACAAGGCTGCTGACAAGGCCCTTTCGGCTGTGTCATCCCAGGAGGCGTTATCCACAAGCACAATGTGCGCGGTCTTGGAGCTTGGTATCTGGCAACAAAGGGCTTCCACAAGCTGGCCTATTCGCAAGGCTGCGTTGTGCGCGCAGATTATTATGCTGATGTGGTTTTTCATTTAATAAGCTTTCGGTAGAGATTTTCGTGCTTTTCCACCATTTCTTTAACAGGGAAAAGGCGCTTTGGCGCAAAGGCGAATTCGCCCCTGCTTGCGCTCACAAGGCCTTCTGCCAAAGCTTGGGCGCTTCCCGGCTCCACCAGCAGGTGCTTATGGGAAACCACCTCCGGCAAAGAGCCTGCCCTTGTGGCCACAACCGGAATGTCCATGGATACCGCCTCTGCCGCGGTGAAGCCAAAACCTTCGGAAAGGGATGAAACACAAACGCAGTCTGCCATGCCCACAAGGCCGGGCAGATTTTGCCTGGGCACGGGCGCAAGTATTCTCACAAGCCCCGGCGGCGCGCTGGCAGCCAGCGCCTTGATTTTTTGGAACTGGTTAACCGGCTGGGGCGAAAGAATCATAACAAGCGCAAGGTTTGCAATTTTACCCGATGCAATTGATGCCGCCTCCACAAGGTTTTCCAGAGCCTTGAAAACACCAGGGCGGCCAAAATACAGGCACACAAAGGCATTTTGGGGGATATTGAGCTTTTGCCGCACAGCCTGTTTTGCAGCCTTTTTTTGGGGGGAGAAAAGAGCCAAATCCACGCCCGGATAAATCAGATGCAGCTTTTTTTCGTCAATGCCTTTGCCTGCAAGGGCATTTAGGGTGCTCATGGAATTGCAGGAATAGGCATCAAAGGGCATATTTAAAAGGGCGTCTTCTGCAAATTTGAAGAACCTGGCCTGATAAGGGGCAAGGCCTGCCTTAAACCACAGGCTGCCCAAAACCTCGTGGGCAGAGAGAACCACCGGCTTTTTTAAAATTTTACCGGCCAGCCAGGCAAGGGGCGCGGCATTGTAGGTCATGGTGTGGATGACATCGGCCCTTTTGGCAGCCGCCAAAGCCTTTGGCAGGGCAAGAAGGGTGAATGCGTGGCGGTCTAGTTTTTGGGGAACTGCTACCCTGTTAACCCTTACCCCATCAAGGGTTTCCGCAGCCTTTGCCCCGTTTGTACCGGATGTTACCACAAGGCAGGAATGGCCCTTTGCTGCAAGGCCCTGGGCCAGGGTGGCAAAAAGGGTTTCGCCTCCCCCCACATGGGGGGCATAGTATTCCAGCACAAAGCATATTTTCATGGCCCGTCTCCGGCAAGGGCCTGGTTAAGGCAGTCTGCAAGGGCAAGGCCGGTCTTGTTCCACGAAAAGCGCCTTGCCCGGCGCAGGCCCTTTTCCTCAAGCTCTTTAATCAGCCCTGGGCCTGCAAGCAGCCTTGTCATTGCGCGGGCCATGTCTGCTTCGTTTAAAGGGTCAAAATAAAGGGCTGCCCTGCCTGCTGTCTGCACAAGGGCAGGAATTTTGGAGCAGGCAACAGCCCTGCCGCGCATCATGGCTTCCAGCACGGGCAGGCCAAAGCCCTCGTAAAGGGAAGGGAAGATGCAGAACAGGGCCTCATCATAAAGGGCCAGAAGCTGCTCCTGGCTCACCCTGCCGGGCAGAAACAAATCATTTTGCAAAAGGCCAAGCTGCTTGGCCTGCTCCTCAATTTGCCCGGCTGCCTGGCCAAAAACCCCTGTGACCACAAGCCTTGCATTTTTTGCAGCCTTTTTTGCCTGTGCAAATGCCCCAATAAGCCGGGGCAGGTTTTTGTGGGGCTTTTCACTGGCCACAAAAAGTATTGAGCTGCCCTTTGCAGGAGAAGGCGCACAGCCACGGGGCAGAGCAAAGGAATCCGCCGCCCCTGGTGCAACCCTTATCTTTTGGGTCTTCACTCCAAGGCTCTTTTGCACGCAGTCTGCCACAAAGGGCGATGGAGCAGCCACCACCTTTGCCTGACGCGCGCAGATGACCCAAAGGGTTCTTAAGGCCGCACGCTGCAAAGGGGCAAAATTGCCGGGAAAGGCAAAGGGTATAAGATCGTGCATCACAAGCACAAAGGGGGCAGGGCAGCGGATGGGCGCTGTGTTGGCAAGAAAAAGGGCTGCATCCGCCTTGTCCCGGAGCAGCCTTGCAGGCAGAATTGTCTGCTGCCATGCGGTTTTGAGCCAGGGCTTGTGGGGGGATACCTTTACCTTTTCCAGCCTTGCATTTTGGGGCAGGCAGAAAAGTTTTGCGCAGGCAGGATTCACATAGACCGTGAACTGCGCTTCTGGCATGGCATGGCAAAGGGCAGGCAGGGCGCAAAGGGTATAGCGCTCAATGCCCCTTATGTTTTGGGGGGAGAAAAAGGCTGCATCAACACTTACGCGCATTTTGCCCTATCCTTTGCGTGTGAAGAGCGCCCAGGCAGCAAGGCCCTTTGCTAAAGGCAGGGCATTGGCCGGATAAGCTGCCAACCGGCCCATATAATCCTTTACGACCCTGCCTTGCAGATAAAAGCTTCTTATAAAATGCTTGTGGAATGCTGCAAGGGTTTTGGCTGGCAGGCCGTCGGGCGCTTCAAAGGGCTGCATCTGGGTCATGGCAGAAAAATCTGCTGCAAAGGGCCGCCTTGAAAGCCATTTTTTATAAAGGCCCGTACCCGGAAAGGGCGTGGCAAAAAAAACGCTCACATCATTTAAGGGCGATTTGCAGGCAAAGTTAAGGCTTTTTTCCATGCTTGCCCGGCTCTCGCCCAAAAGCCCCAAAATAAAAAAGCCCTTGCTTTTTATCTTTGCCCCGGCAATGAGCGCCAGGGCATTTTCCACCTGCATAAGACAAAGGCCCTTGCCGGAATTATCAAGTATCTTCTGGTCGGCGGATTCTATACCCAGATTTATCTGCCAGCATCCGGCCCGGCGCAGCAGGGCCAAAAGAGCTTTGTCATCAATGGCATCCGCCCGCGAGCTTATGGAAAAGGACAAACCCGGCAGATTTTTGGCAAGCAGCTCGCAAATGGCTGCTGCCCGGTCTTTATCTGCCAGAAAATGATCATCCTCAAAGGCTATTTCGCAAACCGAAAACTTTTTATTCAAAATCAGGGCCTGGTCCAGCACACATTCCGGGCTTGCAAGGCGCAGGCTTTTGCCCAGGGTCTTTGCACAGAAGATGCAGGAATGCGGGCAGCCCCGGCTTGTAACCATTTGGGCTGCGGGCTTTTTTTGGTAGCGGAAAACCGCCGGAGAGTAAGCTAAGGGAAAGCCTTTAAGAAGGTCCCAGGCAGGATGGGCCAGCTCATCCAGATTTTTTACGGGCTGTCGCATGGGGCCGCGCACCAGTTTGTCTGCCTGCCTTGCCCATACTCCGGCAGGGGGAGCAAAATCCTTCTCTTTGCTGTCCAGTAAATCCGCAAGCTCAACAGCAGCCTGCTCGCCTTCTCCTGCAACCGCAAAGTCAAACACGGCCAAATCATTTAGGGTCTGCTCCGGCAGGGCGCTGGCATGGGGGCCGCCTATCACAAAGGCAGCATCCGGCACAGCGCCTTTAAGCAGGCCTGCCAGCCGCCCGGCAAGGGCCATTGATGCGCTTGTTGCAGAAATCCCCACCAGGGTTGGAGCAAAAGCCCTTGCAGCATCTGCCAGATTTTTTGGGGTGAAGCCCGGCTCTGTTGTATCTGCAAGCATTACCCTGTGCCCGGCTTTGCGCAGCGCCCCGGCAATGTATAAAATGCCAAGCCCCGGCAGCCTTGCCCCGGCCCAGGCCAGAGCGCCGTAGCGCAAGCCTGCCCCAAGGGCTGCATGAATGAGCAGAACCCTGGCCATCAGTTTTGGGCCTTTTTGGAGTTGGAATCGCCGGGCAGCGCCTCTTCCTGCTGGCCCTGGATGCCGTCCGGTGGCTTTTTCTGCGCCCTTTCTATGGCAAGCTCCTGGGCAAGGCGGCGCACCTGATCTGAAAGGGCGCTTATCTTCACCGCATAATGAAGGTTGATGAGCACAAGAAAGAGCATTCCAAACAAAAACAGGGTGGTGGTGGGCAGCACAGCGCCGATGAAATTTGTGATGAGCAAAAGCAGATCATACCAGAGGGCCAGAAGCACAATGCCTGCGCCAGTGGCAAGCCAGAGCCAGGAGTATTCCTCTTTTAAGCGGCGGCGGCGCACAAGCTCTAAAATGAAAACAAAGAGCATTATGCCAACAGTCAGGGCAAATATTTTCTGTCTTGGAGTCACGGTTTTTCCCTTTGCATTGCAGCCCCGCCCAATTGCGCGGCCCGGTTTGACGGGGTGCAAATTCCTGTTGTATAAAATCCGCCGTTGGCTCCGGGTTTGCTGGCAGGATATCAGTTTAATTTTACATATCTTTGCCCCATTTGCAAAGCCAGGTTTAAAGCCGGGGTTAAAGAAGGGTTTAAAAAGCCGCCCCCATTTTGCAAAAAAACGGCTTGGGCAAAACCATTTTTAAAAGGCATCTGCCATGAAGGACAAGCCCCTTGTCATCATTCCGGCCCTTAACGAGGAGGCAAGTCTGGGCGCTGTCATTGTTGGCATAAGGGCTGCTGTCTTTCCTGTTGACATAGTGGTGGTGGATGACGGCTCAACAGACAGCACCGGCCAGATTGCCTATGATTTTGGGGCTTTTCTTGTGAGGCACCCTTCCAACATGGGGTATGGCGCAGCCCTGCAAACCGGCTTTGGCTTTGCCCAAAAAAACGGATATGCCCTTGTGGCCTGCCTGGATGCAGACGGCCAGCACGATCCAAAATCCCTGCCGGGCCTTCTTGAGCCTGTGCAAAAAAATATGGCTGATATTGTCATAGGCTCCCGCTTTCTTGGCACGGGCAGCTACTCTGCGCCAAAACTGCGCCTTGTCGGAATGCGGCTCTTTGGCTGGCTGGCCTCCAAAATCGCGGGCCAGAAGTTTACAGACCCCACATCAGGCTTTCTTGCCATGAACCGCAAAGCCATAGATCTGTTTTATTCAAGCCCCCATTACCCGGAGGATTTCCCGGATGCGGATGTTCTCATCCTGGCCCACCGGGCAGGGCTTAAAATTGCGGAGAGGCCTGCAATAATGCACGCATCCGCACAAAATAAATCCATGCATTCAGGCATAAAACCCCTTTACTATGTCTTTAAAATGCTTTTATCGGTTTTTCTGGCTGCAATACGCAAAAAGCCCTTTTAGGATAAGGGACAATAAACGGCCCTTAAACGGCCAAACAAACCCTGGAGAGATTGAATGCTGCTTACAAACATAATGCCAAAAGAGGACTGGGCAGAATTTGAAAAGGAGCTGGCCGCGCGCTTCAACCTGGATTGCACGGTTTACAACCCGGATGGTTTAAGTTTTACCGGCGAGCACCTTTTTTGCAACAGCCTTTGCCCCCAGATTAAAAAGCACCCCGAAGCCCTTGCCACCATCTGCGCTTCAGGCAACCAGAACTTCACGGCCCAGGCCAAGGCCTCCGGCAAACCCGTGATTGACGAGTGCGATGCAGCCATGATCAAAATAACGGTTCCCATTTTTGTGGGGGAGGAGTTTATTGGCACCGTGGGGGCCTGCGGAGCCTTGCCGCCGGAAGGCGAGGTGGAAACTTTTTTGGTTGAAAAGACAACAGGCCTTGACGAGGAAAAGATTTTAGAACTTGCCGGAGACATTGGAGTTTTGACACCGGAGCAGGCGGAACAAATGACAGATTATATCCTTATGCGCCTGGAGCAGATTTTGAAAAAGGCCGGAAAATAGCCGTTTTCTTGCCTTATCCCATTAAAACAAGGCTGATTTACAATTGAAGGGAGCAAAATGAAACAGGTTGATAAATTTTTGGCAGACTGGAAAGTTGACAATGCCGACACCCGAAAGGTTTTTGCCGGGATGTACCAGTTTCTGCAAAGCCTTGACGGCGCGAAAATAAGCTTTGTGCCCCGCCCCGGCGTAAGCTATTCCCTGCGCGCGGGCCTTGCGGGTGCGGCCAGGCCCATATTCGCCCTTGTGGATGTGATTGACGATGACCCGACAAGCCGCTGGCTCTCGGTCTGCTTTTACGAGGACATGATAACAGACCCTGACGGCGGCGGGGAGATGATTCCAAAGGGCATTTTAAACGAGGACGGCTACTGCTTTGATGTGGAGGAGCCGGATCCATCCATTTTGAAATACCTTAAACAAAGGGCGCAGGAGGCCTACGCAAAGGCCCTTGAAAGCGTTGCCTGACAAGGATTTTATCTTTTCAAAAAGCCGGTGTTAAGCTGTCTTGCAAAGCCTTTTGTCAGACTGTATGTTACAGAACTTGACAATTCGTCAGGTTGATAAGGACTTTTTTACGGAATTTTTTACAAAAGGAGATTAAGCTCATGAAGGATGTTGTTATTGTTTCTGCCTGCCGCACGGCCATAGGTGCCTTTGGCGGAACCCTGAAGGATATGATTGCCGCCAGAATAGCCGAAGTTACCATGAGAGAGGCCATCCGCAGGGCAGGAATTGAGCCGGGGCTTATCAACGATGTTCGTTATGGCTGCTGCATAGAGCCTGCCGATACCCTCAATGTGGCCCGCACGGCCTCCCTTCTTGCAGGCATACCGGATTCATCCACGGCTGTGACCATCAACCGGGTCTGCATTTCCGGCATGGAGGCCACCCTTTCGGGCATGGCCATGATTCAGGCGGGCATGGTGGATGTTGTTCTCTGCGGAGGCGTGGAGCACATGTCCGGCGTGGCCTATACGGTTCCTGCTGCCCGCTGGGGCTGCCGCCTTCAGGATACCGAGTTTGTGGACACCCTGATCCGGGCGCTGCACTGCGGCTCCCATGTCATGCCCAACCCTGAAGACGGGCCTGTGGATGCAGAAAAGCCGCCCCTTTCCTTTTTTAAAGGCAAGCCCTACATCATGGGCCACACAGCCGAGTTCATCGCCCAGCACATGGGCATAAGCCGTGAGGAAATGGACGAGGTTGCCCTTCGCAGCCACAACAATGCAGAAAGGGCCAACAAGGAAGGCGATTTTGATGCTGAAATAGTTCCCATTGAGGTTCCCCAGCGCAAGAAGCCGCCCATTGTTTTCAAAAATGACGAGCATTTCCGCCCCGGCCTGACCATGGAAGCTCTGACCAAGCTGCCCGCTGCCTTTGTGCCCAAAATCGGCAAGGTGACGGCAGGCAACAGCTCCGGCATAAATGACGGCTCCACGGGCATGATAATAATGACTGCGGACAAAGCCAAGGAGCTTGGACTCACCCCCCTTGCCACCATAAAGGCAATAGGCATGGGCGGCGTGCATCCATCTGTAATGGGACTTGGGCCTGTGCCTGCTGTCAAGAATCTTATGGAGCGCAGCGGCTACAAAATCTCCGACTTTGAGCTTGTTGAGTTGAACGAGGCCTTTGCAGCCCAGTATCTTGGCTGTGAAAAGGAGCTTGGCTTAAATCGGGAACTCACCAATGTCAACGGCTCTGGCATAGGCCTTGGCCATCCGGTTGGCTCCACCGGCGCAAGGGTCATTGTCTCGCTGCTTTATGCCTTGAGAAACCGGGGCAAGAACCTGGGCCTTGCAACCCTTTGCGGCGGCGGCGGCGTTGCCATGGCCTGCGCCATCGAGATCAACGGCTGATGCTTTAAACACAGGAGGGCTGTAGCGGATTGCCCTCTTGAGGGTTTGAATAAATCTGCGGAAGGCGCTTTTTCACGCAGCAAACAAAAGCGCCTTTCGCAGATTATCCCAAAATCAGGAAAAGAATCATGAGGGGAAAAGCCCTTGCAGTTGGCATTGCCTGCCTTTCCCTGATCTTTGCACTGATTGTGGCCGAGCTTTTCCTGCGGGCAACCCAAACGGTCACCACCTACACCGAAAAAATCTACGGACTTTACCAGACACCCTATAATCTGCATCCCGTAACCCACCCCCCAAATATCCGGAGCAAACTTTTTTTTAAAGGGGATGGTGTTTACTATGATCTTGAAACAAATTCAGAAGGCCTGCGCGACAGGGAACACCCCTTAAAAAAGGAGCCGGGCCAATATCGCATACTGGCGCTGGGAGACTCCTTTACCGAGGGTGTGGGGGCCTCCCTTGAGGAAACCTGGTCCAAACAGCTTGAAAGGCTTCTCAATGAAAGGGGCCTGCCTGTTCAGGCATCTGTCATTTCCGGAGGCCGTGCAGGCTCTGATCCTGCCCTGTGTTACAGAAGGCTTGTGGAGCATCTGCTCAAATACAGGCCGGATATGGTTATCCTGGCCACCAACACATCCGATTACAATGATTTGGCCGTGCGCGGGCCGGCCTATATGGGAAAGGGCGCACTGGTCGCTCCCAGAAGCGAATTTCTGTGGAGGCATTCCCACCTTTTCCGGCTTTTTGCAATGGGCGTGCTCAAATGGAATGCTTTTCTTGTGCCGTCCAAAAAGTGGCGGCAGATGGAGGAGGCAGCCAAAGAGCTTTTTGTTGATTATCACAAAAAATTTGCCAAGTTGGGCCGGGAGGAAGGCTTTTTGTTTGTTCACATACATCA
>JAGVAW010000228.1 GCA_020060085.1 Desulfobacterales bacterium
CCGCCGGAAATTTAAATTTTTCTGCTCCAGAAAGATTCCACAAAGAAGGCCCCTTGTAAAGAGATGCAGGCAGAGGGCTGTACAAACCCGCCAAAGTTGCAAAAAAACCGGGATGCGGCAAAAAGACAAATTTTACATTTACTGCCTGCGGGTCTTTAGGTGCGCATTGACTTTGGTATGATTTTCCTGTAAGATTTTTTAAATACGCTTTTTGGACTGGTTCCCGGTCTTTCCGGTTTTTTATTGTCGCTTTTTAAAATTTCAAGCACTCTGTTGCGGCGAGGTACAGATGGTTGTTGAGCGCAGACGGCATTATCGGGTGGATTCCATCAACCTGCTAACCTATTCCTGCTACGATGGCGAAGATCGCCTTGTGGAGCAGGGCATGGGCCGCACTCTCAATGTCTCCAAATCCGGTATTCTGCTGGAAACAAGCACGATTCTGGATATGGGCAGCATTGTCTATGTGACCATAGCCTTTGATGAGGACCTTGTGGAGATAAAGGGCCGCGTGGTGCGTCATATTGAAGGCCAGGAGGAAAACCTCTTTGACATGGGCATAGAGTTTCTTGACCTTGATGCTGAAAAAATAGAATACATAGATCGTTATGTGGAGCTTTTTTTGAACGCCACAAAGGATTTTGAATAGTCTTTTTTTCCCTGTCAGCATCTTCTTGAACAATCCTTATTTCTTTCCTGCAAAAACAGGCTTGTTGTTCCTTGCTTGAAAAAAGGCGGGCAGTCCTTATTTTTCCTTTAAGACCGGATTTGTCTCAATCCGGCCCTGTTGGAAACTTTTGCATTGCGGAAAAATAAGGCCGCAAGAAGGCAGGAATATCATGAATGAGAAAGACGGAAAGATTCCCAGGCCCGAAGAGGTTGAAAAGGACATCTCCGAATTCTTGAGCAAGAAGTACGGCAGCAGCGTCCAGATTATAGGCCCCTTTCCCCAGGTGGAGGAAACCGGCGGGCCTATGGGCAAGGGCGCGCGCAAGGGGCCTGGCATACAGTCTGACATGAAACCCGAAGAGCTTACCGCCTATCTGGATCAGTACATCATAAAGCAAGATTCGGCAAAGGCTGTTCTGGCCACAAAAATCTGCACCCACTACAACCGCATATCCCGTGCGGCAAGCCAGGGCGATTTCGGCGATTCAATGGTTGGGGCCGTTAAAAACAATGTGCTGCTCATGGGGCCTACCGGCGTGGGCAAGACCTATATGCTAAAGCTCATTGCCAAGCGCCTGGGCGTGCCCTTTGTAAAGGGCGATGCCACAAAGTTTTCCGAGACCGGCTATGTAGGCGGCGATGTGGAGGACCTTGTGCGGGACCTTGTGCGCGAAGCGGATGATGACATTGAAAAGGCCCAGTATGGCATAATATACATTGATGAGATAGATAAAATCGCCTCATCGGGCCATGCCTGGGGCGCGGAGGTCTCCCGCACCGGCGTGCAGAGGGCGCTTTTAAAGCCAATGGAAGAGACGGATGTGCCCCTGAAGGTGCCCCATGACCCCATTTCCATGATGCAGGAGATGGAGCGCTTTCGCAGAAGCGGCGAGCGCTCTCCGGCCCGTGTAAACACAAAAAACATCCTTTTTATAATGAGCGGGGCCTTCAACAACCTTGGCGAAATCATCAAAAAGCGCGTATCCGCCCAAGGCATAGGCTTTGGCGCGTGCGTGAAAACCGAAAAAGACTGCATGGATTATTTGAGCCAGGTCAAGGCCGAGGATCTTATTGCCTATGGGTTTGAGTCCGAGTTCATCGGGCGGCTTCCCATTGTGGCGGTTCTGGAAAAGCTTACGGAAGCAGACCTCTTTGACATTCTCAACAACCCCAACAATCCCTTTGTTTTAAACAAGAAGCTGGATTTTGCAGCCTATGGAATAGACCTTGTATTCACAAGGGAGGCAATTGAGATAATTGCCAAAAACGCCTGCCAGGAAAGAACCGGCGCGCGAGGCCTGGTGAGCGCCCTTGAGCGGGTGCTTCTGCCCTTTGAAAAGCGGCTGCCGTCTTTGGGGACTTCCCGCTTTGTGGTGAGCCAAACCGTGGCCCTTGATCCGGAAAAGGCTTTAGAGGAGTTTGGCCGCTCTCCGGCTCATCCGCGCTACAATGAGGAGTTCAGGCTTGCCAAGGCTCGCGAGCACGAGGCCATTGTCGGCTATCTGACCGATAACCAGGCAGCCCTTGCCGGGCGCTTCAACTTAAAGCTGACCGGCTCGCGCAAGGAGGTCATTGCAGCCCTGTACTGCAAACAGCCCACAGACATCCGTAGCGTGCTCAACCGCGTGCGCCGCGATTACGGCCAGGTCCGCAAACTGGAATTGACCTTTTTCAAGGATCAGGGAATAAGCATAGTCTTTGATGATGATGCAGTTGATCTGATAATTCTTGAGCATGGCGGCGCGCCCGGCAGCATGGAGCAATTCTACACGCAGTTGACAGGCGATTTTGAATATGGTCTCAAGCTCATTAAGGAAAAAACGGGCAAGAGCCGATTCTTTTTGACCCTTGAGGCCCTTGCCAACCCGGAGTCCTTTGTGGCAAAGGAGATTTGCGACAGCAGCAATAAAGAGAGCGATTCCGTCAACACCTGAAAAAGCCTGACTGCGCTGCAAAAAAGCGCCGGGGCCAAGAGAGAGTCATGATAGGTATATCCAAGCTTTACTGCGATACTGTTGAGCCAAGCGATGCCCTGCGCTACGGGCGGCACTCCAAGGATCTTCCCAGCCACCTTCTGCAATTTTCCGCAGATAAAAAACCCGTGGTGGTCTGGAACATGACCCGCGGCTGCAATTTAAAGTGCGTTCACTGCTACGCCCATGCCAAGGCCAGGGCAGGCGAGGACGAGCTTACAACACAAGAGGGCAAGGCTCTTATTGATGATCTGGCAGCCTTCGGCGCGCCGGTTATGCTCTTTTCCGGGGGCGAGCCGCTCATGCGCGAGGACCTGCCCGAACTTGCCCAACATGCGGTTTCCAGGGGAATGCGCGCGGTCATCTCCACAAACGGAACCCTCATCACAAAGCAAAAGGCAAAAACCCTAAAGGAAGTGGGTTTGAGCTATGTCGGCATAAGCCTTGACGGAGCAAGGGCTGTTCACGACCGCTTCCGCGGGGTGCAGGGAGCTTTTGACCAGGCGATTGAAGGCATAAAAAACAGCCAGGAGGCCGGCATAAAGGTGGGCCTGCGCTTTACCATAAACAAGCGCAACATCCAG
>JAGVAW010000071.1 GCA_020060085.1 Desulfobacterales bacterium
CAGGGCCTGGTTTGAGGAGCTTGGCGATGTGACCGCGCTTTTTGCTTCCGGCAGCCAGAGCGAAAAGGGGCGTTTTCCCATAGAAGGCGGACGCACTTCGCTGCGCATGGAAGGGGAGTTTGTGCAAAATGCCCAAGGGTTTTACGAGCCAAAGGGCTTGTTAAGCTTTTCCTCCCAGGAGGGGCGCATAGGCCGCCAAAAGGGCCTGCTTCTGCTGCTGGGGGCGCTATCGCCGGACAATTATCTGCGGCTCCTTGCAGGCCAGCGTTCAGACCTTGCAGGCCAGGGCATAGTGTTTGAGGAGATGGATGGAGACATCTTTCTTGACGGCTCGCTTGCCACAGTCAACTCCTTTGTGCTCAAAGGGCCTTCCCTGCGCTATCTGGCAACAGGAAGCGTTGATCTTGAGAGTCATTTGCAGGATCTCAAAATCTGTATGCAGCCTTTTCGCACCCTGGACAGCATTGTGGGCATGACTCCAGGCCTTAACTGGATTTTGCAGGGCGGCACAGGGGCCGTGTTTGAAACCTGCTTCCAGGCAAAGGGCGATATGGATGAGCCTCGTATTTTACCCATTCCCAAAAGCATGATTCCAACAGGCCTTCGCGATTTGTTCTGACCTTGCCAAAAACCCTGCAAAGCAGGCGCAAGGCCCTTTGCCGCATTGTTTGCATCCTTGCCCATGCTTTCAAAGAGTAGTATGATAAAAAAATAGCCGCAATTAGCTTAAAGATTCCTTTCTGCAACAATACAGGCATAAGGCCCGGATTTTCATGGATATCAAAATATTGCAGGAAAAGGTTGTGGACTTTGCAAGGCAAAGGGCCTGGGAGCCTTTTCACAACCCAAAGGATCTGGCCCTTTGTTTAAGCGTGGAGGCAGCCGAGCTTCTGGAGCTTTTTCTGTGGAAGGACCTTGAGCAGGTTGCCCGCCTGGCCGGAGAGGAGCCTTTTCTCCATGAGGCTGCCAGGGAGCTTGGAGACATTTTTATCTGTGCGCTAAACCTTTCTGCTGCCCTGGGCCTGGACCCGGCAGGCATAATTGAAGACAAGCTAAAGGAAAACAACGCCAAATATCCTGCGGACAAGGCCTTTGGCAGGGCGGATAAATACGGCGCTTATTTAAAGGAAGTCAAAGACCGAAAGTGAGCAGACCCCTTGGGCCTGCCGCATCTTTTGTTGCAAGATAAAACAGGGAGAACAGCTATGAGAAAGCCTGGAGCCAAGTTCTTTATCTGTCTGGCAGCCTGCCTTCTGGCCCTTGCTGGAACGGGCCGGGCCGCAACTTCTGACGGGCAACTTATTGTCCGCATCAACAGCGTGGAGCGCATAGCCCAGATTCTTGACCAGGTTGCAGGGCCTGATGACCCGGCAAAAGCCCATGAGGCTCCTGCCCCTGGGGCCATGCTCCGCATGATGCTTGGCGGTACGGACTGGCTTGATCCGGCAAGGGCAATAACAGCCACGGTCACCCTGGAAGGAGAAAAACCCCAGGCTTATTTCTTCATTCCCTTTTCCCGGCCCAACCCGGATTTTGCCGCCTCCCACAGGGCCATGACAGGGCCGGATTACTATTTTATCGCCCAGCCGCCTGTTGCCGCTGCCCCCAGGGAAATTCTTGCCCCCCTTTACAGGGCCTCGGCAAGGCCGGGCACGGATCTCCTGTCCATTGAAATTCCGGTTGCAACCCTTCTAAACAGTCTTTCTGGCGAAATTGAAAAAGGCCTTGCAGCCTTCAGGCAGAAAGCCCCCCAGGATGGCACCCCCCAGGCAGGGGCAGAGCAGTTGGACTGGATGGCCCATACCATGCTCAACCTTGGCCGTCAGGTGAAGAACCTGTCCATCGGCCTTGACATGAGCCAGGATGTTTTGGGATTGAGCTTTGCCGCATCCCCGGTGGCAGATACTGATTTTGCAGCCCGTCTTGCCAAGCCCAGGCAGGCTTCCGGCTTTCTTTCGGCCTATCAGCCCCAGGGTCCAATCACCTTTCGCACCAGGGCTTACGACATTGCCGCCTACCTGGATCTCTTTGACGGCCTTTATACCAGCATGGGGCTGGATTTTGCCTGCTTCAAAAAAATAGCCGCCCCCTTCACCGGAGAATCCGCAGGCTCCATGAGCCTTGCCGGAAATGCCGTGAACACGCAGGGCGTTTGGGTGCTGGACGGACCTGGCCACGATGCGGAAACACTTGCAGCCAGCATGGTGGACTGCATTTCCAGCTACATGAAATCCATGCAGGATTATGCTGCCGCCCAGGGCCAGGCCTTCCCTGAAATGCCTCTGCCCAGGCTTCTGGAAACAACTTCAATCAATGGCCACAAGGTTTCCGGCATAAGCATACCCATGACCGATGCCTCACAGCAGGGCGCAGCCCTTGAGCCTCTTAATTTAAGGATGGCCGTGGTGGACCGCTTTGCTCTTTTTGGATCGGGCAGATCAGAAATGGCCTTTATGATGGGCATGGTGAATACTTTCCGTGAGGCCCCTGCCGCAGGCCCGCTAATGCAGATGGAAATGGACATGGCCCAGGTGGCCATAATGGGGGCAAAAAGCGCAGGCCAGCCCCTGCCCGCCAACCTGCCGGAAAAGGCAGTTCTTTCCTTTAGCATGGATATTTCTCCGGAAAAGGCCCAGATGCTTTACAGGGCCAATGTGAAGGACATGAAGGCTGTGGCTGCGCTTATGGGGGCCATGAAGCCGGGTAAGCAAAAGGAGGTTGCGCGAGCGCCTGGGGATGAATCTCCCCGCCCCCAAAGGGTTGAGAGGCCTGGCCCTCAACCCGGTATCGGGCAGCCGGGCGATATTGGCAGGCGGCCTGTCCAGCCGACCCGGGATGCAAAGGCTCTTGCCCTTGAAAACGCTGCCATTGCCGCAGCCTACGGAAGCCCAGGGGCTGCTGTCCGCCATTATGGGGATGTTCTGAAGATGGAGCCGGACAATGTGAAGGCCCTTTTCGGCACAGGCCTTGCCTATGCGGAAATGGAGCGATTTGACAAGGCTGTGGAATACATGGATAAGGCCCTTGCAATAGAGCCAAAGAATGCGGCTTTTATTTACGGCAGGGGATGGGCCTATCTTAAAGCAGGGGACCAGACCGCCGCCCTGCTGGATTTTACCCGTGCAGCCGAACTTGGCAACAAAGACGCCGGATATTACCTGGAAAGCATGACCCGGCGGTAAGGGCCGCTTAACGGCAAAACCTTTAAAGAAAAGTTGCGGGCAAGGGCTTGTTTGCAGCAAGCTGTTTTTCCGCAAAACAAGATTTAACAAAATGGAAAAAAACATTCTTGATTACATTGGCCGCACACCCCTTATTCCCATACGGCACATGAACCCCAATCCGGGGGTGCGTATTCTGGCAAAGCTGGAATACGCCAACCCCGGCGGCTCGGTAAAGGATAGGGCAGCCCTTTACATGATCCGGGAGGGGGAGCGCTCCGGCAAGCTCACCCCCGACAAAATAGTGCTGGAAGCCACAAGCGGCAACACGGGCATAGGCCTTGCTCTTGTGTGTGCGGTGAAGGGCTACAGGCTTCTTCTTGCCATGAGCGAGGCAGTGAGCCAGGAGCGAAGGAAGATTCTGGCAGCCCGCGGAGCGCAGATTCTGCTCACCCCCGGCCACCTGGGCACGGATGGAGCCATTGAGGAGGTTTATCGGCTGGCCAGGGAGAACCCTGAAAAGTATTTCATGACCGACCAGTTCAACAACCCTGCCAACTGGATGGCCCATTACGAAACCACCGGGCCGGAAATCCTGGCGGATGTGGGCAGCGATTTAAAAGCGGTTGTTGCAACAATGGGAACCTCCGGCACTCTCATGGGAATATCGCGCTTTTTCAAGGAAAAGGCCCCAGGTGTCCGCATAATCGGCGTGGAGCCTTACCTGGGCCACAAAATCCAGGGCCTCAAGAATATGAAAGAGGCCTATGTTCCCGAAATTTTTGAGAAGAACAGGCTGGACGAGAAAGTAAACATAGAAGATGAATTGGCCTATGAAACCGCCCGGCGACTTGCAAAGGAGGAAGGCCTTTTTGTGGGCATGAGTTCTGGCGCAGCCATGGCCATTGCCCTTGAGACTGCCAAAAACATGGAAAGCGGCACAGTGGTGGTTCTGCTGCCCGACAGCGGGGAGCGCTACCTCTCCACAGCCCTTTTCACGGTGCGCCGCAAGGTTGACATGAGCCTGTTCAACCCGAGCACCCGCAAAAAGGAGCCTTTTGAACCAGCCCAGCCGGGCAAGGCGCAGGTGTACACGGTTGGCCCTACGGCCCACGACCGCATGAGCCTTTCCGAGTGCCGCAGGCTTGTGCTGGCAGATATCCTTTGCCGGTATCTGGCTGAAAAGGATGCAAAAGTCAGCCACATTGTGCCGATCACCGACCTTGACGACAAGACCATTGCAGGCTCAATGGAAGCGCAGATGGATCACGCAGCCTTCTGCGAGGAGCGCATAAAGGAGTTCCACGAGGATTGTCGGCTGCTCTCCCTGGCTCCGGCAAGCGCTTATCCGCGCACCACAGAGCATATCGAGGCCATGAGCCGGGTGGCAAAAACTCTTCAGGAAAAGGGCGTTGCCTACGAAAAACTGCGCTCTTTGTATTTTGACATATCCCGCCTGAATTCCTACGGCCAGCTTTCAGGAGTGAATCTGGACAAGATGCGCCTTGGGGCAACAGTTGATCTGGATGAATACGAAAAGGACAATCCAAGGGATTTCACCCTTTTCAAGCGCACCCGCATGGCGGATCTCAAAAGGGGCCTTTTTGTTAAAACCCCCTGGGGCAACGCCCGGCCTTCATGGCATTTGCAGGGAGCAGCCATTGCCCTGGAAACCCTGGGGGAGAATTTTGACATCCATGTGGGCAGTCGGCACCTTGCCTTTCCCCATCACGAAAATGAAAACGCCATTGCCCTTGCAGCCACAGGCAAGCCTCTTGCCCGCTTCTGGGTGGACTGCGAGGCGGTTTACCTGGACGACAAAATGGCAGGGGGCCAGGGCGGGCCGCGCCTTACTCTGCCCGATCTTCTGGAGCAGGGCTGGACAGCAAGGGAAATCCGCTACTGGCTTGTTTCCACCCATTACCGCAGGCCGCTTGCCTGCTCGCCCAAACACCTGGAAAACGCAAGGGCTGCCATTGCAAGGCTCGACCGCTTTGTACAGGGGATCAAAGAGCTTGCAAACGGCAGCGCCCACAAAGATACGGACCAGTTTGTCTATGACATCCGCTCCAGCTTTTCCAGGGCAATGGATGACGACCTTTCGGCAAATCAGGCCCTGGCCGCGCTTTTTGGCAGCATAAAGGCCATCAATCCGCTTCTCGCCCAAAAGGCCCTGGATGAAAACGGGTGCGAAAAAATACTCCAGGCCCTTGAAGCTGTTGACAGGGTGCTGGGCCTGCTGGATATCTCCGGCAAGCAGGAGGCAGATGACCCAAAGGTTCAAGAGCTTTTGGCCCAACGCGAAAAGGCCAGAAAGAATGGGGATTTTGACCTTGCAGACAGGTTGCGGGCAGAGATTTTGGCTCTTGGCGCAACAATACGGGATGAGCCGGTAAAAAAATAGCCCTGCAAAGGCAATTGCAAAACTGAAAAATTGGAAAAAGGGGAGGGGTTTTTGGGAAAAAAGCCTCTCCCCCACAAAGAGGTAGCGGCAACCCGGCACAGCCGTCATCACTGCTCAGAATAGAATCTAAAATAAAAACAGGCTATTATTCTTCTTGGGTGACCCTTGTCCCATTGAAACAGAATCTTGTCCGCGGCTGCGCCCTCTGCATGGGTTCCGGCAGAACAAAGGCATACCCCGATAACTTCATTGGGCCTTAAATGACGGCAAACTTACTCCTTTGGTTGAGAGGAGAGCAACTTTGTATCAGTGGTGTTCCGGGCTTTTGCCCTGCATGGTGTCAACTATGCTTTTGCCCACAACCCAGGTCAATCCTGCGCCGATAACTCCAAGTGCATACCACAGGCCGCCCATGAAAACTATGTGGCTGCCGTCCCAGAGCCATTCAAAAATAAATGGGAACATGGTGTCTTTCCTTTGTTTGCCTTACCGCGCGTAGGCGCACGATAAACCTTTTATTTTATGGGCAGCAGGGCCTTTTTTGCAGAGGCCCTGCTGTGCGCTTTTGCCTTTAGTGGGCCTTCTTGCCAACCTGCTCAAGCTCGTATGGAAACAGGGGCAGGTAGCGGTGCGCTGCGGAAATGAGCAGCACGCCGTAGGCCACGGGAAGGACTGTTGTTGCTATTTCCTGCCAGCTTGGGAAGTACATGACCCACTTGTCGAACTCCAAAACCGGCACGGCCATGACCTGCAAGACCATGACCCAGCGGTTGGTGGATACACCGATAACCGCCAGAATTGCCGCCAAAAGCAGCAGCTTGGGGTTTTCCCTTCCCTTTTTGGAAAGCAGTATGGCTGCCGGTACAATGCCGCCGATCACCACTTCCAGGCCCAGTATCCAGTACCCGTAGAGGGGGTTGCCCGTGTAGAAGTCTGCAAGGCTAAAGCCCATTGAAGGAGCGGTAACAAAGCCCCAGTAAAGGGTGTCGATTATCTTGGCGATTATGTAGGTGCCTATCATGTAGGCGGAAACTTTTGCCAGAAACTGGATGGCGCTTTCGGCCACAAGCTTTTTGCGGGCAAGGCCCTCGGCTATGCGGGTTAACAGAATTGTGAACATGGGGCCATAGGCAGCGGCTGACCATGTGAAGAGAAAAAATGTCCAGGGCCAGATGTAGAGGCCTTCCCGAAAACCAAAGGGCCTGGAGTAAAGAACACCGGCCACGCCGCCCAGGGAACCCTGGTGGAAGAAGGACAAAAATGCCCCTGTGGCTGCAAAAATGCCCATTGCCGCATGAAAGTTGTGGGTGAGATGCCCCACAAAGGGAATGGTGGAAAGCTTGCGGTTTTCCAGTATGGAGGGAACAAACTCTATGCAAAGCACAAGAAAATAGCAGCTCAAGCAAAAGGCCACTTCTGTAAGCATGGAGTGGACATTGGCATGCCAGAAAATAAACCATGCTCTCAAAGGCTGGCCCACATCAACAGCCAGGATGAGCTGGGCCGAGCTGTAGCATACAAAGCCTATGACAACAGCATAGGGGACAATGTATTTTAAAGGGTTTTCCTTGCCGACGACATATTTCAAAAACCCGGAAAAGAAGGCTCCGCCGCCCAAAGCAATGACTGCAAGGTCTGCCCATATCCACAGAGCAAATCCGTAGTAGTCGTTCATGTTGGTCTGGTTGAGGCCAAAACCCCAGCACATTATTAGCCCCACAACGCCCCACAGGGCCACCACGGAAAAGGCCCCCATCCACAGCAGCCACTGCCACAGGGGCGCTCGTTGCACTCCTGCGGGCTGAAGGGACTTGTCAAAATCGCGGATAAATTGCGGGATGACCGAATCCGCTATGCTGTCAACCTTCTGGAAGATGGGTTTGAGCACGGCTTCCATAATATGCGCTCCTTATGCGGTGAAAAAAAGTTTACCGCTTTGTTTTTTACGCAAACTTTCCTCTTTTAATGCCCCCTGCCCGCAGACCTGGATTCCTCTTCCTGAACCCTGTCTGCAGCCCGGCGCACCCAGTCGCGGGTGGTCATATAATAAACCTTGGGCTCGGTCTTGAGCCTTTCCAGCAGCCGGAAGGCCTTTTTGCTCTTTTTTAGCTCATGCACCTTATGTTTTGGATTATCCAGATCCCCAAAGGTGATTGCCCCGGCAGGGCAGGCCTGGGTGCAGGCGGTCTGGTACTCATCTTCCTTCAAGGTTTTGCGGCCTTCCATGAAGGCCTTGTTCATGGCCCGCTGGTAGCGGTGATAACAGAAGCTGCACTTCTCCACCACGCCGCGCATACGCACGGAAATATCCGGGTTGAGATAGTTCTTCATGCCTTCGGGCCATTTGGGGTCCCACCAGTTGAAGTAGCGGGCCTTGTAAGGGCAGGCGGCCATGCAGTAGCGGCAGCCGAAGCAGCGGGTGGGAATCTGGCTTACTACGCCGGTTTCCGGCGTGTAGTCTGTGGCAATGGCCGGGCAGACCATGACGCAGGGGGTATAGTGGCCGTGGCCGTCCTTGCCCGCACAGTGCATACAGGGCCTTGGCAGCCAGCAGGAATCCGCATGGGGGAAGTCCTTGCCGTTATGAAGCTCGAACATCCGCATCCAGGTAATGCTGTCAAGCTTGTCAGTCTCGTTTACCTTGAAAGGGACATTGTTTTCCATGAAGCAAGCTACCATGCAGGCCCCGCACCCCGTGCATTTGTCCAGGTCTATGACCATGCCGTAGAGCTTGGCGTCCGGGTTGGAATTATCGTGTTTCATCAGAGAACCTCGCGTTTATCGGGAGTCTTTCCTGACCTTGTGAATAATATAAACGGCCCTTTTCTCATGCAGGCTTTATGCGCGCCCGCACACCATAAGCCGTGTTGTTGCCGGTAAGCGGGTCGGCCAGCGGCCGCTCCAGCGCCCGGTAGCTTGCGCCCTTGCCTGAAAGGTACTTGTCATTTCCTTCGCGGCCCAGACCATCGGCCATGCCGATAACATTTTTGGGCATTCCGGGGTCTGAAACCACTCTTACTACTGTTTCGCCCGCAGCAGTGGACAGAAGACCAAGCCCCCTGTCCACACCATAGGCCCGCGCAGTGTGGGGATTCATCACCACTGCCTGGCGGGAGGTATCGGCAAGCACAGAATTGGGCAGGATTTTCACCATGAAGGGCGGAACGCCCGCCGGGCCTGTTGAAAGCCGAAGGCTTGCCAGGGGCAGAAGGGTGAGCGGGAAGCTGTCCGCATCTCCGGAAACCGCCTCTTTAAGATAGCCCGGCTCCACCACCTTTGGCACCCTCATGTGAGGGGCGATAACCCTGGGTGAGAAGTCAAAGCGCCGTGTGCGTGTGGCAAATGCGCGGGAAAGGGGTTCGTCAGCCTCTTCCTTTTCGGTCCAGAAGCCGTCTTTTTTCATGGCGTCCCGTTGGCCTTTATAATAGGAGGCTTCCAGGCAGTTTTCAAAATTGCGCCAGGGCATGGACCCGCCGACTGCACCGCCCATTTTCCGGGCAAGTTCCAGAACAATGTCGCCAGGATGTTTTGAATCAAAGAGCCTTGGAACCACAGGCCGGGTGAGGCCCACCAAAGGCTGGGCATAGCCCGGCGGGGTGGGAATGTCGTAAACGGCTTCAATGAAGCTGTCTGCAGGAAGCACCAGATCCGACATATTGGCTGTGTCATTTAAATTTGTGGCAATGGTGACAATAAACTCAATGTGCTCAAAGGCTTTTGCCACCTTGTCGCGGTCGCTCAAAGTGTAGTAAGGGTCTGCCCCATAGACCATAAGAGCCTTTATGGGATAAGGCGTCTGCTTAAGCGCTCCGTCTGCCAGGCGGTTGGGCAGGTTTTGTGCCAGGGGGAATTCCGCCGAGCCGGCACCATCAATGCGGGGCTGGTTTCTTCCGGCAAGGCCCGCCTCATCGCGCACAACTTCCGGCCAGCCTGCCACAAAATCCGGCTGCACGGCGCGCACGCCGCCTTTCTGGTTGATGCGGCCCTTGACAGCATTAAGGGCATGGATTGCCATGATGGAGCTTACATTTTCCCAAGTGTTGGCCTTGCCGCGGCCAAACAGGGCCAGGGGATTTTTGGCCTTGCCAAAGGCCTCGCCAAGGGCCACTATATCCGCTTCCGGCACACCTGTCATGGCAGCAACAAGGGAAGGCCGGTAATCCTCAAGCACCATGCGCTTGAAGCCCCGGCGCATTCCGCCAGCGCCTTCGCGCACATCTTCAAAGCCCTGGGCGTACCAGTTCAAAAAGTTGGTGTCCACAAGGCCCTTTGAAATAAGGACATTGGCCAAGCCCAAAGCCAAAGCCGCCTCGCTTCCAGGTGCAACTGCAACAAACTGATGGGCCTTGGCTGCGGTGTTGGAGAGCTTGGAGTCAACACAGACAAAGGTGTTGCCATCCTTTTCCTGCCATTTGCCAAAGGAGCGGATGGCGTTGACCGGGCTGCCCCAGCCTTCAAGGATGTTGGCCCCGAAGCTGACCACAAAGTCCGCGTTTGCAAGGTCAAAACCCGGATAATAGGCCTGGCCGTGCATGAGTTCAAAGGCTTTTGCCGCAGCCTGCCATGCTGTTTCATCCGCAATCACATTGGGAGAGCCGTAAGCCTCCATAAAGCGGCAAAAAAGCTGCGGAACCGCGCCCCGGTTGTCGCCCAGGTACAGGGCTGCGGTGTGGGCCTGACGGGTGTTGCGCAACTGGGTGAGCTTTGTGCTGATTTCGTCAATGGCCTCGGCCCAGGTGATGGCCCGCCATGAACCCTGTCCGCGTTTGCCGGAGCGCTTGAGCGGAGTTTTGATGCGTGTGTGGCCGTAAAGAAGCTGAAGCGAGGAAAGGGCCAGGGGACAGGCACCTCCGTCATTTACCGGGTGCCCTTTTGTGCCCATTACCCGCACAAACTTTTTGCCCGCCTTGCGCAGGGTTATGCCACAACCGCCGGGGCACAGGCCACAGGTTGTCTCGAGAAAGCTCACGGGGCCTTGTTCAGGCACGGGGGTCCAGGGCCAGTTCTGGGTCCAGATGGCGATGTCATCAGTCATCTTCCAGGGCAGCGGGCTGAAGGTGCTGCCAATGGCGCCTCCGATTGAAAAGCCCGTGCTCAATACCAGAAAACTTCTTCTGTCCAGTTTCATATTGTTTCCCTCATGAGTCGCGTTTTGAGGAGGTATTGCCGCAAACCGCAAGGTTTGGCCGGGCCTGCCCCTATTTATGGCACACAAAGCAGGCTTCGTTCACCGTACCCTGCAATTCCGGTTTATATTCCTTGTGACAGGCCGCGCAGTCCGTCATCTTCATGCGATCCCACCAGTTGTTGCGGGTGGGGAACATATTCTGGCCCCATATATCGCGGCTGTAACCCGTGAGCCTGTTTTTCTCAAAGGGACGCAGGTAGCGCGGGTAGCCTGCATCGTCATCTTTTTTGCCGAGTATGAGATTAAAGGCCTTTTCAATGGGATAGGTATGCTTTTCACCCATGTCCTGAAGGGTCAGAGGCCCGTGGCAGGTGAAGCAGTCCGCGCCGTTTTCAATTCCCTGGGTATGGGGAAAGGTATCGGAAAACACATGGGCTGCATGGGAGAAGAAAACGCAGGCTGGTTGCCGGGCATAAACAAGCCAGGGAATTTCCTCGCCCTTGTTGAGATATTCCTCCCGCAGCTTCACTTCATCGGGATGGTTCCCCCGGCTGTCTGCATGGCACATGGCGCAGCCGGTGGAGATATCAAACAGGAAGGCGGCTTCGTCTATTTCGCCATATTCGGTTTCTGCATGGCAGGCAAAGCAGTCCTCCGCCTCGTGAATGGCATGATCAAAGGCATGGCAGACCGCACAGTTATCAATGGCCGGAATGCCCGAAAAGCTGCCATCCTCCTTGAACTGATGGCAGGCATTGCAACTGCTTTGCTTGTTGGGGTGGTTGGCCAGTTCGTTCTTGTGGCAGGTGGAGCAGTTTTCCTCAACATCAAACAAAAAGGCTGCTTCATCAATGTCGCCATATTCGGTTTCTGCATGGCAGGCAAAGCAGTCCTCCACCTCGTGGGCCGCATGGTCAAATGCGTGGCAGGCCGCGCAGTTATCAAGCCTTGTGATGCCTGCAAAGCTGCCTTCCGGCTTTGCATTGTGGCAGGTGGCGCAGTTCTGCCTGTTCTCCACGGCAAGAACATGGGCCGTGTGGTCAAAGTCAATGGGCTGGTCCTGCTTGGAATACAGGATTTGGGGAAAGACCATCCACCCCACCACCAGGCCGACATAAATGCCTACGGCCACGATAAAAAGTGTCAGGCCAAACAGGCCTGCATACTTTTTCTTGTCGGCCTGGGAGGTTTGATCCGTGCGGTTTTTTTCCGATGCGCTCATGGCTGCTCCGAGTGCTCCCGCTTCACTAGGGTTTACGAATAGGGTTTACGAAAAAAACTTCAAAAAAAGGCCTTTGGGGCCTTTCTTGCCTTGCTTCTTTTTTTGCGCGTCTGCCGCAACTGCAATAAAAAGCAGGGTGTTGGGGCAGGGCATTAAATTTTTCCGAGGATGAGGCTGTTTTGACGAAATTATCTGACTGTTATGTCAGACACCTCCCCTTAAAAAAGGTTTAACTACCGCCAGAGCTTTTCTTTGTCAACCCAAAAAGCCCTAAATCCGTGCAGCAGGCCAGGATAGGGCCGGGGAAAAATGCTTTTTGCTGCAAGAGATAATCCGTGTCTTTGAAAAGCTTTTTAAAAGCGATTGCCATGAGGTTTAAAGCATAATCCCCTTGCCTTTTTCAAGGCAGGGTTGATATAAAAAAAAGGTTGCCTGTCAAACTGCCCAAAAAAGAGAAAGGCCCTTTTTTTATGCTTTGTTTTCTTCGCAATATCGCCATCTGCATTCTTGCCCTTTTTGCTTTTGTGTGCATAACAGCCCAGCCTGCAAGCGCCAAGTGGAGCGACCGCTGGAAAATAGCCACCCTTGCACCGGATGGCGTGGGCTGGGCTCGCCAGATAAAGGCCATTGTCATCCCCGCCGTGACCGAGGTTACGGACAAGAACCTGAAGATTCATGTGTATTGGGGCGGCATAATGGGGGATGATGAGGACTACATCAAGAAAATGCGTATTGACCAGCTTCAGGGGGCCGGGCTTTCGGGCCAGGGAACAAAGCTGGCCGTGCCGGAGATGAGCGTTGTCGAGCTTCCCTTCCTTTTTAATAACTATGATGAGGTGGACTACATAAAAAGCAAGATGAGCAACACCTTTGACCGCATAGCTTCAGACAACGGATATTTTCTTGTGGCCTGGATAGATCAGGACTTTGACAGGCTTTATGCGGTTGGCTCACCGCTGGAAACGCTTCAGGACTACGCCAGAATAAGGCCCCTTTCCTGGTTTGGCCCAATTGAGGCGGCCACATATCGCACCCTTGGGGCCACGCCCGTGTCTGTCACCATGCCCGAAGCGCCATCCACCCTGCGCCAGGGCATAGGCAACGCCATAATCGCGCCTGCGGCCTGGGTGGTGGGAACCCAGCTTTACAATGTATTGCACCATGTCAGCCCTTTAGACTTCCGCTATGCTCCGGCGCTTATTGTTGTAACCAGCAAACGATGGGGAACAATGCCCCAAGAATACCAGAAGAATTATCACGATCGCCGGCCTGCTGTCATGGACGAGTTCTCCCGTGAATTGAGAAGGGACAATGTGAGGGCCTATGAAGCAATGCTTGCCCACGGCCTTAAAGAGGCTGCGCCTTCTCAAGAGGTTGTTGACACCATTCGTGAGCGGATGCTGCCCTTGTGGGAGGAAATGGCAGGGGATGTTTATCCCATGCACCTGCTAAAGGAGCTTCTGGGTCATCTTGAGGAGTATCGGAGCCGGTAAGACCGGCTTTATGTCAGCAAAATAAATTGCAGCAAACACAAATAAGTCAGGGCCAAAGCCCGCCAACCCTCAAACAGCAAAGGAGAGACACAAAATGGCATTCACCATGAAGCTGGATCTCACCCGCGAAATCAAGGTCAACAGTGATTACGACACAGCCTTTGAAATCTTTTCCAATGTGGCCAAGATGGGCAGCTTTTTTCCAAAGGTGGAAAAGCTTGAGGACATTGGGGACGGCGCATGGAAATGGACCCTTGAGGAAGCGGGAATCTCCAAGTACAATTTGCAGGTGGTCTATGCGGCAAAATACAATTTCGACAAGGAAAACGGAAAGGTCACCTGGAGCCCGGTGGAAGGCATAGGAAACGCCAAAAACTGGGGGGATGTGGATATACGGCGCGAAGGCGACAAAACGGCCATCCGCTTCCACACCGATGTGGAGCTTGAAATCCCCTTCCCCAGCATTGTGGGATCTGTCATAAAACCCTTTGTCAAAAGCCAGTTTAGCGGAATGCTGGAAACCTTCCAGAAGAATGTGGAGGCATCGGTTTAAGGGCAGGCAGCTCTTTTTGCAAAACCTTCTTCACACGGACAAACCCTGCCCCATCCGCATGGAAAGCCCATTCCCCTGGCGGTTATGCCGCCAGGGGAAAGCGTTTCTATAGCGATTATTAGGCAAGCTCGCTTAAAAAACTATGCGGCGGAACTAAAAATATTACCCCCTTAATCAATTGTCTTTAAACATATTTAAGCCAAGAGATACATTAACGGTATGAACATTGATGAAAAAACTGTGTGCGATTTACTCGTTCACTTCGGCTATGAAGAAATTGTTTATCAACCTAATGGACAAGCGACACCAGATTTTTTGGTTAATGGTGAAATTGCTGTCGAAGCACGCCGTCTCAATCAAAACTTTGTTCATAATGATGAAAAAATTAAAGGCCATGAAACAGTTGCAATCCCCATAAAACAGAAGGTTAGGAATTTACTCAATAACTTTGGGCCTCCTGTTGGTAAAGATAGTTGGTTTGTATTTTTATGTTTTAAGCGCCCTGTAGGGAATTGGGAATCAAAATTAAAAAAATGGCTCAAGGCTTTCCAGCAAGAAGTAACAAGGCAAGACTTTTATATTATTAAAGATATCAACTTCTACATTTGTGTGAGCCGTTCAGCCGAGCCTAAAAATACGATGTTTCTTTATGGAGGTTGTATTGACAGAGATGATAACGGTTGGCTTCTAGAAAAAATGGAAAAAAATATGCGGCTTTGTATAAACGAAAAATCTAAAAAAATTATTGGTGTCAGGCACAAGTATGTAAAATGGTGGTTAGTACTTGTTGATTACATTTCTTGTGGTCTCGATGACTCAGAAATAATAACCCTTAAAAATAAAATATCCTTTAGGCATGATTGGAATAGAGTAATTATTGTTGACCATACTAATTATAAAAAGTGGTTTGAAATATAAGTTGCAGGTTTGGATAGAGGCACCGCCGGGTGCCGCTGGCAAGGCTTCCTCAATGGCAAAAGTGTGGGTGGCACTGGCAACTCGTTGCCGGGGTTTTAAAAGGCAGGAGGCCTTCCGCGGAAGTTCAAGATGCTGCGTCTTTCAGATTTCGGATGGCTTCCAAGATTTCTTGCGCTTCGCGACCTGGCAACATTTGCCAGGGCCACCCGCGAGCAACAAATTTTTGTCTCGGAACAACGAACTATTGTACTAACCCGCTAAGAAACGGGTTTTTCAGGATTCCAGAATCGTCTTGGCCGGAATTTTCTAGCCCAACCTACGGACTTTGGTCTTAAACTCCTGATTGAATATCCCCATAATTACTTTAATTTATTTTCTCTTTGTCTGGATCATAACCACAATTTGGGCATACGGAAATAAGGAATGGGTTACCCCTACACTGTCTATTGTCATTAAACCAATGCCAAAAAAATTTATTACCACAATTTGGACATTTAATAAGTGATAAAATAATAAAAACTACACAAACAATAAGCAATGCGAAGATAAACAAAGCAAGCTTTAAATCAAGGAAAGGGATGTTCTGAAATACATTTTTTGTAATTTTATCCAATAAAATAAATAATTTAGCATAAAAGAATAATAATGAGTAAGCAAAAATCACTATAATAGCCAATGAATATGCAACCAAATAGTGTTTTTTAAATCCGAGTTTATTTATTATGTTCATATCACTTATTCACTCACAGGCCTAACTCATTTGGAATACCAGAACCAAAACCTAATTTTTCAAGCTGTTCCGGAGATATTCCTAAAAAGTCATCTCCATCATCAACTATCGTATCCAAATATGCGCCTATATTTGTACCGCCTTCGATCCCAGTATAAAATGAGCCGCCAACCAACGCTGCCTTAATCAATGCTGTTGCCAAAAAGTTACTTACAGTTCCAAATACCCCAAGCGTTGCAATATTTCCTCGCTGTTTGATAAGTTCACCAGCAGTAACGCCTAATCCGGCTTTGCTAAAATTTTTTATGATTTCTTTTCCCACTAATAAGCCTACTCCTGTTTTTATTATTTTATTAGTGTATCCGGAATTTATATCTTTTCTTCTTTGACGATTTTCCTCATAAGATAATAACCCCCACGGGTCAACCGCATTCACCGGATCATTTCCCACATACCCGAAAAGATCCACATCTCCGGCGGCAAAGCCGATGGGGTCCTTGGCTGTCCAGCGGCCGATTTGGCAATAGTAGTCCCTGTAACCGAAGCGGACAAGGCCTGTGTGTATGTCCCAAAGGCCGCCTGCAAACCCTATGGGCAGGAAAAAGCCTGGAGCCGAGTCTTTGATGATGTTGCCAAAAGAATCGTACTCCAGCACCTTGACCGCCCGGCCCGATGAGTCTGTAACCTGCCGCAGGGATCCCACCTGATCGTAAGACAGGTAGAATACCTGCCCTCCCTGCTCCATGGCTACGGGCGTGCGCCCGTCTGCATAGACAAAGCGGCAGAGCAGGTTGTCCCAGCCATCGCACACGGCCAGAAGCCTTGTCTGGCCCTGCCACAGGTATTTTTCAACAATATTGCCGTTGACCTTTTTGGCTATCCGCCGTCCAAAGGAATCGTTTACATACTCTACCACAGTGCCGCCGGGAATGTCCACCCTCAACAGCCCGCCGCGGGAGGCATAGGCATATTTTGTTTCACCTGCATTATCAGTCTTTTGGGTCAAAAAACCGTCCGGATCGTAGGCAAAGCGCATATCACCGGCAGCAATGAGCCGGCCTTCTTCATCGTACCTGTAAGTGCGCCCGGCAATGCCAGCAAGGCGGTTAAGCTCAAAAACCCTTGCTCCGTCTGCGTTGTAGCGGTATTCCTCAACTATGGCGCCGTCTTTTTTTACCTGCGAAAGGCGCCCGGCCGCATCATAGCCGTAGGCATAGTCCACTACCCGGCCTCCTGCTGCCTCGGCTTTGCGGACAATGCGCCCGGCTGCATCCCGCCCAAGCGACCACCAGGCAGCAGGCAACCCGGCCACGCTCCATTCCTTTGCATCCAGCTCGCCGTATTCGTTGTATTGTCTGGAAAGTTGCATATTCGAGTCGGTCACGGATATGGCAAGGCCGTTTTCCGCTTCCCTGGTTATGATAAAACTTCCGGCGCGGACAAGCCTTCCCTTTTCATCGTATGCATAGCTTTGCATTGCTCCGCTATAAGCAAAAGAGGTCAGAATGCCATTTTTGCCGTATCCGAAGGCAAGCTCCCGCTCTAGGGTTCCCAATCGCCATTCCACGGCAAGCAGGCCTTGCTCGTACCTGTAAGTCACGGCCTCCTGGCCCATGGATACGCGGGTCAGCCCGTCTTGCCCGTAAGAGAGCTTCACCACCCCTTCCGGCAGCCTCACCAGCACCAGGTTGTCACCCTCATAGCAGCAGGAGATGGTTTTTCCGGAAGGGAACTCCACCTTAACAACCCGCCCCTTTGTGTCGTAGATTTGCCGGTAGGTGCCGGAGAGAGGGGCTTCATACCCTGTATCCAGATCGCTGGCGTCCAGGTCCAGGCCGTGGGTGGCACCCATTGGGGAGGAAAGGGCAGAAAGATTTCCCGCCGCATCATAGGAAAAGGTTTTTCTTGCGCCGTCCGGCCGGACAACAGCCGCAAGCTGCCCCTTGGAGTCGTAAAGATAGCGTATTGTCCGACCCAGGGCATCTGACATTGACTTCACGAGGCCCTGATCATTGTAGGTGTAACGGACAAAGCGTGAACCCCGGCAAACCAGAGTGAGCAGCCCTTTGGCATTGTAATTATACCGGGTTTCCAGCAGGCGGGGAACCTTGCCGTCCCAGGCTGTTTTGCCTCTGCCTTTGGAAGGTGTTGCAGGAGCAGCGCCCCCAAGGTTATGGCCCGGAACAACGCCGCCCAAAAGGGTACCCTGCCCGAGCATTGCCATGGGAAAAAGGCCGGAAGCGCCTTTTGGCCCCGCCAGCTTTTCTTGCGGGGTTGCCGCCTCGTACACAAGTCCGCTACTGATCCGGGTAATGCCCATGATAAAGCCTCCTTTTCTGGAAAATGGAAAAAAATCGCATTACCAGGGAGACTATAACGGCTTTTTTCAATCACCACTTCAATGCAGCCGCCACGGGTCTTGTATGCACCTTTCAAGCCCGTGTGTAGCATCTTGACAGGAGGGATTCCCGCTTTTGCGGGAATGGTGCCGGGGGCTTGGTTTCCGATTTGCTGCGGGAATGAAGGATTTTTTGCCGTTTTTGTCTTTTTCGTGAGTTTCGTGTTTTTCGTGGTTAAAAATTGTCGTTTCTACTTCAACCACAAACGAACAGGGCGGTTTCAGGGAAAGGAGAGAGCAAGGCGCACAGGCGAGAAATGATGGAGTGTACGACAAGTACGGGACTTAAAATTCCGATGTGCAGCGCAACGCAGCCCCTACCCATTCTCCCACCTTTGGGGCTTGCCAAATGGCCGTGGGCGAAGCGCAACACAGCCCACGGTCATTTGGCAAAGTCTTATAATTCTCTGATCAACTTCTTGATCCTATAAACCCTCACCCCGCTGTCCCGCTTCTTGTCCAGGGCAATCTCCGCATGGCACGGGTTATCGGGCCGCAGCACCACGGTTTTTCCATATACAAAGTAGCGTTTGACTGTTTTCACGCCGTCCTGGGGCCAGGTGGCAAAGCAGAGCCTGCCAATTTCCAGGGGTGCGGCAGGGCTTACCACAACCACATCGTTTTCCATTATGGTAGGCTCCATGGAATCGCCTGTAATGCGCACTGCAAAGGCGTTGGGATCGCTGATGCCAGCCACCATTACATAGGAGTCGGAAACCCCCACCGGATAGCCCAGGTCAGTGAATTCCGCCATTCCTCCGGCAGCCCCGAAAACCGGAACCGTGGCGGTATTTGAGTCCTTTGGCTCTGTTGGGCCGCGCCGGAGCTTTTCCGTTTCTTCGTCAAAGGCCGGAGGGGGTATGTTTTCCGGGCTTGCTGTGTGCAGGGCCACCCAGGTTTCCAGGGAGGGGGACGAGGTTTTGCCGTTTATTATGCGGCTGATGATGGTGGGGTCCACGGACGCTCGCCGGGCCAGATCTGCTGCTGCCCCCCGTGGCTGGCGGCGGACAAAGGTCTCCAGGGCCTCTTTAAGAACAACATAATCGAGCGCCATGGCAGGCTCCTTTTGCTTGAGTTTATCAATCCTGCGGGCAAGCAGCCCAAAACATCCTGATACGGATAGAAATTTTTGTAGCATACAAAAATATAGCTTGCAAGCTATTATTTACTTGACCATCAAAAAAAGTTCATGGTAATCCTCATACACAATATGTGAGCAAATTCAATCAGGCGTTTAACACAAGACAGGCAGATAAATTTAAAAAAGGAGGGTGGGGAATGTTGCGTTTCGAATGCAGAAAAATAGCGTCAGTCCGCAGGGAAAAAGGTTTAACTCAAGCACAGCTTGCAGATATCATGGGCCGCTACCGGCAGCAGGTGGATCAGTGGGAACGGGGCGGCAGAACCCCCAGCGCTGAAAACCTGGCTCTTATTGCAACTGCACTTGGAGTTGGGGTGGAAAATTTTTTTGTTTGTAAATAGATAGCTTGCTATTAAAAATGGAGAAGATTCACCATGATGGCAGCAGACCCCAGCATACGGGCGCTTGAGCTTTCGTCCCAGGCCCTTGCCAGAAGCATGAGAAGGCTGGCCGTGCTTTTCGGCAATGCAGGCACAGTTCCTGAATGCCTGGCAACCCTTTCAGACAAAAGAACTTACCGATTCATAGACCCTTGCTGGCAGTCCGGCTCCTCCAACAGAAGCCCTTTGCACCCGGAATATCAGTCTCCTGCCTGGTGCGCACACGAGGTGCTTGTGGCTGTTGACGAGGACTCCCTTTCCGGTGATTCCTTCTGGCGCACCCTTTTGCCGGACGAGCAAAATGCCCTGGAAAACGAGCTGTGGCCCGAAGTTTACGAGGCGGTTGCAAGGTGGGCCAATAAGGATTTTACAGGATTGCACGGATAAAAAGCTCTTGGTGGGAGCTCTTTTGGGCTGTAAAACTCAATCCGCTCTTTAAAAGCCAGGCGGTTTCCCTGGTTATGAAATTTAAGCCTGTCGCAGTTGCTTCAACAAAAAAAATGCGCTAACAATTCTGGCCGGACACAGCCATCTTTTCCTTGATTTAAAAAATAATGAGGAGCAGCTCCCTTTATCATAATATGATTTGGGGTTGTAAGCACTATAAATGGACAAAGACATTCTTGTAATCGGCGGCGGCACGGGCGGGCTTACCTGCGCGCTTTCCCTTGCAAAGCAGGGCTTTAAAGTGACCCTTGCAGAGCAGGCTGCATTTCCTCGCTTTGGCAACACCTGGGTTAATGACACGGAAACAGTCTCCTTTGAAAAATACAACCTTGTGACGCCGCTTCCCGGCGAGCTAGTGGCCTCTGTTGCACGCAAGGCGGTTTTTCTGACCCCGGACAACAAAATCCGTTTCGGGCTGAACAGGTTTTTCCTGTATTCCCTGAAAATGGATGCATATCAGAAGCGCCTGGCAGATTTGTGCGCCGGGGCAGGGGTGGATATGCGCTTTGGCTGCGCTGCCACAAGGCTCATATATGAAGACGGTTTTGCAAAGGGTGCCCTGCTGCGCCAGGAAAAGAGCGACAAGGACCTTGAGGTGCGCGCTGCTGTGACCGTGCTTGCCTGCGGCCCGCGCACTTTGCTGATGAAGCATCTGCCGCCGAGCCTTGAGATGGATGTTGCCTGCAATGAAAGGGACTTTGTTTCCGCAATACAGGAGGTGAGGGCCGTTGACCCTGTTGCGGCTGCTGCGGCAATCCGCAAAGGCAAGGCCATTGATGACTCAATGGTCGTTTTCATGGGAATGCCCGATGTCGGCGGATACGCCACCTTTTTGTATCAGCTTGATCTGGCCAGAGGCACAATAGCGCTTCTGGCTGGCTCCAGAGACCAGGTTCCGGGGGTCAAGGGGCCGCGCGCTATGCTGGATGAAAACATTGGGCGACTGGGCTTTTGCCGGGAGAAAATTTTTGGCGGAGGCAGGCCCATTGCTTTGCGGCCCGTATCCGACACCCTTGCCGGAAACGGCATTGCCCTTGTGGGAGATAGTGGTTTTTGCGTCTGTCCGGCCAATGGATCTGGCACGGTTCCTTCCATGATAAGCGCCACCCTTTGCGCGGATGCCATTGCCCATGCCCTTAAAAATGGGCTTTCTCCAAGCAGGGAAAACCTTTGGGCCTACAACGCCGCCTTTCACCGGGGCATGGGTGCAAACTTTGCCGGGCTTTCCGTTGTGCAAAAAACCCTTGTCACCCTTACGGACAAGCAGGCCTTCACAATGGCTGCATCCGGGGCCATGAAGGGGAGCGACTACGAGGCCGTACATTCCGGGCACCTTGTGCGGATAGGGCCTTTTGATGCCGTCTCCCGCCTTGTAAAGGCAAAGGGCGCTCGCGGGCTGCTGTTAAAGGCGGGCCTTGCCGGGCTTCTGGCGGAAAGGGTGAGGGCGCATTACCGCAATTTTCCGCAGATCTGGAACCCGGATACTGTCAGGCAATGGAAAAACAAGCGGGATGCCCTTGTAAAATTCGCCCTGTAAAAAAGCGGTAGGCACTTTCATTTGGAAAAGGCGTTTTGTCCACAAGGCATGACTGCCGGATTATAAATGTCGCAGGAAAAAACTGTTCAATTAACAACCAAAAACATTATTTAGGCATCTTACCTTAAACACAAACCAAAAGGGGGTTTTATGCGTAAAATAAGTTTGTTGGCGATGTTTGCACTAATTGTTTGGCTGCCCTGGCAGGCTCTTGCCCAGCCAACTTACATTGCGCCCGAATCTGTTGGCGCAACCCTGGATCTGGAGGCAATGGCAGCCCTTATCGGAGACAATGAGCTTGCCCTTGTGGCGTCCCATCCGGACGGAACCTTCAAGCAGGCCACGGTAATGGCTGTTGTGAACGCGCCCCGCGACATTGTGTGGGGCGTTATTACTGATTACGATAATTTTGCCGAATTTCTGCCTGGTATTGACAGGGCCAACATAACCTATGCCCAGGGCGACGAGACGGTCATAGCATACCGCCTCAATGTGCCAGGCCCCAACATAAGCTACACCGTGCGCTACACCCACAATTATCCGGACAGCATTGATATGCGCCTTGAGGACGACAAAGGGGCCATAAAGACAGGCGGCTGGCGCTTTGAGCTTTATCCCTTTGATGACGGCAAAAAGACTTTTATAGTGTATTACCTTATCACGGATGTCAAAGAAGCCTCGTGGATAATCCGCTATATTTTGAAAAACCACCCGGTTTTGGAGCATGGAATAAATGTGGCCACCGGGCTTGTTACAGTAAGGCCCATGAAGATGCGGGCCGAAGCCCTGGCAAAGTGATTTTTTAAGGAGAAGCCTGCCGGAAGGACAGCCTATGGGGGCTGGAAATAGCAATTAAACCACGAAAAACACGAAACGCAAAAAAACGCTGACACCCCTTGCGGCTACGGGGAGCTTGTGAGCAAGGCCTTGTTTTTCCCCTTCAACCACAAGCGCACAGGGCGGTTTCAGGGAAAGGATAGCAAGGCGCGCGAGCCGGGCAGGGACTTTAGGGGTACTGCTTGTGCATCGAGATCCCTGCTTTTGCCTCGGCACAAAAACATACGGGGCGGTTCCAGGGCGCTTTGGGCAAGGCTCGGTCTTTTTCCTTAACCACAAGCGCACGGGGCGGCCCCAGGGAAGGGCCGTTTACTCCTTCAACCACCAGAGTACAGGGCGGTTCCAGGGAAAGGATAGCAAGGCGCACGAGCGAGAAAGGAGGGAATGTACAGTTGGTACATGACCGACTTTCGAGCGATGTGCAACACAGCTATCGTTTCCCTGGAGCCGCCTCTCTATGCCCAATGGATGCATTCCGACGGACAAGTCTCAATAGCTTCCTGAATGCAGGCTTCGTCACCACCCTGCTCCATCTTTACAAAGGCCTTTTCATTGTCATCGTCAAATCCGAAAACATCCGGGCACATTTCAACGCAGCTTTCGCAACCTACGCATTCCTCTGTTTCAATGTAAACGGTTTTGGCCATGTTCGCCTCCTTTTGAAAATTGGTTTGCAGGCATTTGCACCAAGGAAAACGGGCAGCCCCCAAAAAGAAGGCTGCCCGCTTTTAAAGCCGCTTGCCGGGAATGCAGGCCTGCATAAGTGCTGCAGGCCGTAGCGCCCGATTTTTTAGAACAAATACTTGAAGCCCAGGCCTATGACCGAGCCGTTCATCTCCACCTTGTCCTTGGCAGTACCGGCCGCAGTGGTTGTTTTCACATCAGCCTCGTTCCACACATACTTGTAATCCACATTCAGTGCCCAGTTGTCGTCAAAAAAGTACTCTATGCCTGCGCCCAGATTCCAGCCGAAGCTGTTGTCAATATCCACGCTTGTTCCTGCGGGAAGGACGGCCTGGAGCGCATTGTCCAGGCTAATGGAGTTGAAGTAATAGCCGCAGCCAAAACCGATGTAGGGGGCAAAGCTCTCGCCAGGATAGTGCAGGCGGCCTGTCAGGGTGAGGGGAATCTGGGTGATGTCGCCTACGGAAATCTTTGCGCCCGTGGTCTTGTTTTTGTCATCCACGGAAATCTTGGCATAGCCAAGGCCCATTTCCAGGGAGAACATATTGTTCAAATACCAGGCCCCGTCAATTTCAAACAGGGCTGCTCCGCCGAACTCTGTCTCAAAGTTGGCGTTGTTTTTGTCCGTGTAATCGGTGAGCAGGAGATAGCTTATTCTGCCGCCCAGGGCAAAACGGTTGTCCCGGTCTGCACCGAATGCTGGGCCTGCCACCATGACGATTGCCAGAACTGCAACAAGAGACAGCAAACAGGTTTTTTTCATGGTTTTCCTCCATTTTCCCGTTCAGCTACAAAAAGGTTGCTGCACAAAAATACGCCTCTCATGCCCGGCAGCGGTCCGGGCGCTTTGCCGGTTTTTGGTTCCTCCTCCAAAATCCGGCGCGCCCAAATGTTACACAACATAGCCCTATTTTTGGATATATGCAATCAAAAAAAGGGTTTGGCAGGCGCAGGGTGCCAAGCTGCATCAGGATGCAAGCAGGCAAAAAGCCCGCCATAGTTTTATAGGCCTGATTTTGGCGCCTAAAAAGCAGTTGCTGGCTGCTTACCCCAGGCTATATGGCTCTTTCTTCGGGCTTTACCTGGCCCAGCAGCATTTTGCCCAGCAGTTTGGACATGGCCAGTATGGTCAGGGTGGGCGGCACGCCCGGAGATTGGGGCATGACAGATCCGTCACACACAAAAAGGCCATTAATTTCCGAGCTAAAATTCTTGTCCACAAAACGGCCCATTGCTGCTGTGCCTCCGGGGTGGCCCCCTATCCACTCGGCAACGGAAATGGACTTTGGATCAATGCCTGCTTCCAGCAGAATTTCCTTTGATATGGCTGTGCCTTTTGCCATGCGGGTTCTGTCGTATTCCGGAAAAGGTTTTTCCAGGCGCTCGTTTGCGCTCACCCGCCCCTGGGGGGAGTCTGCAAGCTTCACAAAAAGGCCTATGGCCCTTTTAAGGGCCGGCGTGCGCCAGAAATTTTTCAAAAACACATTGCTGCGCATGATGGTGGGCATGGTGGCGCTGAAAGAGGAAAGGTTTGAAATGATAAACCCGTCTGATTCCTTAAAGGAATCAATGGTGTGGGTGAAGGTCATCTCCTTGTAGGCCCCGCCCTGCTGGTTTTTTGCCCGGCCCAGAATCAGATTCATGGGGTCCATGAAAAAGTGGCTGCCCACGGTTTTTATGCCCGATCGCAGCAAAATGCCCGGCGTGCCTATGCCCCCTGCTGCCAGAATAACATTTTGAGCGCGGATGGACTTGCCCTTGCGGGTTAAAACCCCTTTCACCCTGCCATTTTCCATAATGAGCTTTTCCACGGGTGTGGATGCTTCGAGCCTGGCTCCATTTGCTATGGCCTCATCCACAAATATCCTTGTGGTCCACTTGGCGCTTCTCTGGCAGCCCATCATGCAGGAGTCGCAGCCCACAAGGCATTTTTCCGGATCTATGAACTTGTCCTGGGGCGTAAAGGAATATCCAAGTTTTTCGCCTGCTGCCAGAAGGCTTTTTAGGCCTGTGGAGTTCTCGAAATAACGATCCGGCAGGACATTGACGCCTATTTCCCGGCGAAGCTCCTGGGCCTCCTGCGAAAAATCAATTCCCATCGCCTTCATCAGGGCCTTGGGAGGATCATAGACATTGCCGTTGAAAACCAGGGATGAGCCGCCCACAGTTATGCCGCGGGCTATATAAACCCCTTCCTTGGATTTGCTCAATATGCCAAAGCCATCCAGAACCCTTACTCCAAAGGGAAAGCCAAGGCTCTTTTCAGGGTGGCGCGGCCCTCTTTCCAGCATGAGCACGCTCTTGCCTGCTGCTGCAAGCTGCCTTGCAACGGTGGCACCTCCTGGCCCTGTGCCCACAACAAGATATTCCACTTCCTTATTGCCTGCCTGTTGCATATGCCAAATCCTTTCCAGCCAAGAGGGGCAAGGCCAAGCTGCTGAGCCTTGCTATAAGCCCTTACTGCAATATTTGTTCTTGAAATGAACTTTTTTAAAAGGCCCTGTTCAGATGCTTTTTTGGCCTTTAAATTACCTTGAACCAAGCTTCTGCCAACACCCTTTGAGCTAGGAGGCCTCTTTGCCATTGGCAGCCTGTTGCTTGCGGGCCTTTGCATTCTGCACCTGCTCGATAAATG
Source organism: Desulfobacterales bacterium (assembly GCA_020060085.1). GTDB lineage: Bacteria > Desulfobacterota > Desulfobacteria > Desulfobacterales > Desulfatibacillaceae > JAGVAW01. The sequence continues at coordinate 25,669 of JAGVAW010000071.1, forward strand.
CCTGTACCCTGGTGCGAATCTGGCCTTCTCCACCGCCGTACGCCTCCCTTTCAAGGCCAAGAAGGGGGATGCCCCTTTCCTTTGCTTCCTTTCTTAAAAGGAAGATTTCGCCTCCCCACAAATCGCAGAACATGAGCTTTTCCGCGATGATTGCATCTGCCCCGGACTCATTGAAGGCATCAAAAAGGGCCTCTTTGCGGCGGTCGAAATCGTTTATCATTCGAGGGCAGGAGGGGTGAAAAAGGTAGCGCCTGGTAAGCGCGGCCAGAGGCTCTTTGGCCTCATCTTTTTGGGGCGGCCTTAAAAGCCTTGCTCCGTAGCAAAGACTGTCGGCCACTACAACCGCCGGGTTTTCCTCTATAAGGGCAATGTGCTCCGGCTCTTCCATGCAGCCGCCCACAAGCATAAGGCGTATGTCATCAGAAGAAGCAGCCTTGCGGCCCTCAATTTCTGCCAAAAGTTTTTCCAGCAGGCTGTTGGCATCCTCCACCGGCACAGCGGTTATCGCCATGAGCACAGAGAGCATCTCTGCGCCGGTTATGGCCGGAATCTTTTGGCTGCGAAGGGCGTAAAGCTGGCAAACAAGCTCATGGCGCTTTTGGTAAATATCCATGGAAGCCTTGAGAGCCTTGGAGCTGACCTTGGCTCCATAAGCATCTTCAAGGCCTTGCATCAGCTTTTTAAGCTCCTTTTCGTAGCGCTCCAGGGCAGATTCGCGCAGCACATGGGGGGCCACCAGCATAAACAGATGCTCCGGCGCTGGCAGGCCGGACTTTTTTGCATCCCGCCAGTTGTCGTAGATGCGCCTGGAATGGTCGCAGCCGTTTAGGACAATGGCCCCGGCCAGAAAATCGTATTCCCCGGAAAGCACCTGGTCAAAGCAGCGGCGCACAAAGGAGCAGTTTATGGCTGTGAAGTATGTATCGCCGCGGGCCGTTCCCGTGCTGCCCACAGCCCTCATGCGGTAGGGCACAAAGCCTGCTGCATGGAGGAGTTCTTCGGGCACATAGTTGCAAAAATAGCCCATCACCGGCTTTTTTTGCTCCATCGCCTTTTCAAGAAAGGGGTTTTTTACGGCCCCGGCAATTTCCTGGATTTGTTTTAGTTTAGTGCTCATGCCAGTTTATTGCTCCTAAAAAAGTTTGCCACCTGCTCCCTTATCAACTGGGAAGAAGCCACCCGCCTGTCAAAAATATCCGTGCTCAGGAAAAGGGCGGGAAGCCCTGATTTCTGGCACTGATCCCGGATGAGCTTCATGGCGGCCCACCCGCCCTTGCAGCCCTGATGGCGAACAAAGATAAAGCAGTCCGGCGAGTATTCCTCGATGAGGCGGTTTAACTCCTGGGTGTAGAATTCCGCAGGGCCGTGGCATTGCCTGGCCATTGTGACAGACATGTGGGTCTTGGCCAGATCGCGAATCATGTTCTGGTTGGTGGATGTGTCAATCTGGAACTGCTGAATTCTGCCGATGAAATCGGCCACCACCACAGCCCCGAACTCCTTTTCCATCCAGGGGTGCAGAATTTCAAACACCACCGGAACATCATACCAGATGACCCTTACCTTTTCCTCCTTTAAATAGCCCTTGCCCTGGTCAAGGCGTTTTTTGGCGTTAGTGTGCATTATTTTGGCGTACTGCTCGCCGGAAGGGGAGCCAAAGCAGGCCATGCGGCCAAGCCAGTGAAAAAGAAGGTGCAAAGACGAAGCCGGCGCAGGCACGGCCCGGCACATCTCGGAAATTTCCTGGAGATAGGCATTGGTGGCATTCACGGTCCGGCAGACCTGTCTTAACTTCTCCCAGTCCATCTTCTGGCCGGTAACCTTTTCCAGAAATTCAATAAGCTCATATATCTGGTCTGCATAATAAAGGTAGGAATCCTCATCCTTCCAGTAGGGGGTGTCCATGACAAACATGGGGGCATCCGTGAGATTTTCCAATGCCTGATAGCTGCTCACAACCGAGTCGCATGGATGGGAGCTTGTCAGTATGGCGTCCGGCCTGGGGGATTCCTTTAGCAGATAGCCGCCAACAGCGCATTTTGCAGCAGAGCAGTATTCCGGAGGAAGCCCTGCGTTTTCAGCCTCCTCGATGATTTTCAGCGCTGCATCCGTGCCCCCAAGGTGGCCCAGCACTGCCAGGGTTTCGGGTATGTAGGCATTCACATCAAAGGCCCGCAGAATTTCGTTACTTAAGTTCCACTCGCTCCAGATCATGGGCTTTTTGGGGCCGGATGGGTTCACATAGGCTTCAAGGTACTGGTAGAGGTCTTCCAGCAGAATACCCACAGCCCTGTTGTCCTCCGGGGAAAAACTGGTTCCGCCGGTCAAGAGGTAGGCAAAACGATAATCCTTGTTCCAGTTGTTTTCCTTTAGCAGAAGGGGGTCCCCCAACAGCTTTCTTATCCAGTAAACAGCATTGGGATATTTGTACAGGGGCCGGGCTGCCTTTAAAAGGCGAAGGGCCTTTTTCGATATTCCATATTCTTCAATGGCTGCCTCGCTCACGGCTCCTCCTTTTTTTGCATGGGTTTGGAAAAGCGGATACTTTATCCTGCGGCAAGCTGCTGCCGCCCCTGTGCACCCAACAGCTCGTTGTGGGCAAAAACCGCAGCCCCCAAAGCGCCCACTATTTGGGGGTCAACAGTCAGGGGCGTGAATTTTATGCCCAACAGCTTTTCCAGCTCGCTGACAACACCCGGATTTTTTGAAACCCCGCCGGTTATGGCTGCCTTTTCGCGGATTTTTATGCCCCTTGCCAGGCTTGCCACCCTTTTGGCCACAGCCTGGTTTATGCCAAAGGCAATATCGGGAATCTTTTTTCCGGCATAGGAATGGTAGAGAACCTCCATTTCCATGAAGATGCTGCACTTGTTGGTTATGGAAACTCCCCGCTTAGCCTTTTGGGAAAGCCTTCCCAACTGGTCAAGCTCCACTCCCAGGGCCTTTGCCAGAATCTCAAGACAGCGGCCCGTGCCTGCCGCACATTTGTCGTTCATGGCAAAATCGCTGACCATTCCCGCATCATCAATGGAAATGACCTTGCAGTCCTGGCCGCCGATGTCCACAACCGTGCGGATTTCAGGATTCACAGTAAAGGCCCCCAGGCCGTGGCAGGAAATTTCGCTTATGTTTTTTTTAGCAAAATCAATGGAATATCTGCCATAGCCCGTGGAAAAGCAAAGGTCTATGTCCTTAAAGCAGAGCTTGGCCTCGTTAAGGGCCTCCTCCATGACCTGTTGGGCGGAAAGGGCAGCCAAGGCCCGCACCCCGATTATTTTTGAGGCGCATATCCTGCCGTCTTTTAGAATAACCGCTTCAGCAGTAAGGGAGCCAACATCGCATCCGGCTGCAATCACTTAAAAAACTCCTTGCAGGTTGCAATATGGGGGAAGGGTCTTTGGGCTTGCGACCTTGGGCTGTTTAAGGAAAAAGGCTTCCCCAAACCTTTTCCTGCAACAATAAATCATCCGGCAATCACGCGCCCGGCTGCAAGGCCCTTGAGGTGCAAAAAAGGCATTGACTGCCAGCGGAATTTTACCGGCCCCATGCCAGGATACCGGAAAAAACCCTCTGTTAATTATGCCAACCCGCCAGGGCAATGTCAAAAGACTCGGCACGCCTTGCCTTGACAAAGATTAAGGCAAGCAGGCCCTGCCATGCCCCGACAATTTATTTCTACTGGTGGTCAATTCCTTTATAAAACATAACTTCCCCCTTTGGAAAGAAAAAAATTCTCTTCCAAAATATTTTCCTCTTTTTTTAAGAAAATTGAGCAAAGCAAAACAGGCGCAGGTTGGACTTTCAGGCAGATAACTTTGTGAAAACAAGTTGTTGAGAATGATGGTCAGGCGGTTTTCAATTATCTTATATTGCGGGTTTTCTCTTTGCCCGGCGCATCAATTTTTGCCCAGGGCTGTTTTTGCCATGTCAATATCAAGAGGCATGAGCTTTGTAGGGTCTGCGTAAAGACTCAAAGCCTTTTGGGTGCAGGCATCCACACAAAGGCCGCAGCCCATGCACTGCTCTTTGTTGTAGAAGCGGCCATCTTTGGTAATGCGCATGGCATCAAAGGGGCAGGCCTCCTGGCAGTTGCCGCACTGTTGGCACAAATCCGGCGCAGCTTTTATTGAGTAGCCGGAATGGGCGTTCATGGAAAGGGCGGGGTCAATTTTTTTTGCAACCCTTGTGGCAGCCAGGCTGGCACAGCATTTGGGGCAGCAGTTGCAGATTACCCCTGTAACCCCGCCTGTGCCAACCTTTAAAAAAGCCTGCTGAATATGCCCGGAGGCGCGCATGGCCTTTATTATTGCCAGGGCCTCATCTGAAGTTATTTGCCGCACATTGTTGTGGGCGCAATGCTCCAGCCACAGAGGGGCAAAGTTCTCGCCAACTGCAATGCAGGAGCCCACCGGCTCGCAGGGGGCCTTGGAAGCCTTTTTGCAGGGGCAGTCCATCACCGCAATAAGGGATGGGTTTTTTATGACAAGCTTGTTGGCGTATTTGTAGGGGATGATTCTTTTTGCGCTGTCATGGCCAAGCACCAGGTCTTTATTCAAAAAGAGGATTTTTTTTGCATCCTCAAATGAGAGCACCTTGGAGTGATATCGCTCGAAAACCGCCCCTGCAAAGGCCCCCACAAAAGGCAGGCCGGTAAAATGCCGCTCCACAAGGTTTATTGCCTTGTAGGCCGCCTTTACATAGGGTGTGTAAAAAACAAAATAAACCCAGTTGTGCAGCGCCCTGTCCAGCCGCAGGCCGTGGCGTTTGAAAATGGCTTTTGTGGAAGGCTTCATGCTTCTCCCCTTTGGCTCAATGCCTTCCATCTACATTTTTCGCAGGCCTTTTGCAAAGACAAAAAAGCCATCTTCTTTGCCCCGGCAGGCAGGTGGATAAAGCTGTAAACAGGCAGTCCCCTATTCTGTCATGGGCTTCCAGTCTGCGGATTTGCGGCCCATGTGGCGTACCACCTCGCCTTTTACCAGATAGATGACCTCCTCGGCCACATTGGTTGCATGGTCTGCAATACGCTCAAGGTGGCGGGCGACCAGAAGGAGGTTGATCCAGTAGTTAACCTGATGGGGGTTTTCGGTAATGATTTTGGTTATTGCCCGAAAAGCCGCCCAGTATGCGGCATCCACCTGCTGATCTGCCTGGAGTATCTTGTTGGCAAGGTTTGTATCCAGGTGCACCAGGGCATCAAGGCTCTGCTGGAGCATGGCAAGCACCTTGTCGCCCATGGCCGGTGCGTCAAAAACCTCCTGGGTGCTGCCTCTGCTGCTCTGGGCCATTTCAAGAATCCGGTGGGCAATGTTGGCCGCCTCATCGCCTATGCGCTCAAGGTCGTTGTTTATCTTTATGACAACGGCGATGAAGCGCAGATCCACGGCAACAGGCTGATAGAGGGCAAGAAGCTTTAAGCACTCCTCCTCAATATCCACCTCCATTTCATCGATCTCATAATCGGAATCCATTATCCACTTGGCGCTTTTTTCATCCAGGCTTTCCACAGCGCGCACAGCGGTCTGGACTCTTCCCTCGGTGACAGCTCCAAGGGCAAGAATGCTCTGCTTGAGCTTTTCCAGCTCCCTTTGCAGGTGCCGGACATTGGCAAAATTTCCTGAACCGGTTTTTTCTGGCATGATTTTTTTACCCGAAGCGGCCTGTTATGTAGTCCTCGGTCTGTTTTTCCCGTGGCCGCGTGAAAAGAGTGTCCGTATCGCCCAACTCAATGAGCTTGCCCATATATAAGAAGGCCGTTATGTCGGAAACCCGCGCGGCCTGTTGCATGCTGTGGGTTACAATAACTATGGTGTAACGCTCTTTAAGCTGGTGCATCAGCTCTTCAATTTTCAGCGTTGCAATGGGGTCAAGGGCGCTTGCCGGCTCGTCCATGAGCAGCACCTCCGGCTCCACAG
>JAGVAW010000284.1 GCA_020060085.1 Desulfobacterales bacterium
AATATATCTACTTTTGAAGTATAACTATCAGTAATTGGTGTGTTTCCTAATATAACAATTGGAATATTAGAGGCTTGAATGTTCGATACACGAATATTTATACTTTTTCCTATTGCTTTCAGCACTGAATCTGAACGCAGTAAGCCTGGATTTCCAGAGTGAGTTCTATAATCTCCCAAACAATGATATGTATTATTTTTAAACTCCCAATTCCAAACTATTGACATTTTCACTTCAAATATTGCCTTTATATCTTCAGCGCATTGTGTATCTCTATTATGAACGCAAATTGCAACATCTGCTGGTGATTTTGATGTGAGGCCGAGTTCTTCACATATAACATTTTGAACGGCATAAAGGCCCTGTGATTTTGCAAAATGTTGAAGAATTTCAACTGAAAAAACCTCCGTAAATTTACCTATAAGTGAATTTCTGCTTTGTAATGTAGACTTTCTGCCTTTATAACCTTTGGGCCAATAAGCAAAATAACGAGCTTCTTCTGTTTTATAGAATAGTTGTTCCGGTGTGGCAAACTTACTTGCTTCTGAAAAGAATTGCTGCTCTTTTGCCTTGTTCCATAAATCAAACATATAATTATCACTTTCATTAAGAAGTTAACTATTCTGATATTATGACATATGTTCTCACCCCAAATTTATTAATTCTATCACACTAAATTAGTAGAGTCAAGCTCTCAAGAAAAGCAAAAGTTGTATAGAAAATACAACCCCTTAAAGATATTAGAAGACAAGCTTTTTACATTTCACTTGTAGTCTATTCTTTAATTTTGCTTTGCCAATATGGGGCCTTACGCCAGCAGCCACCTTTTGCAGAGGGTGATGAAAACCTCTGAAATGTAAACAATGCCTATCACCTTGGAGTCTTCCACAACAGGCAGGTTGCGGACCTTTTCCTTTACCATAACATCAATGAGTTTAAGCACCATGTCGTTAGGTGAGGCGGTGGGCACCAGGGTACTCATAACCTGTGCCACCGTGAGCCCCCTAAAGCGGTCAACATAAAAAGGCACTTCAGCATCCGTAACACCTTCCCAGTCAACCGTGTAGTCAAAAAAGGGCGGGCGCACATGGTATAAAATGTCCATCATGGAGATCATCCCCATAAAGGAGTCAAAGGAATCAGTAACCATGAGGCTGACGGTCTTGTGGCCTGTTTCCCGCACCTTGCCCGCCATAATCTTGCGCACGGCATCCATTATGGGTGCGTCATCCCTTATGGTGTCAAAGTCTGTTGTCATTATGTCTTTTGCAGTCAGTTCCATGTCTTTGCCTCGTTATGTAAGGGCCAAAAGCCATTTTTGCGTTTGTTGGGCCAATGCAGCTTTGGCCTTTTCCAGAGCAGTCAATATTTGTAAAAGCCCTGTTGAATCAGAGCTTGTCCATTAAAATAAACCGTTTAAGAGGATTTGGCCATAGCAGTCTTTGCTGCATCCACCACCTTTTCTGCTGTAAAGCCCATTTTTTCCAGCACAATATTTCCCGGAGCCGATGCGCCGAAGCGGTTGATGCCTATGGCCACGCCGTTTTCGCCGATGTATTTTTCCCAGCCCATTGTTGAGCCTGCCTCCACAGAAACCCTTGCCCTTACCTTGGGGGGCAGCACGCTTTCCTGATAAGCCTTGTCCTGGGCCTCAAAAATCTCCCAGCTTGGCATACTCACCACCCGCGCCATTATGCCCTTTTCAGCAAGAATCTTTTGCGCGGCCAGGGCAAGATGCACCTCTGCGCCGCTTCCCATCAAAATCACCTGGGGCGCGCCCTGGCAGTCGGCAAGCACATAGCCGCCTTTTTCGACATTTTTGGCAGGCGCAGTTTTTGTGCGGTCAATCACAGGCAGGTTCTGCCTGCTAAAGAGCAGGGCAACCGGGCCGGAACTTGTTATGGCAAGCTTCCAGGCCTCTGCTGTTTCTGTTGCATCTGCCGGGCGAAGAACCTTTAAGCCGGGTATGATGCGCAGGCTTGCCAGATGCTCCACAGGCTGATGGGTGGGGCCGTCCTCGCCCACGGCAATTGAATCGTGGGTGAAAACATAGATGACTTTGGCCTGCATGAGGCTTGCCACCCTTATTGCCGGGCGCATATAGTCTGCAAAAACAAGGAAGGTCCCTGCATAGGGGATGATTCCCTTGTGAAGGGCCATGCCCGAAATTATCGCCCCCATTGCGTGCTCCCGCACGCCAAAGCGGATGTTGCGGTTGCCGTACTGGAGGGGCGCAAAATCGCCCTCGCCCTTTATGAGCGTGTTGTTGGAAGGGGCCAGATCTGCCGAGCCGCCCATAAGATATGGAATTTTTTGTGCAAGGGCATTTAACACCTTGCCGGAGGCAGCGCGGGTGGCTATGGAGCCTTTTTCTTCGGCAAAATCCGGCACAAGGCTGTCCCAGTCCTGGGGCAGAAGGCCTTTCAGCAAATGAAAATAATCTGCGGCAATTTCCGGGTGCGCGGCCTTGTAGGCGGCAAGGGAGTTTTCCCATTGCTTTTGCGCTGCCTGCCCCTTTGGGGCCACCTCTGCAAAATGGCTGTAAACCTCCTTCGGTATGAAGAAGCACTCATCCGCGTTGCAGCCCAAAGCAGCCTTGGTCTTTTTAACCTCGTCCTTGCCCAGGGGCGCGCCGTGGGCGTCTGCGCTGCCCTGCTTGCCGGGGCTGCCGTGGGCTATGTTGGTGCGTATGCAGATTAAGCTTGGCTTGTCCTTTTCCTCCTGGGCGCTTTCAATGGCCTTGGCTATGGCCTCAATATCCGTGCCGTCCTCAACCTTTATAACCTGCCACCTGTAGGCCTCAAAGCGGGCTGCAACATCCTCGGTAAAGGTTAAATCCGTGCTGCCTTCAATGGAAATCTTGTTGTCATCATAAAGAACAATGAGCCGCGAGAGGCCAAGATGCCCGGCAAGGGAAGCGGCCTCTGCCGTGATGCCTTCCATGAGGCAGCCATCCCCCACCATTGCATAGGTGTTGTGATTCACCACCGGGTGTCCGGGCCGGTTGAAGCGGGATGCCAGAAAGCGCTCGGCCATTGCCATGCCCACAGCATTTGCAAAGCCCTGGCCCAGGGGGCCGGTGGTGGTTTCCACGCCGGGCGTGTGGCCGTATTCCGGGTGGCCCGGTGTTTTGCTGCCCCATTGGCGGAAGTTTTTTATGTCATCCAGGCTCAAATCATATCCGCACAGGTGCAGAACGCTGTAAAGGAGCATGGACGCATGACCGTTGGAAAGCACAAAGCGGTCCCTGTCTGCCCACAGGGGGTCTTTGGGGTTATGCTTCATCACCCTGGTGAAAAGGACATAGGCTGCCGGGGCAAGGCCCATGGGCGCTCCGGGATGGCCGGAATTGGCCTGTTGAACGGCATCCATTGAAAGGGTGCGTATGGTGTTGATGCAGGCCAGATCAATTTCCGAAGCGCTCATGAAGACAAGTCCTTTCACCTTGCAGGCCAGCGGCCTGAAAAATGCAGTAATTTGCAACTATTTTAATAAGATACGCCAAAAAAGCAGCAGCCAAAAAAATTCAACCGCCCCGTGGCGGACAACTCGAAAGCCAGTATCACAGTAAAAACCGGAATGCAATTATCTATAAAGGAAAGACCCTGCATAATCTGCCCCAACGCCAAGTTTTAAGGCGTGATTTCTTGACAGAAATTTGAAAAGGCATTACGAACTGACAGCCTGTTTGTGCAGGTGCAGGATTTTTGCGCCTTATGAAAACCGCCCGGCCAATATGCCGGAAACCGCTTGTGGGCGCGAAGGCCGCTTATTAAAGCCTGCCTGTTTTCTTTTAAGGCTGCCCCCA
>JAGVAW010000255.1 GCA_020060085.1 Desulfobacterales bacterium
GGGCTGTGTTGCACTGCGCATCGGAATTTTAAGTCACATACTATGAGTAGCTCCCTCATTCCTCGCTTGTGCGCCTTGCCCACGGCTCCCTGGACCCGCCCTGTACGCCTGTATCAAAATGGTAAAGCTAATAAAATAGGTAGGTTGGGTGGTTCTTGTGCAGCGCACAAGGTTAACTCAGCATTTTGGCCTTAAAAAGGAATACGGAGGAAAAGTTTTTTAAAAAAACTTTTCCTCCGTATTTTTTTGCGGTTCAGTCAGCCTTCAGATCAGACTTTTTCTCTGCCTGCGTATTCTGCGTACATCATTGCCAGAGTGCGGTACACAAGGTGTGCCAGCTTGCTGAAGGGCAGGTATGCAAAGAGCATCCACACGGAAACCAGATGCGCAAAGTAAACCGCATAGGTTGTGGATGAACCTGCCAGACGGGTCATCTGAGCACCCAGGCCCGTAACTGCAAGGGCAAACACCAGGCCGATCAGAAACCAGTCCTGATAACTGCTTGTGGCCACCTTGGGGTTGCTGCCCAGGCGGTCTTTCATCATCACCAGCGAGCCCACAAGAAGGGCGATGCCGGAAATGTTGGCGAGCCACTTCACCGGATTCCACTGGGAGTAAGGCCCGTGCCAGGCTTCTTCCACGCCCGTGAAGAGCATGGACCCGTAAAGCACCACAAAGAATATGTTTGTGACGACAAAAAGGCCGATGAAGCCGAAAAATACCATCATGTGGCTTGTGGACCGGGCTTTGTTTTCGCCGCACTCGTTAAACTTGTCGTGCCGCAGGATTTTTACGATGACCGTGGGGAAGGCCTTGAGAACGCCCACCCAGGAAAAATCAGTGACCGTCACCTTGCCTTCACGCACGCTTGTGGCGTGCATGTCGGCCATCAGGTTCTTCACGCCCAGGGCAAATACCACCGCCGCAAAAATGGCTGTTGGTACAAAAATTATGTCCACCAGCCATGAGCTGAAAAATGCGCCGTGGGCCATTGCGCCATGAACAAGCTCCGGCGAGAAGTTAAGAAGCTTGGTCTGGGAAATGGGCACTTCTGAACTGAAAACAAGGTTAAGGATGGGACCGATTATCTTCATCACGATTGGGCCAATTATCCATCCCATGAGAAGGAAGATAACCACAGGCAGCGCAATGATAAGGGGAAGCTGCTTGGGGTCGTTTACCGCCTTTGCCAGGATTTTGGGCCTGGCGTATTTTTCGATGGCGTACTTGCGGATTGCGGCCAGCACATCACCGGGCTTGGCCCCGCGAGGGCATCTGGCGGAGCAGTCTCCACAATTGTGGCACAGCCATACATCCACATCTGCGGTGAGCCTATCGGAAAGGCCCCAGGAAGCGGCTATCATTTCCTTGCGCGGAAAGGGCTTGTTATCCGGGCTGATGGGACAGGCCACCGAGCAAGTGGCGCACTGGTAGCACTTCTTGAGCGTGTCCCCTCCCCGGTCGTTAAGCTCCTTTATGAACTGAACATCCGGTTCGAGCATATGGGTGCTCATTGTCATTCCCTCCTGCTTGGGCGGGAGGCGGCGCAGCCTCTATCCATAAGGCCGCGCCGCACCCGCAAAGTTGTCTTGACCGCCAAAAGGCAAGGGCGGGGTTAGAATCCCTTGAAGGGGTTGGGACCCATTGCCTCGACTTCTTCCACAAAGGTGTTGATGATTTCCGGCACCTTGTAGAATTCGTCAATGGCGATTTCCTTCTGGGCAACCCTTTCAGGCTCCAAAGCCAAGCTGGCGAGAGCCTCGCCGATCTTCTTCATACGGATGCTGGCAAGCTCGCTGCCCTTTACAAAGTGGCACTGGTAGTCATCACCGTGCTTGCAGCCAAGAAGAAGGGCTCCGTCCATGCCCTGGGAAAGGGCGTCCTTTATCCAGATGACATTCACCGAGCCAAGGCAGCGCACAGGCACAAAGCGCACCTGATGGTTGTACTTGAGCCTGTTCATGCCAGCCATATCCAGGGCCGGATAAGCATCATTCTCGCAGCAAAGCACAAGGATGCGAAGCGGCGCCTCGTCATAGTCGTCCTCGCTGGGAACGCCTATGCACTTGACCTGGGAGCCCACCGAATCAATGCTGTAATCTGCAAAGCCGATAATGCGCTCCGGACAAGCACCCATGCAGGTTCCGCAACGGCGGCACCTTGTGGGATTGGGCTTGGGCGTGCCTTTTGCGTCATCGTCAATGGCACCGAAGGGGCATTCCTGGGTGCAGCGTTTGCACTGGGTGCAGCGCTGGAAGAAGAAGTCCGGGAATGTCATGTCCCCATAGCGGGGATGAACACTCACACCGCGGTTGACAGACTCAAGGCACTGGATGGCCTTGAGGGCTGCACCCGAAGCGTCCTCTACGCTCTCGGCCATTGACAGGGAGCGGCGGATGCCGCCTGCTGCATATATGCCGGTCCGCTGTGTCTCGTAAGGGAAGCAGATGAAGTTGCTGTCGCAGTACTGGTCGAAAATGTCATTATCCCTAAAGCCCGGCCCCTGGCGATAGGCAAGGTTGACCACCGGGTCATCGGCTGTGACGGGAACCATGCCGCAGGCCAGAACAACAAGGTCTGCGTCAATGGCCACATCGCCGCCCAAAAGGGTGTCCTTTATCGAAACCCTTGTGGCTGCACCTTTTTTGGCCACTTCGCTGATTTCGCCTTTGGTGAGAAAGACCCTGGGGTCCTGCTGCACGGCCTCGTAGAACTTTTCGGTGAGGCCCGGCGTGCGCATATGCTGGTAGATGATGTAGGCCTGGCCGTCCTCGTAGTCCTGGGTCACATACTTGGCCTGCTTTAAGGCAACAAGGCTTGTAACTGATGAGGCATAGGGGAAGTCCTTGTCGTTGCCCGGAGGGCTTTGCACAAAGACAACCTTTTTTGCTGGCTTGCCGTCAGAGGGCCTTACCAGCTTGCCTGCGGCAGCCATTTCCTCAAAAACTGCATTGGTTATGACATCAGCGTTTTCGCCAAAGCCAAGCTCTGCAAACTCGCCCTCGGCAGGCTTGTAGGGCCGCCACCCTGCTGCCAAGATGACTGCGCCGAACTGCTCGCCCGCAGGGTCTATTGTAAGGATGTCTTTTCTGCCTTCATTGTATTTAAGGTAGGCCGCGTGCTGGGCTTCTGCATCAAGCTCCTTGCCAGAGGCATCCACCTTCATTTCTTCAGGCAGGGGGAATGGCACATCAAACTCAATTTTTTCACCGGGCTTTTTGAAGGTTACAACAAACTCGCCGGGCTGGCCTGCAATGCGTGCCACCACAGTACCAGTCTTGACTTTGATTTTGCTGTTGGCCTCCACCTTGGCCACCAGATCGCCCACAATGGGCTTTTGAAGCTGCCCATAGGGATATTCCATAGGAATCTGGCTGCGAACTTTGGCTGCCCAGCCGCCCAGGGCAAACTGCTTTTCTGCAATAACCACCTCGTAGCCCATTGCAGCAGCGTCCAAAGCTGCGCTCATGCCGGTAACGCCGCCGCCGATGACAAGAATTCTGCGGCTGAAGGTTTCCGGCTTGTAGGGTTCGGGAAGTTTTATCTTCTGGCATTTCACCATGCCCATGCGCAGGTAGTCTTCGGCCATGAGCTGAACATGGGGAACCGGGCTGTCGCTACCGTCTTCAAGCTTGTCGCCGTTTGGATGCACCCAGGCCACCTGCTCGCGCAGGTTGACCCTTTCGGTGATGCAGCCTTCAAAGCGGAATGTTGTTGAGAAAACGCGGCGGGAACAGGCCCCGATAACAATTGTGTTGACGCCGTTTTCGGCGACATCCTTCTTTATGAGGCCAACCCCTTCCTCACTGCAAAGGGCCGGATGCGTATGGCAGTTGGAAAATCCACCACCTTTAGGCACATCGTCTATAAGCTTTTCAATATTGATGGCCTTGCCTATGCCGCAGCCGGTGCAGATGTAAAATCCGAACTTTTTATCCATGGATTTCCTCCTAGCGCGAAGCCAAGGTTTGAATCGCCTTCAGGGCCATACCGGTCGCGTTCTGATTGGACGAGACCACATCGGCCGGCTTGGCGGCGCAACCGGCGGCGAACTGCCCGCCCTTGACAAAGTCGTTGACCAAAAAGCCCTCCGGAGTAATTTTCAAATCCGCTGCGGGCTTGGCGATAGCCGCTGTGGGCTGCATTCCCGTGGCAAGCACCACCAGGTCGAAGGTTTCCCGCATTTTGTTACCCGCCACCGCATCTTCAACGGTAACAGTAACATTTTTTGTTGCCGGGTCCTCATCCACCTGGGCCACCTTGCCTTTGACAAAGCGCACATTGGCGTCCTGCTTGATGGCGTCATAGAAACGCTCGTAGCGATAGCCGGGCGCGCGCAGATCAATGTAGAAGATGGTCACCTTGGCGTCAGGATACTGGGCGCGCAGGTAGGTTACATGTTTTAAAGACGCCATGCAGCAGATGAATGAGCAGTATTCCAGATGGTTCTGATCCCTTGAACCTGCGCACTGCACAAAGGCGATGTTGGCAGGTGCGGCCTTGTCCGAAGGGCGCAGGATTTTGCCGTCTGTAGGGCCTTTTTTGGAGGCCATGCGCTCCACCATCATGTTGGTTACAATGTTGGCGCAGCGGCCAAAGCCCAGGTTGTCTATCTTTGTGGCGTCATAGGGCTCCCAGCCGGTGGCCCAGATGATGGAGCCGACAGAAAGCTCCATTGTCTTTTCCGCCATGTCAAAATCCACGGCATTGTAGGCGCAGGCATCGGCAATGCGCTTGGCGTCATCTGTTCCGATGACCTTTTTGCTTATGACAAAGCGCTGGGGGAAAGCCATGTCGTTGGTCAGGTATGCAGCCTTGCAGGTATCCATGCCGAAATTGAATTCGTTTGGAATTTCCATTGTGCAGGCCTTGGCACACTCGCCGCAACAGGTGCAGTTCTCATTCACATAGCGGGGGGCGATTTTTACAGTCGCGCTGTATGCGCCGGGGCCGCCTGTTACCTTGCTCACGCTGGCAAGGGTGAAAACATGGATTCTTGGATTGTCCTTGATGCGGCGGTAGTTAATTTCCAGGCCGCAGGTGGGGGGGCACAGCTTGGGGAAATACTGGTTCAACTGAGCCACACGGCCGCCCAGGGAAGGCTTGGATTCCACGATGAAAACCTCGTAGCCCACCTCGGCAGCTTCAATAGCCGCTGTCAAACCGCTGATCCCGCCTCCAACCACCAAAATGCTATCGCTGGCACGAGCCGCAGCTTGATTATCGGTCATTTATTCCTCCATTTATTGGAAGTCCATACCGGACCGGCGCAACAAAAAACAGCTTCTGTTGCGCCGGTCGCGAAAAGAGGAGGCTGCAAAACCTTTTTGGCATCAGTTTTAGGCCTGCCTTGCGCCATAATCCGTTAAGGGGCAACAGCGGCCTTGCCGGTTTTGCAATCATCTTAAAAAAGCTCGCCAAAACAGGCCCTTAAATCAAGAAAAACCTCCAGGCGCCGCCAAACACTCGGCACCTGGAGGCGTTTTCAAGGACCCGTCAGGATTTCATTGCTTCTTATGGGATGATCTTGATGTAATCCTTCTTGAACACATCCCACTTGCCAGCCTTGGGATCATACTTCGAGTTCACGAAGCAGAACCAGTTGGCATCATCCTGGCCCGGATAGTCGGCCTGATAGTAGAAGCCCGGGTAGCGGGTTTCTTTACGGAACTGGATGTGGCGCAGGTGTGCTTCCACAGTCCAGATGCGGTGATAGATTTCCCATGCACGCATAAGCTCATGCAGATCGCCTGCTCCCAGCTTCTTGGAGTCTTCGCGCATCACCTGGAGCATATCCATGATGATTTCCAGAGACTTGGAAGATGTCTGGTAGTAGGTGGCTGTGCCTGCGCCGTACTCGTTGGTGGCCTTCATAAGGCGAAGGGCCATTCCGGAGGGCTTGATGTAGTTGGGGTTGATGTCCTGGGCTGTGGTGTACTGATAGTTGTCGTTGTACAGACGCACGGGACGGTAAACCAGGTCAACAAGCTCTTCCTTGGTCTGGGCCAGGGTGGGCTTGAAACCGGCGTGGTCGCGCACCCACTGTACCATGGACTTGGCGCAGAGGCGGCCTTCGGCGTGGGAGCCCGAAGAGAACTTGTGGCCGGAACAGCCAACGCCGTCACCAGAGGTGAACAGACCTTCGACGGTGGTCATGCGGTTGTAGATCTTGCCGTTACGGGCTTTGATTTTGTAGGCAGCCGGCACCCAGTCCAGATCGGGTCCGGAGGTCCACAGA
>JAGVAW010000033.1 GCA_020060085.1 Desulfobacterales bacterium
CCTTCAGCCGGATATTATCGGTTTTTCCGTCCGCAACATTGACGACCAGAATGCAAAAAATCCGTCCTTTTTGTTGAAACCTGTCCGGAATGCCATAGGCTTTTGCCGAGAATATACAGATGCGCCCATTGTGCTTGGCGGCGCGGGTTATACCATGTATCCTCGCGCCGCCCTTTTGTGGCTGGGAGCTGATTTTGGCATTGCCGGTGACGGGGAGGCCCCCTTTGTGGAAATGCTGGCAAGGTTTGAGCGCAGGCAGGGGTTTGACGGCATTGCCGGCCTGCATCGGCCGCAGGACCCGCAGGGGAGCAGGCCTTTTCGCGAAAGGAATTTGGACGGCTGGCCGCTGCCGCTGCCAGGATCAGACCTTGCTGTAAACCCTATTGCAGGAGGCCCCCCTCTTTGGGTGCCAATTCAAACGCGGCGGGGCTGCCCCTTGAAATGCTCCTATTGCTCCACGCCTGTCATTGAGGGAACTTTAATCCGAAAACGGGATTCATCAAGTGTGGTTGAGGCCTTGAGCCAATGGAGCAAGGCTGGGTTTAAACAATTCTTTTTTGTGGACAACACCTTCAACCTGCCGGAATCTTACGCGCTGAAGCTGTGCAGGGAAATGGCCGGGGCCAGGTTGGACATTTCCTGGATGGCAATTGTTTATCCTGCCGGAATCAGCGAAGAGCTTGTTTTGGCAATGGCAGCCGCAGGCTGCACAGGGGTTAGCCTGGGCTTTGAAAGCGGCAGCCCCTCTATGCTAAAGGCCTTTAACAAAAAGTTTGGCCTTGATGACATCCGCCAGGCCCGAAACCTTTTTAAAAAACACGGCATTCGATGCCAGGGATTTCTTCTTTTGGGCGGGCCGGGCGAAAACAGGCAGACCGTTGCCCAAAGCCTTGAATTTGCAGACTCCCTGGAGCTGGATCATTGCAAGATAACCTGTGGCATTCGTGTGTACCCAGGTACGCGGCTTGAACAAATTGCCAGAAGCACCGGGGTTGTGAAGCCCGATGACGACCTTTTGCAGCCCAGGTTCTATCTTGAGCCAGGTCTTTCGGGCTGGCTGGAGCAGGAAATGGAAGCCTGGATGGAAACCCGTCCCCACTGGGGCGACTGACTAGCCTTTTTCCAACAAGGAATTTGTTGCCATGATGAGCCAACAGGAAAAAATTCAGGCACTTGGACGCCTGGGGGTGGACTTGAACCAGGTTCAGGATTTGGATGTGCTCATGGAGGCCATTCTCACCCAGGCCCGGCGTTTTGTGAATGCGGATGCAGGCTCAATTTACATCCGCCAGGACAATATGCTCCGCTTCACCTACACCCAGAACGACACCCTGCAAAAACGCCTGGGTCCCAGCGAAAAGCTTATTTATAGCACATTTTCCCTTCCTGTTGACACAAAGAGCCTTGCCGGCTTTGTGGCTGTCACCGGCAAGCCCCTGGCCATTGAAGATGCCCACGCCATACCGCCGGAAGCGCCCTACGGCTTTGACAAGTCCTTTGATTCAAAAGCCGGATACCGCACAGGATCCATGCTCACACTACCCCTTAAAAACAGCAGGGGCAACCTTCTTGGCGTTCTTCAGATAATCAACAGCCAGGATGCCAGCGGCAAGGTCTGTCCTTTTGGCCAGGAGGATCAGCAGGTGATGAGCCATTTCGGGGGCATTGCCGCAGTGGCTTTGGAGCGCGCCCAAATGACCCGTGCGCTGTTGCTGCGCATGATAAGCATGGCCGAAATGCGCGATCCCAAGGAGACAGGTGCCCATGTAAACCGGGTGGGGGCATACAGCCTGGAGCTTTACGAGCGCTGGGCCGCCAAGCGCGGTGAAAACCCGGATGCGTTTGCCAGGGCCAGAGACAGCATACGCATGGCAGCCATGCTCCACGATGTGGGCAAGGTGGCCATAAGCGATCTTATACTTAAAAAACCGGGCCGCTTTGAAAAGGACGAGTTTGAAATAATGAAGCAGCACACGGTGTTAGGGGCGCGGCTTTTTCTTGATCCCCAGTCGGACTTTGACGAGGCTGCCAGCCTTGTGGCCTTGAACCACCACGAGCGCTGGGACGGCAATGGGTATCCGGGCCATGTGGCTGTGGACACCGGCCTGCCCCTTGCCGGGCATATTCTGCCTGATGGCAGGCCTGTCGGCAAAAAGGGCGAGGAAATTCCGCTTCTTGGAAGAATTGTAAGCTTGTGCGATGTTTATGACGCCCTTTCATCCAAGCGGGTTTACAAGGAGGCCTGGACAGAAAAGCAGACCCTTGACGCCATTGAGCAAGGCTCCGGAACCCAGTTTGACCCGGAGCTTGTGGAGCTTTTTTTCGGGTCTCTGGATGTTTTGCGCTCCATTCAGCAGCGCTACAAGGATAAGGAAGAAAATCAATAGATTGTGTTGTTAAGGGAAAAGAGCGCCCATACCGGAAAATGATCTGACGGAAAGAAGTCCCCAAACTGCTTTTCAATGATGAGGGTTTTTTCAACCACAAGCCCGCCCCTGTGCAAAATCCAGTCAATGCGGCCCTTTTCCCGGTCTGCCCGGCCTGTGAAGCCGTGATGGGTTCCCTGCATATCATTATCTGCAAAAACATCCTTAAATGGAATAATGCCAGGGGGGCTTTCCGGCCCCTTGCCCAAAAGCAGGTTGTGGACAGGGCTGTTGGGCCTGGCATTGAAATCGCCGGTGAGCAGCACGGGGGTGTCGGGCGGGGCAAATTTTTTAAGGGCATCTATCAAAACAAGGGCGCTTTGGGCTTGAACGGCGCTGTCAAAATCCAGGTGGGTAACTGCCACAACAAGGGTTTTTCCCCTTTTTTCAAAAAGCCCTAAAGAGCATTGGCGGGGCCAGCGGCTCCCTTTAAAGCGGCTGGGTATGTCCGGCAAGGGGCTTAAATAGAAGCGCCTTTGGGCTATGGGCTTCCAGGGTTTTTTTGCAAAAATGAGGTTGTTCTGCCAAAAGCGCGGGGCAGGCTGTCGCAGGCCCGTCATTTCATAATCCGGCAACAGGGTGTGCAGATGCCCGGCCTGAAAGTCGTTGGTCTCCTGGGTGCAGATAAAATCCGCCCCGTATTCCGCAAAAAGGCCCGGCAGGCTTGCCTTGCGGCAGTCCCAGCAGTTGGGGCCGTCATCTGCAAGGCCAAAGCGCAGATTTAGTGTCAGAACACTAAAAAAATCGCCGGACTTTGGCTCCATGAATCCTGATTATCTCCCCAAAAAAGGCATGGTTAGAGTTTGCTCATGGCCCTTTCTGCCATTGCGGTTATGGTGAGGCTTGGATTTACCCCCACATTGGCGGAAACAGCCGCGCCATCCACCACAAACAGGCCCGGATACCCGAAAACCTGATGATTTGCATCAATAACGCCTTCTGCGGGGGAGCGGCCCATGTGGCAGCCGCCCAGAATGTGAGCTGTTGTGGACAGGTTGCCCACAGACTCGGAAAGGACATTCATGGGCACGCCTTCGGCCACCTTTGCATAAACCCTTGCAGCCTCATTTGCCACGGGCAGGTAGGTGGGGGCGCAGGCAGCCTCTTCCCGCTTTGTCTGAAGGGCCATTCCAAAGGGCCGCCACCTGCTGCGCTCCCATACAAATGAAATGCGGTTGTCCATGCTCTGCATGACCGTGAGCACGGAGATGCGCTGACGCCAGTTTTTTGCCCTCCAGCTTGTGGTTGCCGAAAAGGGGCTTTTAACAAATGACAAAAGGGTCTGACGGGTGCGGCGGCCAGGGTCCGGGTTGTCTGCAAGAGGCCCCAGATACCATTTCATGAAGCCAAAGCCTTCTGGAAAGCGGTTTTGGGTGATGTGGGTGTTCTCATCCGGGTAAAAGTCCGATGAAATTGCGGTTCCTCGCGTTAGATCAATCTTGGAGGCCCTGGACAAAATGGCCACTATGGCTTCGGAATTGGTCCTGACAACCCTGCCAAGTTCAGGGCTTATATCTGGAAGGGTGCCAAAGGTATCCCGGCAGGCAAAAAGAAGCTCAAGGGTTCCCAAAACCCCGGCAGCCAGAAAAACCTTTTTGGCTGCAAAGGACGGGCATTTTTGCAGAGGCCGCACAGGATGGGCCGTGTGAACAATGTAGCCGCCCGCAGGGGAAGGCTCGATTTTTACGGCCTTTCTTTCAGGGAAAATTTTTGCGCCCTTGCGCATGGCAAGGTGCAGGTAGTTTTTGTCCAGGGTGTTTTTTGCGCCCTTGCCGCAGCCCGAAAGACAGTCCCCGCAAAGCCCGCAGCCTGTGCGGGGCGGCCCCTGGCCCCCAAAAAAGGGGTCTTCAACAGTTTCAAGCGGGTTGCCAAAATAAATGCCGTTTCTCACCGGGCCAAAGGTGTGGCCCGCCCCCATGAGGGCGGCTGTTTCCTCAAGGTAGGCATCCATCACATCCAG
>JAGVAW010000144.1 GCA_020060085.1 Desulfobacterales bacterium
CAACGAGCTTGCAGGACAGCGGGAGGCCTGACAATGGGCGCAGGCTTCTACAATGCCCTGGCAGGGGCGGCAGAGCATTTTGAAAGCGGCGGGCCGCTCATGTACCCTTTGGGCCTTCTTTGTGTGGTGCTGGGTCTGCTCATAACCTACAAGGCCCTGTGGTTCTTCCGCATGAACCGCCAGGATGAAGGCCGCGCCCAGGCCTGCCTTTGGGTGGAAAAGGGCGTGCCGGATAAGGATGCCAACCCCCACAGCCTGGCAAGCCTTCTGGTAAAGCCTTTTCTGGCCCGCAGAACAGGGGACCCCAAAATTGACAAGGGCATTTTGCAGGAAATAGAAAAAAGCCTTTCAGCAAGGCTTTTCGATCACCTTGCTGCAATCGGGGTTCTGGCAGGTATTGCCCCGCTTCTTGGCCTTCTGGGAACAGTGCTTGGCATGATGGCGGCCTTTGATGTGCTCATGGCCTTTGGAACAGGCAATGTTGCTGCCATGAGCAAAAGCATTTCCGAAGCCCTTGTAACTACAAAGACAGGGCTTCTTATAGCCATACCGGGCCTTTATATGAAGGGCTTTCTGGAAAGTCGCGCCCAAAACGCAAAGATGCGTCTTTCGCGCATGGTCATGCATCTTGCTGTGACGGCCGGGGAGAAAAGCTCATGTTAAACATTGCCCAAAGCCGCAGGTCGCTGCGCAAAACTGTGGATATAAACATTGCGCCGCTTATTGACATGGTTTTTATTCTGCTAATCTTTTTTCTTGTCACCACAAGCTTTGTGCGGGAAACGGGCATTGATGTGCACCGGCCCGTTGCAGGCACGGCGACAAGCAAGGAAAAAGCCACAATCCTTGTGGGCATAACAGCAGATAACCGCGTTTTCATGGAAAAAAGGCAGATAGATATACGGGCTGTGGGAGTGAACATTGAGCGGGCAATGGCTGAAAACCCGGAAGGCCAGGTGGTTGTGGTTGCAGATAAAGACAGCAGCACAGGCACGGTGATAACCGTTATGGATGCTGCCCGCATGGCTGGCGCAAAAAGTGTTTCGCTTGCTGCAAGCCTTGAGCAGGAGGGTTTTTAGTTGGCCGATTCAGGCAAAATAAGCGCACTATTGCTGCCGGAAAATCCAGGGAGTACTTTTGGCCTCTGGGCCGTGGCCCTGGCAGCAGCAGGCCTTTTCACCCTTTTTCTTTTCGGCGCGCTGCCCCTTTGGATGTCAAAGCCTGTTGAACTCCGCCTTGTTGAGCCTTATGACCCCATAACCGTTGTGCGCGTCCAGAGGCCGGAAAGCCCTGTACGCCAGAGGGAAAGCCCTCCCCCAAAGCCGGAAACAAAGCCGCCGGAGCCTGTCAAGCGCGCTGCCCTGCCCAGGCCGGAACTTTCCCGGCCCAGGCTGGACTTTGCTGTCAACCCCAGGCTTGCCCCCACAAAGGGGGATATGTCCCTGCCTTCTTTGGCGCAGCTTTCCCTTTTTGCAATGTCCCAGGCTCCAGACGGCCCCCCAAAAATGGATTTTCTGCCCGGAGAGCTTGATTTTCCCCTCACAGCCATTCATACGGTGCCGCCCATCTACCCCTTCAGGGCCAGAAGGCTTGGCATAGAAGGCTGGGTTAGGGTGGAGTTTGTGG
This sequence comes from Desulfobacterales bacterium, assembly GCA_020060085.1. GTDB lineage: Bacteria > Desulfobacterota > Desulfobacteria > Desulfobacterales > Desulfatibacillaceae > JAGVAW01. Next base: position 1,627 of record JAGVAW010000144.1, read on the forward strand.
TGGATGAAAAGGGGGCCGTGCAAAACCCAAAAGTGCTGGAGGCAAACCCGGAGGGCATTTTTGAAGATGCCGTGCTTCAGAGTGTGACCCAGTGGCGCTTCTCCCCCCCCACCAGGGAGGGCAGGCCAGTACGCACAACCTGGGAGAGAAAAATAGAGTTTGCCCTGCAATGAAAAAGGGAAGGGGTGTGTAGGCCCTTTTCAGGCTTCAAGCAGCCTTATCAGCTCATCTGCCCCGGCCTGGGTCAGGCTGCCCTTTGCCAGGGCCACATCCACGGTGGCCCGCCCAAGGCTTTTGTAAAGGGTCAACAAAGCGGGGGCCTTTTCCTGCATATCCGCAATGTGCCTGGCAATGGTTGTAACATCTCCGCGGGCTATGGGGCCGGTTAGTGCATCTGGAATCCCCTGGGTTTTTATGTTGCCTAAAGTTCCCTGTATCAGGGGAAAGAGGCCAAGCACGGATTCTTCTGCGCTTATGCCTGCGGCCTTGTTCAGACTAAAGGCCATGTCCAGCAGGGTTACAAGATAATTGGAGGCCACCACTGCCGCAGCATGGTAAAGGGCCTTTGCATCGGCCTTCACCCTTGCATGGTTTGCCCCAAGGTCTGCCACTATGGTTCTGGCTATATCCAGGGCCGGGGCATCTCCCTCCACGGAAACAAGGATTCCCTCAAAAAGGTTAACGCCGGGTCTTGCCCCGGCAAAGCTCTGCAAGGGGTGCATGGAGCCTGCATAAGCCCCAAAGCTGCGCGCACTATCAAGAATTTTGGATGATGCTGCTCCGGAGCAATGGAGCACCACTGCGCCATCTTTAAAACCCCTGGCAAGGGCAATGGCCTTGCAGACTTCCTCAATGGCGCTGTCACTTGTGGTTATAAAAACAATGTCTGCATTTTTTGTTATGTTGTGGGGGGTGGTGCCTATATTTTCCGTTTCAAGGATGTTGCCCAGGCGCTTTGCAGATTCCATGCTCCTGCTGGCAACACCGGCAACAGGATAGCCTTTCTGAAAAAGGAGCCGTCCCAGGGCCGCGCCTAAAGTTCCGCATCCCACAATGGCAAAGGAGGGCTTGCTCATGGTGCCTCCATTAAAGCCGCTCAAAAAAAACGGCTGTTATCTTAAATTTTGTAAATGACCCGGTCTTCGGTGATGAGGATGTCCACAAAGCGGTCGTGGGATTCCATGGGAACCTGGCTGACGAGTTGATGCTCCATTGCCAGGGCCACCTTGCGGGTGGTGGGGGGCAGCTCTGGAATGAGTCTGTCGTAGCAGCCGGTTCCATAGCCTATGCGGCCTCCCCTCTCATCAAAAACAAGGCCTGGGATGATGGCAAGATCCACAAAATCCAGAGGCACAAACTTGCAAAAGCGTGGATCCGGCTCCTGGCGGCCCGTGACGCCCCGGCGCAGGGAGTTGCCGGGTTTTTCCAGGCGGAAGCTTAAAAGCTCGAAAGTTTTGGGATGGGTAACGGGCAGAAGAACCACCTTGCCCAAAGAAAAGCATTCTTCAAGTATGCGCCGGGATTCAGGCTCGGTGGGCAGGCTGGCATATAAAAGAATGGTCTGTGATTCCTGAAAATTGGCAAAGTCAAAAAGCCTTTCGGCAATGGCCTGGCTCTTTAGCTCGTATTGCTCATTGCCCAGGGCCTCGAACTGCTTCTGCGCAGCCTGCCTTAACTCACGCTTTTTAAGATTAGCTTCATCCATGGGCATTCTCCATGCCGTCCTGCCCTGCGGGCTAGCGCCTCTGACTTCTTTTAGGGAACGATTCCAGCCGTCAAGGCGGTGTATTTGCTTTTTCAAGAAGCTTGAATGAAGGTGTTTTGGGCCTGGCCCGGTACCTTTTTGTCCAACATGGCAAAGGCGCAATCCGGCTGCAATGGCATGACACCATAGTTTACGACAAAGGCATCAGAAGTGCCTGTACAGGCTTTTCCTCTTTTGGGGCCGATAAAGGCCTGATTCCCATTATGCAACAATACTCCATAAAGGATAAATTTCTACCATACTTTAAATCAAAAGTCAATAAATCGTTTGATAACCAATCAATATCATTTATCATCGTGCCATGGCCCCAAAGGTTTTTGAGAGGCAAAGGTGCAAGTCATCTTTTTTGCAGGGTGCATGGCTCTTGCACAGAGGCATTGAGATTGGTTATGGTGCCGGGTATGTATGCTTATCTTGTTCCATCTTTTGTTGCGGTTGCAGCCCTTTTCGGGCTTTTTTTGCTCACGCGCCTGGCCCTTGGTGGAGTGCCCCTGCTCATCTCCGTGCGGGTTTTTTATGCCATGGCCATGCTTCCTGTGGCTGCCATTACCACATCAGCCCTGTGGAGGCATCTGGCCGGGCCGAGGCTTGTTAATCAGGAAAGTTTTTTTGCCTTTGCAGCCCTGGCCTGCGCCATCATTCTGGCGGTCATCAGCCGCAGGTCCGGCTCCTATTATATTCTTGGAATCCCTGCCCAGGACTTTTTTGACTCCCTGCACAAAACCATCAAGCACAAGGGCCTTGCTTACGAGGAAAATCTGCCTGATCTTAAAATAAAGGACGGCCCACTGCTTTTTGTCGAGGCCTTTGAGGGTCAGGATACAGGCCACATCGGTGCCCAGGCCGGGCAGGACACAAAAATTGTAAAGGAAATTGCCCAGGGGATAATAGGCCAATTTTCCGTTTCGGGCCAGAAACCCGGCACCCCGCCCCTGCTGGCCGTATTCCTGTTTTTATGCCTTGGGGCAGCCATTTGGAGCCATATACAGATAAGCGCAGTCAACAGCGGGTTTTATATTGGCCTTGGCCAGAAACACCTGCAGGGCGGCCAGCATGAAACAGCCTTAAAAGCCTTTGAAATGGCATGGGAGCAGGATACCGGCAATTCTGTTGCCCTTTTGTGGAAGGGGATTGCCCTTGCCCACCTTGAGCGCCATGCAATGGCCGAAGCTTCCATGAAGGAGGCCGCAAGGCTTGACCCGACAGACTGCGAAATAATAATCAACCTGGCCCGGCTCAAGGCAACTGTAAGAGACCCGGAAATTCTGGACGCACAGGAGGCCCTTGGCCTTATTCAGGGGGCTTCCTTCTGCCCGCAGACAGCCTTTTTTCTGGATACAAAGGCAGCGGTTCTTGCGCGGGCGGGTGATTTTGAGCAGGCTGCCAGGGTTCAGCAGGAGGCCATTGAACTGCTTAAATCCATGAAGGCAGGCAAAGAGCTTATGGAAGAGGTGCAGCACCGCCTTATGCTGTATGAGGCAGGCCTTGCCTGGAGCCAATAGGACCGCCAGCCTTCTGCCTGTTTGCGCCCTTCATGCTGAACCGCAAATTTCTGCCCTTATCCTGCAATCTTTTTAAAGGCCCCTGCCGGGAAGAAG
>JAGVAW010000135.1 GCA_020060085.1 Desulfobacterales bacterium
AATTTGCTTTCGTAATCATTTAAAAATGAAGACTCTTTATTTTAAATGCAAAAGGAGAATCATGGCAAAAAAAGGAAAAAACGCCATAAGCCCCACAAGGCAGGAGGATTACGCAGCCTGGTACCAGGAGGTGGTCAAGGTTTCGGACATGGCAGAAAACTCGCCCGCAAGGGGCTGCATGATAATCAAGCCCTGGGGCTATGCGGTTTGGGAGAACATAACAAAGGAGCTGGACAGGGCCTTCAAGGAAAGGGGCGTTAAAAATGCCTATTTCCCGATATTCATTCCCCTACGCTTTCTGGAGGCCGAGGCAGCCCATGTGGAGGGTTTTGCCAAGGAATGCGCGGTGGTCACCCACCACAGGCTTGAGGCCGGGCCTGACGGCGGGCTGGTTCCTGCCGGCCCTCTTACAGAGCCTTACATTGTGAGGCCGACTTCAGAAACCATTATCGGCGAGGCTTTTTCCCGCTGGATCAATTCCTACCGGGATCTGCCTGTGCTCATAAACCAGTGGGCAAATGTTGTGCGCTGGGAAATGCGCACCCGCATATTTTTGCGCACCAGCGAGTTTTTGTGGCAGGAAGGCCACACGGCCCACGCAAGCGCAGATGAGGCAAAACAGCGCACAGCCATGATGCTTGAGGTGTACCGGGATTTTGCCGAAAACTGGCTTGCCATGCCCGTGCTGGCAGGAGAGAAAACCGCTGCCGAGCGCTTTCCCGGTGCAGAGAGCACCTTTTGCATAGAAGCCATGATGCAGGACTGCAAGGCGCTCCAGGCAGGAACATCCCATTTTCTCGGCCAAAACTTTGCAAAGGCCAGCAACATCCGCTTCCAGTCCGAAAAAGGGGCAGAGGAATTTGCATGGACAACCTCGTGGGGGGTATCCACCCGCATGATAGGCGGCATGATTATGACCCATTCCGATGATGACGGCCTTGTCCTGCCTCCGCGCCTTGCTCCGGCCCACATTGTGCTCATGCCCATCCTAAAGGACCCGGACAGCAATCAGGCTGTTTTGGAATTTGTCCGCACGCTTTCCCGCAGGCTTTCCTCAATTCCCTACCTTAACGGCCACATCCGCGTTGAGGTGGATGACAGGGACATGGGCGGCAAAAACTGGGACTGGATTAAAAAAGGCATACCCCTACGAGTTGAAATAGGCCCGCGCGACATTGCCCAGAATGCGGTTTTTGTGGCCCGGCGGGATAAGCCGCCTTCAGAGCGCCAGTCAATGGACACGGAAATTTTTGTCTCTGAAGTGCCGATTATGCTCGAAGAAATCCAGGCCAATCTTTTTGACAGGGCCAAAGCATATAGGGAAGCCAACACCCGTGACATTGACTCCAAAGATGACTTTTACGCCTGGTTCACCCCCAAAAATGCCGAAAAGCCGGAAATCCACGGCGGATTTGCCCTTGCCCACTGGTGCGGCTCGCCCCAATGCGAGGCAAAAATCAAGGATGATCTCACCGTGACCATAAGGCTTGTGCCGGAAAATACCGATGCCCAAAAGGGCAGGTGCATAGTATGCGACAAGGCCTCAAATCAACGGGTGGTGTTTGCCAAGGCCTATTAAATGGGAGCATGAGCGGGCCATATTAAATGATCCGAATCCAGGACATAATCGACAAGGTTTTATTATACCACCCCGAAGCGGACATTGACATCATCAACCGGGCCTATGTTTACTCGGCGCGGGTTCATGAGGGTCAGGTGCGTCTTTCCGGCGAGCCATACCTTTTGCACCCCCTGGAGGTTGCGGGCCTTCTGGCGGATATGCGCCTGGATGAGACCAGCATTGCAGCAGGCCTTCTTCACGATGTTGTGGAGGATACCCATACCACAATAGAACAATTGGCCGAGGATTTCGGCCCTTCCCTGGCCAGCCTTGTGGAGGGGGTTACAAAAATTTCCGAGCTTACCTTTCAGTCCAGCCAGGAGCGCCAGGCCGAGAGCATCCGCAAGATGATTCTGGCCATGTCAAATGACCTGCGGGTGATTCTCATAAAACTGGCGGACAGGCTGCACAATATGCGAACCCTCCAGTTCCACAAGGAGGATCGCCAGCTTGGAATTGCCCAGGAAACTCTGGATATTTATGCGCCCATTGCCAGCCGCCTTGGCATATACTGGATAAAGACGGAGCTTGAAGACCTGGCCTTCATGCACCTGGACCCGAAAAAATACCGCGAGATAGAGCGCCTTGTTGCTGCCAGAAAAGACGAGCGGGAAAAATATATCCTAACTGTCCGGGATATAATTGAAAAAAAAATGGCCCAGGCGCAAATCCAGGCCCAGGTCAAGGGCCGCTTCAAGCATTTTTACAGCATTTACAGCAAAATGTTAAGCCAACGGCTTGCCTTTGAAGATGTTTACGATCTGGTGGCATTCCGCATAATTGTTGACACGGTTGCCCACTGCTACGAGGTCTTGGGTATAATCCACGGAATGTGGCGCTCCATCGGCCACAAGTTCAAGGATTACATCGGCCATCCCAAGCCCAATATGTATCAGTCGCTGCATACAACGGTCATAGGCC
>JAGVAW010000303.1 GCA_020060085.1 Desulfobacterales bacterium
GATCATCTCCGGGTCGAGGGCGCTGGTGGGTTCGTCAAAGAGCATGATTTTTGGATTCATGGAAAGCGCCCTTGCAATGGCCACCCTCTGCTGCTGGCCGCCGGAAAGCTGGGCAGGATAACGGCTGGCTTTTTCTGTTATGCCCACCTTGGTCAGCAGCTCCATTGCCTTTTTTTCGGCATCTTGTTTTGATATTTTCCGCAGCTTTATTGGCGCAAGGGTCAGATTTTCCAGGGCTGTTTTGTGGCGGAAAAGGTTGAAGCTCTGGAAAACCATGCCAACTTCCATGCGTACCTTGTTGATGTTGACCCCGTGTGCGTAAAGGTCATGCCCATCCACCATTATGGAGCCTTCGCTGATGGTCTCCAGCTTGTTTATGGTGCGCAGAAGTGTGGATTTGCCGGAACCGGACGGGCCTATGATGACAACCTTTTCCCCAGGCTCCACGGAAAGGGAGACATTGTCCAAAGCGCGGAACTCGCCGAACAGTTTTGAAACGCCATTGATCTCGATAATGGGATTAGCGCCTGTCATACCTGCCCAGCCTTTCTTCCATTATGCTAACAAGCTTGGATAAAATAAGGGTGATGAGCAGGTAAATGAGGGCCACAAGCGTGTATGTTTCAAAATACAGAAAGGATTCCGATGCAAACTCCCGCCCGCGGCGCAAAAGGTCTGAAACAGCAAGAATGCTCACCAGGGATGTGTCCTTGAGAAGGGCGATAAACTCGTTGCCCACCGGGGGCAGGATTGTGCGCCAGGCTTGGGGCAGAACCACTAAAAACATTGTCTGGGTGCGGTTGAAACCCAAAGACATGGATGCCTCGGTCTGGCCCTTGTCAATGGATTCAATTCCAGCCCGAAAAACCTCTCCCATGTATGCTCCGTAGCAGAAGCTCATGGCAATTATTGCGGCAAGCATATCCGGCACGGCAACAAAACGGCCCAGGGCATAATAGAGATAAAAAAGCTGAACCAGCAGCGGAATGCCCCGGACCACCTCAACATAAGTGGATGCAATAAGATTTATCGCCCGTATGCGGCTCAAGCGGCCCAGACCCGTGAAAAGGCCGATTACAATGGCAAGGGCAATGGATGATACAGTCACCTTGAAGGTTACAACAATGCCGTCCGGCAGAAACTTGAGAAGCCGCCAATATGGCTCCGGCTGGGAAATCACAAGGTAGAGCAGCGTGCCTAGAGCCAGGATAAAGGAAATGCGCCATGCTGTAAAAAGCCCCTCATCCCGCTGGCTGGGGATGGCCGCCCCGTCTCCGATCTCGATTCTGGTGACCTTTAGGTTGCCGTTATGCACGCTTTGGCCGCCTTTCCGTAAAAAAAAGGCCCGGAAGCATTTTGCCTCCGGGCCTTTTAGTGGGATTAGTTGCTTATCCACTTTTTCATGAGTTGCTGGTCAATGCCGCTCTCCTTGACCATGCGGATACCTTCGTTGACAAGGTTCAAAACCTTGTCATTGCCCTTGCGCACAGCGATTCCGTAATACTCCACCTCGCCAGCCTCGATAACTGCGGCTATCTTCAAAGTGCCCTTATATTTTTCGTTGTTAAGGGCATACTGGGCTGCAACCGGATCATCGCAGACCACTGCAGCAATCCGCCCATTGTAAAGATCCTCTATGGCCAGACCCACTTCATCGTAAGTTTTGGATTCAATGCCTTCCACAGCCTTTACCGCAAATGTGCCTGTTGTGGAAATCTGGCTTCCAACGCGCTTTCCCTTAAGCTCTTCAAGGCTTGTCACGGTTGAGGCCATTGGCACGACAATAGCCTGGCGCACCCTGAAGTAAGGCTCGGAAAAGTCCATGACCTTTTGGCGCTCTTCAGTAATGGAAACCGAAGAGCAGATGGCGTCATACCTGCCTGCGCCCAGACCTGCAAAAATTCCGTCCCAGGCAACAGCCCTAAATTCGGGTTTGAAGCCTGCCAGCTCGCCGGCAGCATTCATGTAGTCAATGGAAAATCCGATAATCTGCTTGTCTGCGCCAACAAACTCCATTGGTGGCCAGGTAGCATCCGTGGCAAACACAATTACAGGCTTTTCATCTGCCGCAATCACAAGTGGAGCTGCAACAAGGACGCACAGTAAAACAAGAAAAAGCTTTTTCATTGTACAATTCCTCCGTTAAGTTTGGTTTTTCCTTAACTCCTTGGTCAAAGAAGGCGACCAGCTTTTGCTAACACTTTTTGCGGCTTATTTGCAAGGACTAACAATAATTGGAAAGGGAATGCCTGCGATTATTGCCCGGATATCCACACGGTTTTGCGGCGTAGAATTCCAAGCTGGGCTGCAAGCATTCCGGTCAGCATGAGCGCAGCCCCAAGCAGAGATCTGCTGCTCATAACCTCCGCAAGAAAAAGCCAGCCGAAAAAGGCTGCAAAAACAGCTTCCAGTTGAAGGATGACAGCCGCGTGAGCAGGAGGAGAATCCTTTTGCCCGATGACCTGAAGGGTAAAGCCGATGCCCACTGAAGCCACTCCTCCGAAAAAGAGGGAGTAGCGGGTCAGCCAGATGTCGCCAAGAGAGAAGTCCTCCACAATGAAGGCCGCAAAAAGGCTTAAAACCGCACATACGGCAGCCTGACCAAAGGCCAGGACAAAGGAGTCCATTTTAGGGGAAAAATGCCCAAGCACAAGCACATGGCCTGCCCATGCAAAGGCGCAGGCCAAAATCAGGCTGTCTCCATAAGCCAGCACAAAGGAGCTTGTCATGGAAAGAAAGTACAGGCCTGCCAGGGCCAGCAATATGCCGGTCCATCCCCAGGCTCCCACCTTTTGACGCCAGAAAAGGCCGAGAATGGGAACAAAGACAACATAAAGGCCGGTAATGAAACCTGCCTTGCCCGCTGTTGTGTGAACAAGGCCTATCTGCTGGAGATTTATTCCCAGAAACATGAGAAGGCCAGCAGCCAGAATGCCTTTTAACGGCATCCATTTTTGATCGCTGCCTGCAAATGGGGCCTTCCTGTTTTTAATCTGCATCCAGGCAATGGGGGCCAGACAGGCTGCACCCAAAAGAAAGCGCAGGCCCGTAAAGGCTATTGGCCCTATGGTGTCCATGCCCCGTTTCTGGGCCACAAAGGTTGCCCCCCATACAAGGGCTGCAACAAGCAGAAGAAAATTTGCCTTCAACACCCTGGAATTCATAATTTTTGCCCATTGCAGCCATATCAAAGGCCTGAATCCTTTCCGGCCCGGCCTCTTTAACTTGTGTGCATGGGGATGTAAAGAAGGATTTTTTCCGTTTTAAGGATTCTTCATGTGGCTGGTCATGATTTGCTGTTTGAGGCGATCCATTCATCCACCTTACAGGAGAGCCTTGCACGCTGCTTTTCAGGCAGGCCTTTCGGGTCATAGCGCAGCCTGTAATGCAGCTTCACAATGGGTGCAAGATCATCAAAACCAAAAGGCGCATTTGCCGCTTGCAGGCGTGCAAGCCATGCGCAAGGCGTTTCGTGGCCGGGCCGCACAAATCCTTTTTGTGCAAGGAGCTGCTCCACCCTGAAAAATGGAGAGTCCAGCGCCGAATCCCTTTTGTCTGCAAGTTTTTTATCGGCTCGTTCCTTTAAAACAAGGCTCACCCTTGCGCCACGGACAAAGCGGTAGACAAGGACAAGGGTTAACAAAACTGCAAGGGCAATCATAATGGGCGAAAGTTTTTTTATGCCACCTTCGCGTTGCCACAAAAAACCGGCAAAAACCGCGTCTGAAACCATATCCCTAAAACGGTTCCAGGCAGTCATGGTTTGGGCTTCGTAAAGCATCCACATAGGGGGGGTCACATCAACATCAACCCATTTGTCATCCACCCAGGCAAGCGCCCAGGCGTGGGCGTGCCTTTTGCGCACTGCAAGCCAGCCGTCTTTTCCAGGCGGCTCGTGGGCCATATAGCCCACAGCGTATCTTGCAGGTATTCCAGCTGCCCGCAGAAGAAGCACTGCTGCTGTGGCAAAGTATTCACAGTGCCCGCTGCGGCGCTCTTCAAGAAAAATCTGCAAGGCCCGGTCCTTGTTTGTCTGCTCCGCCTGCACCAGGCTGTATGTAAAGTTCTCATCAAAATATGCGGCCAGCACTCCAAATGCATCTTCTGGCGAGAGATCTGAAAGATTGAGGGCCTCTGCAAGCCTGAAAACTCCCGGTGCCTGGGTTTCGTCAACCCTCAAATCCGGCTCATAGGGCGGCGAATCCAAAAAAGTTTCCGGCCCGAATTCCACAGTGTAAATCGTGCGGGAGGAAACACCTGTGGCAAGCACTGTTCCAAATTGGTTTATAAGCAAATGCACAGAATCAAGGCCGCCAATGGTATGTGTACCTGAAGGGAGCTTGAGCAAGCCCTGTTTGCCGGGAAAGGGCTGGCTGACCAAAAGGCTGCCGGTTGTCTGCCGCTTTTCCCCCAAAAGCCAGCGGCCATCGGCGGTCATGCTGTCTGCATGGGTCAACTGGGGGTGGCTTCCCATCCACAAACCGCGGCGGTAGATGTTGTGGGAGGCTTCCCGTAGCAGAAAGTCTTTTCTTGCGCTCTGGTTTGGTTTTATGCGGAAGGCGATTTCGTGGGAGAGCTTGATTCTTCCCATTTCCCCTATGGCGGTAAGGGATCGGTAAGGGTCCTGGCCCCGCTGCCAGTAGTGCTCCAGAAGCTGCATTGAAACCTGCTCCAGATAAAGCTGGAAGGAATGCAGACCCTTTTGGCCGACAAAGCCCATAAGCCCGGCTGCCACAAGCAGGCCAGCGCAGGCGGCCCTTGCTTTTTTATGCCGGACCCTAGCCCATAAAGCCCAGGCAGTCAGCGCCCAAAGGGTTGAAAAAACCGCTGGATGGCGCAAGTCCGGCACCATTGCAGTAAAAAGAGTCAGAGCCAAAAAGGGCCAGGACAAATCCACCGAAGGCCCCCAATCCTGCTCCTTTTCACCAGCCAGGACCCTTGCGCCCCACAGGACTGTCCCCAAAGGCACCCGGCCCCGGACGCTGAAGGCCTGAAAAGCCACAAGGATAAATAGGGGAAGCACCAGCCACTGGAACATCATCAGCATTGCCGTGCGGGGCGGCTGGGTGAAAAAAAGCAGAACGCCCACAAGAATGAGAAGCAGGGCGCAAAGGTCGGAAATGCGTATGAAGTCCTTTGCCGAAAGGTTCAGCCGCGCCCTTGAAAAACGGGAGCCTTCCAGAAAGAGGGCCATGAGAAGGCCAAGAAGGGGCACACCTGCTGCAAAACCCCAAAAAAGCAGTGCTGCGCCTGAAAGCAGAAGAGGTGTGCTCATAAGCTTGCCAGAACCTTGGCGGCCTGCCCAGGGCCAACCCTGATGATTTGGGTGGGGTCATCCGAAATGAGGTCTGGTTGCAGAGGGGGCAAATCCTCTTGGCAAATTACAAGGACCTTAAGCGGAATGCCTATGCCGCGCAGGCTTGCCACAAGCTCTTGGCGCGGAGCATCCCATTCCAGCAGCACCAGAATGCAGGCAGACATCTGGGCGGCCCTGTCAAGCACACTGCGGGTAAGAACCTCAAAGGGTTTTTCCCTGCATGGGGCAACGGATGCCAAAACCTCCAGAATGCCAGCCACATTCCCTAATCTCCGTCCTGCCGAAAAACAGTAGCTTTTTGACCCCACAAAAAGAAAATCCAGCAGGCTGTCCTGTGTGAGCATATTCTGGGCAAAACTTGCCGCAACGCTCACAGCCTCCTCAAAGCGCCGAAAATCATCTTCATTGTAAAAGGTATCCAGCACAAGGGCGTGGCGCACAAAGTACTCTTCTGCATATTCCTTAACCACCGGGTGGCCCTGCTTGGCAAAGCTTTTCCAGTGTATGCGCCGCTTGGAGTCGCCAGGGCGATAATCCCTCAAGGAAATGAACTCCTCGGATTCGCCCACACTCAAGGCAAAATGCAATCCCCCCCTGTGCAGCCGTCTTGTGCCGGGCAGTTGAAGTGCGCTCACCTTATAGCGCCTGGGCAGAACAACGCAATCGGATGGCTCGTCTAATCGGTCAAGGCCCAAAAACAGGCCCATTGGGTCGGCCCGACCCACCCACAAGCCCCTGCTGCGCAATCTCCCTCTGGACATGGGCATAACAGAGGCTTTGACCACAACAGAAGCGCCCGGCTCTAAAACAGGCAAGGCAATTCTGGGGGCAGAGGCGTTTGCCGCATTTTTTGCCTGGTAATAAAACCTGGGCCAGCCGGAAATCCGCGAAAAAAAAGCGCCCGGCAGCTTTCTCCAGCCAGGCCCCTGCAAAAAGGCTTGGCGGTCAAAGGGCTGCCATTCCAGATTTTCAAACAGAATCAAGCCCCGTTTTGTGCGGGTAGAGCGGTTTTCAATGCGGATTGAATAAGTGGCGGGTTCTCCGGCAGTGGTGTATGGCGGAAAGCTGCGCAAGACAACGATACTGCTTTTGAAGCGCCACCAGAGAAAAGAAAGAGCAAGCAGCGATCCGGAAAGGGCAAAGACCTGATGGATCATGGTGCGCTTGGTATCCAACCCGATAAGCCCGCTTATGACAAAGACTGTCAGAATCAGAATGCCCGCATCCGTAAAGCGCCGCCTTATCCAGCGGCCCCTTCTCCAGACAGCCGTGAAAATGCGGAAGAAAAAGCGCCTTAAAAGCAAGGGATGCCTCCAGAATAGGGCTAATTCGGAACAGGCACAAGAGTAAGAATCTCTTTGACCACCTCCTGTCCGGTAAGCCCGGAAAAATGGGCCTGCGGGTCCAGCACAAGACGATGGGCAATAACGCAGACAGCGATTTCCTGAACGAGGTCAGGGGTGACAAAGTCTGAAGAATCCATAAGTGCCAGTGCTTGGCACACCTTCATCAGGGCCAGGGATGCCCTTGGGCCTGCCCCCAGGACAACGCCCTTTGCATGACGGGTGCTGCGGACAAGCTCCACCATGTAGCGTTTTATGGAATCAGAAACCCTCACAAGGCTGACCGCGCGGTTTAGGATCACCGCTTCGGCCAGATCCGCACAGGGGGCAAGATTCTGGATGGGATGACCAAAGGTCTGATCTGTGAGAACCGCCATTTCCGTTTCCGCATCCACATATCCAAGGCCAAAGCGCATGGCAAAACGATCCATCTGGGCTTCGGGCAAGGGGTAGGTGCCTGCGGTTTCCACAGGATTTTGCGTGGCCACCACAAAAAATAAATCTTTAAGGGCAATGAGCCTGCCGTCAACAGAGACCTGGGCTTCGGCCATTGCTTCCAAAAGAGCGGACTGGGTTCTGGGCGAGGCCCTGTTTATTTCATCGGCCAGAAGAATGTTTGTGAAGATGGGGCCTTTGTGGAAGGCAAAGGCCTGATCTTTGGGGTTGAAGACCGAAACCCCAAGGATATCCGAAGGCAGCAGATCCGGCGTAAACTGAATTCTGGAAAAAGATGCGGTAAGAGACAAGGCCAGAGCCTTGGCAAGTGTGGTTTTTCCGGTTCCGGGATAGTCCTCCAGAAGAACATGGCCTCCGCCTGCAAAGGCTGCAAGCAGCTTGCGGATAGATGCTTTTTGGCCGCGCATCACCCTGCCTATGTTTGCGGAGAGCTTTTCAAGAACCGCTGCGCCTTTTTCAAGGGTCGCATCCCTGTTCCTTTGTCTGCCGTCTCCATTTGGGGCCATACCTTCATTCATGGGCCAAGGGCTTTCATTTGTCTTCAAGATAAGCGGCAAACAGCGGCTTTAATTCCGCAAGGTCTTCCCTTAAACTTGTTTCCACTTCGTAGCCGAATATGTCCAGCATGATAACACAGTTCACAGTGGCATCATTTTCTGAAGCCATGCGGATACGGCTGGCCAGATTTATGTTCACCTCATGAATCATGTCGTAAAGGTGCAAGAGGCCCTTTAATTCCCAGTCCGGCTCCTTGCCCTGCCTGCTGCGGAGGTACTGGCCTGTAAGATACATTCCAAGCGCCCTGAAAACCGTGCTCTTGGTGTCTCCAAAGGGCAGATGAAAATAGGCCATGGGCCGCAGATGGCACATGACAGGGCAGGCGGAAAGGGCCAGCAGCAGGCCAGCCAGGGAGCGCAGGCCCTGCTGGACCGATGTGAGGGCAGACATCTTTACCTCCGCCCGTTCCACCGTGACCTTTATACTTTCATAGGAAATGCGCCCGCCAAAGGCCTTAACTAGCGGCACAATAGAAAGCGCCGCAGGGCAGGTGCGCCTGGCATTGGCCCTGATGGTGCAGCATTCGCATTGGAAGTTTTCCAGGGCAAGCCAGGGTTCAACAACAGCCAGTTCTGCCTCATCTGATGTTTCGGACTCCTCATCCAGCACAAACTTGTGGCCGGGGCCGGTTTCAAACTGAAAATGATAGCAAATCAAGATTATCCTCCTGTCCGGCCCCTGTATGCTGTATATACGCCGCCGGGCAGTCAGGTCAACTGCAACAAGGGCAAGGGAATTAGGACAGGATTTATCCGCAGGCAGCCAAAAATAATTGTACCGGCTTTTGGAAGTTGCCGTTGTCTGCAAGCAGGCTTACATCACTCTGAAAACGCTGGCAAAAGCGCCTGTGAGCCTGTCGCCATGCTTTTACAGAAGGGCTTTTTTCATATCCAGCCCAGCACATTTACAAACACAACCCAAAAAACAATGTTTACAGCCGCCAAAATCCAGAAGATGCGAATCTTGCCCTGTCTGGATATGTTGTAATGCCCCCATGTGCACAAAAAGTAGGGCAGGCAGTAATTTATAAGGATGATCCAGATGTGCGGCCAGTTCCAGAAACGATAAACCCATACCAGGGCACCTGCACGGTTAAGGGCGCATTCCACGGCTGTTGAAAAAAGCCCAAGGGCAAGGGGAATGAAAACCCGGTAGTTAAGGCCGAGAATTTTTGTGTCTGGCGCATCATCAAAGGTTTGCAGAAGTTTTACAAGGACAACTCCGGCCAAGGAGAAGAGCAGAAAGATTTCAATGTTGATGCCCGAAAGTATGAGAAAGGATGTATCGCCAGGGGTGGTCCAAAGGCCCGCAAACCCCGTGAAATGCAATATAAGGGAGTTTATCATCTCCCATATCATCTCACCGGCGGAAAACAGCAGACCCATGAGAACAGCATCCCAGTTTTTAGCGCGGATTTCGGCAGCGTAGGCCCACATTACAAGGCCCAGCCCAAATAGCAGGCTCCAATGGAACTGGTCCGGGCTGCGGAGTATTTCCATTGCCTCAATGCTTGCAGGAGTCATGGCGGTTTCCTTTTTTATGATTTTGTGGGGGGAGCTTTTTTTCTGCCTGTTGTAACGCTTTTTTCCGGAAACAAGTTTTTTGGAAACTCGCAATCAGTAATAAAAATTTATTGCATACCAGTCTGTTTCAAAATTCCAGTATGAAACAAAAAAGAGCACATAATGCAGATAAAGTGGCAGAGTCACTTTTTCAAGTTCGGCCTTGCAGCGGATCTGGTAGTTTTTGCCCCGCTCCAAACGGGAAAGGGGGGCCACCACCAGACTGTCCACATTGGCCATGGCCTTTTTTGCTTCTGAAAAGGAATGGGTAACCAGCACGGTGTCGGGCTTTTCCGTCCTTGTGACCGTAAATTCCTTTTTCAACACATTGTATTTTATTGTGTGCTCCAGGGTGATATCCGCAATTTTTTCGTTGAACCAAAGGCCACGGGTTCGGGAGAGGGTGACATTAATAAGAAATTTTGTGGGCGCACCGCTCATAATTGCCTGCTCGATCTCGGTGGTGAAGCAGCCCTCTATGGTGAGATAAACAAGCAGATCATCACGGGTGTTTGTAACGACAATGTCTGTAAGCTGAGCCTTCTGGGCCGCAACCGTTGCCGGGCCTGCCACAAGAAGGCAGGCAAAGGCAAAAATCACGATTGGAGCTTTGGCGAACTTCATGGCTCAACGCTTTCCTGCAAGAACTTTCAGCTTTCATGTACCAAAAGCCGCGTGCAAAAAGCCGACAGGCTTTTTTTGAAAAAGCGGCTTACCTTATCATAAAAACTCGGCGTGGCAAAATCCTGTTTTTATGTCAAAGGCCCTGGTTTTATGGAAAAAGGCAAATATGATTTTTCTCTTTTAAAAATATATCACGAATTTTGCTGCGGCTGTACAAAATAATGTTTGCAACCCGGCTTAAAGACTAAACACAAAGCTTGCAGCAAAATATTGTAACTCTGCAACAAAGGGATGTTTTTGGAGCAAAAAATAGCTGCCGGGCTTTTTGCCAGTCAGCAGACAAAATGGCCTGTAAATCATGATGTCGGCAAAGGCGGGAGAAGCTAAAACCCGCGGAGCTTGAAGCTAAAAAACCCGGCTTGAAACCGGCTTCAAACATAATTTAAGCCTAATTCAATCCAGAGTGCGGGTTCTCCAGCAGTCCTTTTGAGAGAAGAACTTCTCCAAAAAGCTGTGGTTAAAGGCGTGGCCGGATTTGTGAGTTTCAATGCGTCCCAGTATGGGAATGCCGATGAGGGAAAAATCGCCAAGGCAGTCCAGAATCTTGTGCCGGACAAATTCATCTGGAAAACGAAGGCCATCCTCATTTAAAATGGAAGTCTCATCAACCACAATTGCGTTTTCCAGAGAGCCGCCCTTGGCAAATCCATATCGTTTTAGATAATCCACCTCGTGCAGAAAGCCAAAGGTCCTTGCCGGGCTTATAAGGGCCGTGAATTCCTCTGGGGTTACGCCCAAAGAAAAGGTCTGCTCTTTGATAAGAGGGTGCGGAAAGGAGATGGTGCAGGAAATTTCAAAGCGTTCTGACGGGTGCAGGATGACCCAACGGTCGCCCTGCCGGTGTTCAATGGTATCGTTGACCGTAAAATAAGCGCGCAAGGCACCCTGGCTTGCAAGGCCTGCCATGAGAATCATCTCAGTGAAATGCCTTGCGCTTCCATCCATTATGGGCAGCTCATAGCTGTCTGTCTCCACCAGGGCGTTATCCACCCCAAGGCCTGCAAAGGTGGCCATAAGGTGCTCAATGGTGGATATGATGACGCCTTCCGAGCCTAAAACCGTGGCAAGTGAGGTATCCACAACATTGCGGAAAATGCCGCTGACCGTGGGGCTGTTGGGCAGATCCGAGCGGCGGAAGCGGATGCCGTGATTGGGAGGGGCAGGGCGGATGCACAGGTGAACCTCCTTGCCTGAATGCATCCCTATGCCGGAGCACCGGGCTGTATCTGCCAGGGTATGTTGGTATTTTTGCATTTATGGCTTCAGGTGAAAGGGTCCGCAGACCAAATCAAAGGCTGCCGCACCCACATCATAATCACTAAAGGTTAGGGAAAAATTCCCGAAAGGCCCCTGAAAACCCTTTTTAAACGGTCTTTGGGACAGTTTTTATTAACATCAGGAGCCTTGCCGCGTCAAGCAGGCGGCTTTTTGCCTTGACGGCCAGTCGGCATTAAATTCAGGCATTGTCAGCCAAGAGACCCCCAATCCTGGCCTGCCAGTCCGGTTGAAGGGCCTCTTTTTTCTTTTGACAGGGCAAGGCCGGGTATGTATTAAAGTTAAAGTTAACTTTAACAATTGGCGACTCCATGAAATCCGCCCAAAGCAGACAAAATACCCGCGAAGCTTTGGAAAAGGCAAAGACCTATACCATTTCCCAGCTTGCGGCCCTGTTGGAGATAAGCCCATCAACAATTCGTTTTTATGAGGAAAAGGGGCTTATTTCGCCGGAGCGCACAAAGGGCAACCAGCGCGTTTACTCCTCCCGCAACAAGGCCCGCATGAAGCTTATTCTGCGGGGCAAGCGCTTTGGTTTTTCCCTTGATGAAATTGCAGAGATGATAGGCCTTGCCGATGAACCAAAAAGCGAGCTTGCCCAGATTGAAAAAAGCCTTGCCTACATCAAAGGTAAATTTGACCAGATTGCCCAGAGCAAAAAGGAGCTGGATATTCTGGAGCAGGATTTGCTGGTTATAAGCAAAAAGCTTGAAAAGCGGGCCAGCGAACTGAAAAAGGCGCAAAACAAAAAACCTGCTACCTCTGGCTGAAAAGAGCGCATTACAAGAAAACCGGGGCGGTATGCCCGCCAAAAACATCAATGGAGATGCTATGAACTTTGATCTGGACCGCGAGCATATAATGGTTCGGACCCATGTCCGGGAATTCATGGAAAAAGAGGTAGGGCCATTTTGCGAGGAAATGGATCGCACGGACAGCTTTCCTCCAGGGCTTTGGAAAAAGCTTGGGGAGCTTGGGTTTTTGGGCCTTTCCGTTTCCCAGGAATATGGCGGCGAGGGCATGGACTTTTTTGCCAGTGTGCTGGCTGCCGAGCAGATGGGCCGCGTCAGCCCGGCTGTGGGGCTTAGCTACTGCGCCCATGCAAACCTTTGCGCCCACAACCTGGAGGCAAACGGCAACCCGGAGCAGAAAAGCCTTTATCTGCCGGGCCTTTGCTCCGGGGCGCTCATCGGCTGCATGGGGCTTACCGAGCCGGGTGCTGGCTCGGACGCTGTGGGAATTTCCACTTCAACCCAAAAAGAAGGCGACTTTTATATTCTCAATGGGAGCAAAACCTTTATCACCAACGCGCCCATTGCAGACATTGCCCTTGTTTATGCCAAGACGGATGTTTCCAAAGGCTCAAGGGGGATAACCGCATTTATTGTGGAAAAGGATACACCTGGCTTTGGCGTTTCCCGAAAAATTGAAAAAATGGGGCATCACGGCTCGCCAACCGGCGAGCTTTTTTTCAACAATGCAAGGGTGCCTGCCAAAAACATTCTTGGCAAGGCGGATGAGGGCGTCCGGGTCATGATGAACGGGCTGGATGCGGAGCGCATCATTGTCGCGGCCCTTTGCCTTGGAATTGGAAGTGCTGCCCTTGAGCTTGCCCTTGATTACAGCCGCAAGCGGCAGCAGTTTGGCAGGCCCATCTGCGATTTTCAGCTCATCAAGGCAAAGCTTGCCGATATGTACACAGAGCTTGAGGCTGCAAGGGGTCTTATCTACCGGGCCTGCGCCCTGGCCCACAAATCCCGCGAGGGCGGCAAGGGAACGGACTTGCACAAGCTGGCAGCCGCGGCAATTCTTTATACAGCGGAAGCCGTTTCCAGGGCTGTTGATCAGTCTGTTCAGATTCATGGCGGCTACGGCTACACAACAGAGTATCCCATCAACCGTTTTTATAGGGATGCCAAGCTCTACGAAATAGGCGCAGGCACTTCAGAGGTCCGGCGCATTCTCATCGCCAACGAGCTTATCCGCCGCGGCGTGGGCCAGTGGTAAGGGGAGGGGCTTTTGTGGAAATTCTTCCTTACACCAAAGAGCACCTTCTTTTTAGGGAGAGAATAAGGGACTTCTGCCAGAAGAAGGTGGCCCCCCATGTGGAAAAATGGGAAAAGGACGGCATTGTTGACCGCCAGATATGGAAAGCGATGGGCCAGGAGGGCTTTTTGTGCACCTGGGCAGATTCCTGCTATGGCGGTATGGGAGGCGATTTCCTCTATTCCATAATCGCGCTTGAGGAAATGGCCAAAACCAACCATTACGGCCTGGATGCCTTTCTGCACAGTGATATTGTTGTTCCCTACATTGCCTCTTACGGCAGCAGGCAGCAGAAGGAAAAATACCTGCCAGGATGTGTGAGCGGCGACATTGTTGCCGCTGTGGCCATGACAGAGCCGGATGCAGGCAGCGATCTGGCTTCCATGAGCCTTTCTGCCGAGGAAAAGGAAGGATTTGTTCATCTCAATGGAGTAAAGACCTTCATTTCCAACGGGCTTTCCTGCGATCTGGTGGTTACTGCCGCAAGAGACCCCCTTTGCGAAAACAGGCACGCTTCTGTCTCCCTTTATCTGGTGGAAAGCGGGTTTGAAGGCTTTTCAAGGGGCAGGCCGGCCAACAAGCTTGGGGTTCACAGCCAGGACACTGCGGAACTGTATTATCAGAACTGCAAGGTTCCCCTTCAAAACCTGCTCGGCAAAAAGGGGGCAGGGTTTTCAATGCTCATGGAAAAGCTCGCCCAGGAGCGCCTGCTTGTGGCGGTTCTGGCAGCCTGCAAGGCAAAGTTCGCCTTGGAGCAGACCATTGAGATTTTAAAGCATCAAGCCAAAGGGCCTTTGTCCCAGGCAGAGTCCTTTGCCCTTGTGGAGATGACAACCGAGGCGGAACTGGCCAGGGTTTTCGTGGAAAAACTGGTGCTTGAGCACATGGCTGGCAAAGACGACACCGCAAGGGTCTGCATGGCCAAATACTGGGCCTCGGAAATGGCAAACCGGGTGGTATCCCAATGCCTGGACCTTATTGGTCTTGAAGCCACAACAGAGGCCTGCCCGGTTGTGAGGACATTTCGGGATCTGCGGGTATTCAAAATATTTGCAGGCACAAATGAAATAATGAAGAAGGTGGCGGCAAAATCCCTTGGTTTTTCAAAATAGGCTTTTTTTCATAAACTTCTGTCAGGCAAATACAGGAGGTGGGGGCATGAAGAAAAGAACCGGAGAAAGGCTGGGCTGGATAGGCGGCTGGTCAGGCTCCTTCCTTTGGGTGGGGATTTTGGCTGTTGTTTTTCTTTTTCAGGGCAAAACGGCAAGCGGCATTGCAGGCCTTGTGCTGTTTGCCGGGGCAATGGCCGGAGCTTTTTTTCTGGCTCCCTGGCAGCATCCTTCAACGCGCTACTATAAGCTCATGCTGCCCTTTTACGCAGCCTTTGCAGTTTCAATGGCCTGGGCTGTATGGGCCTTTGGCGGCTTTGGGCAGGCAGGGTTTGAGTCCTGGTATTTGCTGCTTTTCCTGCCTTTTTTAAGCCCTCTTTTCACAATGGGTTCAAAAACCTGGCAGGGTTGAAGTGCGCCGGTCATCCGCCTGCCGCATGAAACCTTAAAATTTGCAGCCCGTTCCTGCTTTCCCCTGGCTTTAAGGCTCACGATTTAGCGCCGGGCTTTTCCCTTTACACTGTCATAAAGGCAATGCTATAAGCAAACAAAAGCACTTCTGAAATGCTATATGGGGCTGCCTTGGACGCTGTAACCACCCACAACAGCACAGACTTTGATGCGCTGGCCTCCCTGGTGGCCTGCGGGCTGCTTCATCCCCAGGCAAAGCTGGTGCTTCCCACCCGTGTAAATCCCAATGTGAAGGCTTTTTTATCCATCCACAAAGATCTTTTCACCTTTGCATCTGCCAAAGAGGTGACAAGCGCCAAGGTTGACAACCTTTTTGTGGTGGATACCAACCAATGGAAACGCATAGACAAGTTAAGCGCACTAAAGGGCAAGGTGGGCAAGGTGCATGTGTGGGATCACCACGGCGCCGAAACTGATATGGCCCCGGTTTTTGAGTGCGAGGCTTCTGTCGGGGCCTGCACCACCCTGCTTGTGGAGGAGTTGAGGGAAAATGGGAAGGCCATTACCCCCATGCAGGCCACGCTTTTTCTGGCAGGCATTTATGAGGATACCGGAAACCTCACCTTTCCTTCCACCACTTCCCGCGATGCCCATGCTGTGGGCTATCTGCTTGAAAACCACGGCGAGCTTGATGTTTTGGAGAACTTTCTGCGCCCGGCCTACGGGCCAAAGCAAAAAGACCTTCTAAACGAGATGATTGGCAAGGCCCAGCGCATAAAGGTCAACGGCCATGCCATAGCCCTTTGCCAGTTGGAGCTTACCGGCCATGCCTACGGCCTTTCCCTTGTGGTGCACATGGCCAGAGATATTTTGAATGTGGATGCAGCCTTTGGCATTTTCACGGATATTGAGCAGAAGCGCTCCATTGTGATAGGCCGCTCCGGTGTGGAAAGCATTGATGTGGGAGCCATGATGCGGGTCATGGGCGGCGGTGGCCACCCCTCGGCAGGCTCTGCCATGTTAAAGGATGTGGACAACCCTGCCGGTGTTCAGGAATGGGTGTTGGAGCTTTTGAAGGACAACCGCCGCAGCGTGGTTCAAATAGGCGATCTGATGAGCTTTCCTGTGGAGAGCTTTAGCCCGGAAACCACTATGGAGGAGGCGGCCCGGATACTCAAAGAACGGGGTTTTTCCGGTATGCCTGTTGTGGATGACGGCGTTCTTGTGGGCATTTTGTCCATCCGCGATGTGGAAAAGGCCAAGAGCGGCTCGCAGAAAAAGCAGCCGGTAAAGGCTTTCATGGCCCGCAACATTTTTACCGCTCCGCCGGACATGAGCGTTCCCCGCGCTGCCCGCCTGATGGTCAAGTACGACATAGGGCGAATTCCCGTGGTGGAAAACGGCAAGCTCATAGGCATATTCACCCGGTCTGACGCCATGCTTTATTATTACGACCTGCTTCCCGAATAAAAATCCTTTAGCACTGTCTGCACCCTTGGAGCTTTATTCGCGCACAATATTTTTCAAGGAGCCAAAACCGTGAAACTGGTAAAAGACATAATGACAACAGAGGTGATAACCCTTGCCCCGGATACGGGGGTCACCCAGGCAGCCAAAATACTGCTGGAAAACCACATAAACGGCGCTCCTGTGTTGGATGGAGACGGAAAAATCCTTGGCATCCTCTGCCAGAGCGATCTCATAACCGCCCAAAAGCGCTTTCCACTGCCAAGCATTTTCACTTTGCTGGACGGGCTTATTCCGCTTCGCAGCCAGTCGGACATAGAAAGAGAGCTTGGCAAGATGGCTGCGGTAACCGTGGAAAAGGCCATGACAACAAAGGTTGTAACCGTAAGCCCAAATGCCACGATCGAAGATGCAGCAACGCTCATGGTGGAAAAAAAGTTCCACACCCTGCCCGTGGTGGATGGCAAAAAACTTGTGGGAATTCTGGGCAAGGAGGACATTTTAAAGGTGGTTGCCGGATAAGGTAGTGCATTGTACCTACAAAAATGGCCCGGCAAGATGGTTTTTTGGGGCAGTGCGGGAAAGAAGTTTTTTTAGGCTGCAAAAAAAAGAGCTTGACAAAGCCAGGGCCTTTTCCTTATTTGAAAATGAAGCTGTTAATTTCAACTTTTTGGAGCAACTTCCCATGTCGGCAGTCCATAACTTAAAGAGCGTGTTTGTGGCTTGGCTCTGGTGGTGGCCCATGGGGAGGTGCCCTTTAGGTTCGCTGCTGCGCTGATAATATCCACATAACAGGCGAGCAAAGGATCGCGGGTCACCTAACAAGGCCTGCGGTCCTTTTTTTATTTTTTAAGGGCTGTGGGCGAAAAAAACGCCCCGGCCCTTTGTTTTTGCCACAAGGGGAGCAAAATTTGGCTCCAGGGAGATTTTCCCATGCTTCTGGTAATGCACAAGGATGCAACAAAAGAGCAGATTGATGCTGTGATGGCAGCCGTGGAAAAGCTTGGCTGCACTCCAAGGCCCATTCCCGGCGGAATGCGCGTTGCCATTGGGATCCTCTACAACAAGGGGCCTGTGGACAGGGGGCATTTTCTTTCCCTGCCAGGCGTGCAGGAGGCCATACCCGTAACAAGGCCCTACAAGCTTGTAAGCCGAGAGGTAAAGGCCCAGGATACGGTTGTGGATGTGGGCGGCGTGCCTTTGGGAAACGGCCACTTCACCCTTATTGCAGGCCCCTGCGCTGTGGAGAGTTTGGAGCAGGCCATGACAATCGCCCAAAAGGTGAAGGATGCAGGGGCCTTGATTTTCCGGGGCGGGGCCTTCAAGCCGCGCACTTCCCCCTATGCCTTTCAGGGACTTGGCGAGGAGGGGCTTAAAATTCTTGCCAAAGTCAGGGAGAAAACCGGGCTTCGCATTGTAACAGAGGCAATGGATTCTACTGAATTTGACATGGTGGAGCATTACGCGGACATGATTCAGATAGGTGCGCGCAATATGCAGAACTTTTCCCTTTTGCGCCGGGCCGGGCATTGCGCTAAACCCGTTATGCTAAAAAGGGGAATGTCATCCACCATAGATGAATGGCTCATGGCAGCCGAATACATAATGGAGGCCGGAAACCCCCAGGTGGTGCTGTGCGAAAGGGGCTTGAGAACCTTTGCAGTGCACAGCCGCAATACTTTAGATCTCTCCGCCGTGCCTGTGGTGAAAAAGGAGAGCCATCTGCCTGTTATTGCAGACCCCTCCCATGCTGCCGGACACAGGGAGCAGGTGGGGCCGCTATCCCTGGCCGCAGCAGCGGTGGGGGTTCACGGACTGATGATAGAGGTTCATCATGCGCCCCACGAGGCCTTGTCTGACGGGGGTCAGAGCCTTTACCCGGAGCAGTTTTCAGCCCTGGCAAATGATATAAGGCGAATCGTGGAGGTTGTGAACCCCGGCTGCCCGGAGGTGTGCCGCTCATGATACTTTCCTCTTATCCTTCTCAAGACAAATTTGTGGAAATGGCCCAAAAGGGCAACTGCATTCCCGTGTGCATGGAAGTTCTGGCAGATACAATCACGCCTGTCAGCGTTCTTCTTCTGCACGCCCAAAAGGGAAAGCCCCTTTTTCTTTTGGAGAGCGTTGAGGGCGGCGAGCGCTGGGGCCGTTACAGTTTTCTGGGCGGCTCGGCCCGCTGCCAGGTAAAGGTTTTTGCAGATGAGGTTTGTGTGGAAGAGGGCGGGCAGACCAGGAAAATCGCCCACAACGGCAGGCCGCTGGAAATTCTGCGCCAGGTGATGAGACCTTACAGGCCGGTCACTCTGCCCCAGCTTCCCCGCTTCTGGGGCGGCATGGTGGGCTATCTCACCTATGAAATGGTTTCCTTTTTCGAGCGCATTGCCCACAAACTGCCGCCGGATAAGCCCCTTGCACATTTCATTGTAACTGACGAGCTTTATATCTTTGACAATGTGCGCCACACACTTACTTTGCTGGCCCATGTTTTTCTGGAAAAGGGCGTTGATCCTAAACAGGCTTATGCAGATGCCCGGAAAAGGCTGGAAAAAATGCTGAAAACCCTTTCCGGGCCTGTGCCTGTTGAAGATGCATCCAGGCAAAAACCTGGCCGCCTTGTCCCGAAAGATGATGAGGCAATCTACAAAAAAAATGTCGGGCGCATAAAGGAATATATAAAGGCAGGGGATGTGATTCAGACTGTCATCAGCCAGTCCTTTGTGTGCGAGCCTTCGCCGGACCCGGCAAGCCTTTATCGGGCAATGCGCTTTGTAAACCCATCTCCCTATATGTTTTACCTGGAAACAGGGGATGGTGCCCTTGTGGGAAGCTCGCCGGAAACAATGGTGCGCCTGGAAAACCGGATGGCAACCCTGCGGCCCATTGCCGGAACCCGCAGGCGGGGGCAAACCCAGCAGGAGGACAGGGCGCTTGCTGACGAGCTTTTGGCTGACCCAAAGGAAAAGGCAGAGCACCTTATGCTTGTTGATTTGGGCAGAAACGACCTGGGCAGGGTGGCAATAACAGGCACGGTTCAGGTTACGGATCTCATGTTTGTGGAGAGATATTCCCATGTCATGCACCTTGTGAGCAACATTGCCTGCGATCTGGATTCTGCCTATGACGGCTGGGATTTGCTGGCAGCCACCTTTCCTGCGGGAACCCTTTCCGGCGCACCAAAGGTAAGGGCAATGGAGATAATTGCTGAACTGGAGGACTCTCCCCGCGGGCCTTACGGCGGGGCTGTGGGCTATTTTTCCTTTACCGGCAACATGGATTTTGCCATCACCATACGCACGGCAAGCATTGAGAACAATATCTGCACGGTGCGGGCAGGGGCAGGCATTGTGGCGGATTCTGACCCGGAATCCGAAAACGCTGAATCAATAAACAAGGCCGGGGCCATTCACAGAGCCATTGAGCTTGTTTCATAACGGATTAAATGCAGAGGGATAAGCCATGATACTCATGATAGACAACTACGACTCATTCACCTACAACTTGGTTCAATACCTTAAAATTCTCGGCGCTGCCGTAAGGGTTGTTCGTAACGACTCGGCAACAGTGGATGAGGCCTTGAACCCCATGCCTGCCGGCCTGGTGGTCAGCCCTGGCCCCAAAAGGCCCGAAGATGCAGGCATTTCCATGAGCGCAATTGAAAGGTGTGCAGGCAAAATCCCTGTTCTTGGCGTCTGCCTGGGTCACCAGTGCATCGGTGCGCTTTATGGCGGCAAGGTTGGCGGGGCAAAACAGCTCATGCACGGCAAGACATCGCTGATAACCGCAGACGGCATGGGCGTTTATAAGGGAATAAAAAGCCCCTTTGAGGCCATGCGCTACCACAGCCTTGCGGTCATGGAGGAAAACCTGCCGGACTGCCTTGTTGTTACCGCCCGGTCTGATGACGGCGAAATAATGGGTCTGCGCCACAGAAAGCTTATGGTGGAGGGCATTCAGTTTCATCCTGAATCCATAATGACCCAGGTGGGCAAGCGCCTTCTCCGCAATTTTCTTGAAACCACAACAAGTTAGAATAACAGGAGATAAAGCCAATGATTAAAGAAGCAATTAAACAAGTTGTGGCTGGCGGGGACCTTGGGGAGGACCAGGCTGATCAGGTCATGGATTTTATAATGCAAGGCAATGCAACCCCATCGCAGATAGGTGCTTTCATGGCCGTCCTTGCCTCAAAGGGAGAAACCTTTGCCGAACTTGCCGGGGCAGCCAGGGCCATGCGCCGCAGGGCGGTGCGGGTTCAGGCTCTGACAAGCGCAGTTGTGGATACCTGCGGCACAGGGGGTGACAGCCTTAACACCTTCAACATTTCCACAACAGCCGCCTTTGTTGTGGCAGGTTGCGGAGTGACCGTGGCCAAGCACGGAAACCGCTCTGTTTCCAGCCTTTGCGGCAGCGCAGATGTGCTTGAGGCTTTGGGGGTTAACCTGAATGTTGACCCGGAAATAACCGAGGAGGCCATTAACACAATAGGCATAGGCTTTCTTTTTGCGCCCAAACATCACGGGGCCATGAAGCACGCGGCCCTGCCCAGAAAAGAGGTGGGCATCCGCTCCATTTTTAACATGCTTGGCCCCCTGACAAACCCGGCAGGGGCCAACTGCCAGTTGCTTGGCGTTTATGCAGCGCCATTGACGGAAATGTTTGCCCAGGCCTTGAAATTGCTTGGTGCGCGCCGGGCCTTTGTGGTTCACGGCCATGATGGAATGGATGAAATTTCCGTGTGCGCGCCCACCCGCATAACCGAGCTTTTTGAAGGAAATATAAAGACCTATGATGTGACCCCGGAGCAACTGACAGGAAAGACCTACTCCCTTGCCGATATTGCAGGCGGGAATGCAGAAGATAACGCAGCAATAACCAGAAGCGTGCTTTCCGGCAAAAAAGGCCCTTGCCAGGACATTGTGGCTGCCAATGCCGGGGCTGCGCTGGTGGCCGCAGGTAAGGCGGCAAATTTTAATGAGGGCATACAAATGGCCCGCTTGGTCATGGAAAACGGCAGGGCAAAAGAAAAACTTGAGGCCCTGGCAGCCTTCACCCGGCAGGCATAAGGCGCTTAAATCATGAAGCCTGAAAACTTTTTAAATAAAATAATTGAGTCAAAAAAGGCCCAGGTTCAAAAAACCAAAAGCCTTGTTCCGCAAAAAGAGCTGCAAAACCTTATGGATGGCCCTTTGCCCGCGCGCCGGGGCTTTTTTGCCGCCCTTTTAAAACCGGGGCCAAAAGGGGCCAACATAATTGCGGAGATCAAGAGGGCAAGTCCTTCCAAGGGACTTATCCGGCCTGATTTGGACCCTGCCCAAATTGCACTTCAATACAGCCAGGGCGGGGCCGCGGCCCTTTCCGTGCTCACGGAAACACAGTTTTTCCTGGCCCAGGAAAACGACCTTGCACTTGCCCGTCAGGCAGTTTCCCTGCCTGTTTTGCGCAAGGATTTTATTGTTGATGAGTACCAGATATGGGAAACGGCAGCTCTTGGGGCAGATGCATTTTTGCTCATTGCTGCTGCAATTTCCGATGACTTTTTGCGCCAGGCCCTGGATTTAGGCCGCAGGCTCAAAATTGACGCCCTTGTGGAGGTGCATGACAGCCACGAGCTTGAAAGAGCGCTGGCCGCAGGTGCAGGGCTTGTGGGCATTAACAACCGGAATTTGAAAACCTTTGAAACGGACCTGGCTGTTACGGAAAAGCTCTCGCTGCTGTTGGAGCCGGGCGTAACTGCAGTGTGCGAAAGCGGCATAAAAGGCATTGATGACATAAGGCGCATCCAGCAGGCAGGGGTTTTCAACTTTCTTGTGGGCGAAAGCCTCATGCGGGCGCAAAACCCGGGCGCAGCCCTTGGCGAGCTTTTGGGGGAAACCCCATGAAAGAGAGCGTGCAGGTCAAAATTTGCGGCATAACCTTGCCAAAGCAGGCTCTTGTTTGCGCC
This sequence comes from Desulfobacterales bacterium, assembly GCA_020060085.1. Classification (GTDB taxonomy): domain Bacteria; phylum Desulfobacterota; class Desulfobacteria; order Desulfobacterales; family Desulfatibacillaceae; genus JAGVAW01. Next base: position 22,170 of record JAGVAW010000303.1, read on the forward strand.
AAAGCCGGGGCAGACGCCATAGGGCTTGTGTTTTATCCCAAAAGCCCGCGCTTTGTTAAAAGAGAAACAGCGCGGGAAATTTGCCTTGCAGCAGAGGAGGCGGGTGTTGCCAGGGTTGGGGTCTTTGTGGATGAGGCCATTGAAGTCATATTGGATACAGCCCATTTTTGCGGTCTTAACTTTGTGCAGCTTCATGGAGCGGAAAGCCCGCAGGCTGTTGCCAGAATTCAAAAAGCGGGAATTGGGGTGATAAAGGCCCTTTTTTTGAACAAGGAGCCGGGCTTTGAAAAGGCAAGCGATTACCCTGCCAAAGCTTTTCTTGCGGAATGCGCGGGCAAGGCACTGCCAGGAGGCAACGCCCTTGCATGGGACTGGGGGCTGGCAGGCAGTCTTCGCAATTCCGGGCCGCTTATCTTGGCTGGCGGGCTTGACCCTCAAAACGCAGTGCAAGCCATCTTGGCTGCCTGGCCCGATGCCTTGGATGTAAGCTCCGGCGTGGAGGACAGACCCGGACAGAAAAATCCCGGCAAGGTGGAGCAGTTTGTCAGCAAGGTCAAGGAGCAATCCATTTCATACAAAATAAGGAGCGTTTTTTTATGAACCCCACAGAAAACCGCCAGCATGATCAAATGCCGAATCAAAGGGGATATTTCGGCTCCTTTGGAGGCAGGTATGTGGCGGAAACACTCATGCCGGCAATACTTGAGCTGGAAGCTGCCTATGACAAGGCAAAGCAGGATGCTGCCTTCCAGAAGGAATTGAGCCATCTGCTGAAAAACTATGCAGGCAGGCCCACGCCCTTGTATTTTGCAAAAAACCTTACGGATTACGCCAAAGGTGCGCGCATTTATCTCAAAAGGGAGGACCTTGCCCACACCGGGGCCCACAAGATCAACAACACGCTGGGTCAGGCGCTTTTGGCCCGGCACATGGGCAAAAAAAAGGTGATTGCCGAAACAGGCGCAGGCCAGCACGGGGTTGCAACAGCCACGGCAGCCGCCCTTTTGGGAATGGAATGCACGGTTTTTATGGGGGTGGAAGATGTTGCCCGGCAGGAGCCAAATGTAAAACGCATGGAGCTTTTGGGTGCAAGGGTTGTACCCGTGCCTTCGGGAACCGGCACATTAAAGGATGCCATGAACGAGGCCATGCGCTACTGGGTGGGCGCTGTCAAGGACACCTACTATGTAATAGGCTCTGTGGCCGGGCCTCACCCTTATCCCATGATGGTGCGTGACTTTCAGCAGATAATAGGAATTGAAGCGCGCGAGCAGATTCTAAAAGAAGAGGGCAGGCTTGCAGATATGCTTGTGGCCTGTGTGGGCGGAGGCAGCAATGCAATGGGCCTTTTTTACCCCTTCCGCAATGATTCCGTTGAAATGGTGGGGGTGGAGGCAGGCGGAACAGGTGTTCCAAACGGCAAGCACGCTGCCACCCTTTGTGCCGGCTCGGTGGGGGTGCTGCATGGGTCCAAAAGCTATCTGCTCCAGACGGCTGACGGCCAGATTCAGGAGGCCCACTCCATTTCCGCAGGGCTGGACTATCCGGGTGTAGGCCCGGAGCATTCCTATTTTAAGGATCTCAAAAGGGCGCGCTATGTCTGGGTGCTTGATGACGCAGTTCTGAAAGCCTTTCACCTGCTTTCAAGAACCGAAGGCATACTTCCTGCCCTTGAAAGCTCCCACGCCCTTGCCTGGGCCGTTGAACAGGCAGGCCGCATGGACAGGGACAAGATTTTGATAGTCAACCTTTCCGGGCGGGGCGACAAGGACCTTGGCATAGTGCTCTCCAAAAAGGAAAGCCAACAACAGGTAAAAGGAGCAAAAAAGTGAGCCTCATTGCCCAAACTTTCAAAAACCTGGAACAAAAGGGCCGGAGGGCCTTGGTGGGTTTTGTGACCGCCGGGGACCCGGATATTGAAAAAAGCCTTGCAGTAATGGAGGCAATGATTGAAGGCGGATGCGATATCCTTGAAGTGGGCATTCCCTTTTCAGACCCCACAGCAGACGGGCCGGTTATCCAGGCATCCAGCCAAAGGGCATTGGCAGGGGGCATGAATCTGACAAAGGCCCTTGGCATGGTCAAGGCTCTGCGGCAGCACCATAGCGCGCCCATAGTGCTTTTCTCTTATTACAACCCAATTCTTGCCTACGGCGCGGAGCGGTTTTACAGGGATGCCCTGGCTGCCGGGGCAAACGGGCTTCTGGTGGTGGATCTGCCCTTTGAGGAAGCTGGCGAACTCACCGGAAAATGGCCTGGAAAGGACTTGGACCTTATTCTGCTTGTGGCCCCAACAACTCCCCGCGAGCGCATGGAGCAGATAGCCCTTAATGCTTCGGGCTTTATCTACCTTGTTTCCATGACAGGGGTTACAGGCAGCGCGGGCCTGGACCTTGAGCAGGTGACTCATACTGCCAATACCCTAAAATCCGTCACGGATATACCCATAGCCGTAGGCTTTGGAATATCCACACCGGATCATGTGGCAGCAGTTTCAAAGGTTGCCCAGGGCATAGTGGTGGGAAGCGCATTTGAAAGAATAATCGAAAAAAACATAAATGCCACGGATTTGCCTAGCATCATCTTCCAATATGCAAAAACACTTAAAGCTACGGCCCTGAAGCCCTGACTAGAAGGAGAAAGCCCTTGTCCTGCATTGTTCTTGATACAAAAGGCGGCAGCAAAAGCACCATTTTTGTTGGGCAAGGCCTTGAAAGCCTGGACGGACTTTGCCCATCAAAACCTGTAATCATCACCGATAACAGGGTGCGTGAGCTTTATGGCAGCAGGTTTCCTAAAAGCCAGATGGTGCTGACAATAGGCCAGGGGGAGGCCGCCAAAACCCTTGAAACCGTGCAGGGCCTTTATGGGCGCTTGATGGAGCTTGGCGGCGACCGCTCCACCTTTATTCTTGGAATAGGCGGCGGAATTGTCTGCGATGTGGCCGGCTTTGTTGCCTCCACCTTTCTGCGGGGGGTGAATTTCGGCTTTGCGGCCACAACGCTGCTTGCCCAGACAGATGCCTCGGTGGGCGGCAAGAACGGGGTGAATTTTGCTGGATACAAAAATATGGTGGGAACCTTTAACCAGCCCTTATTTGTTCTCTGCGACACAGGCCTTCTGGCCACCCTGCCCAAAAAGGAGCTTGCAAACGGCTTTGCAGAGATAATAAAGCACGGCTGCATTGCAGATGAGGCTTATTTTGAGTTTTTGGAGGCCAATGCCAACAAGGCCAATAATCTTGACCAGGAAGCGATAAACGCCCTTGTGCAAGGCTCGGTGAAAATAAAGGCCGGGGTTGTTAGCAGGGATGAGCTTGAAAAAGGCGAGCGCACAAAGCTTAACTTCGGCCACACGATCGGCCATGCTTTGGAAAAGGTGGCAGGGATATCCCACGGCCAGGCTGTTGCTGCGGGCATGGTGCTTGCGGCAAAATTGAGCGCGGCCCGCACGGGTTTTGCCCAAGAAGGAGTCGCACGAATTGAAAACCTTGTTCGGGCAATGGGCCTTGCGCCTGTTATTGATGCAGACAGACAAAAGGTTATTGACGCCCTGTTCAAGGACAAAAAACTTGCCGGTAAAGCTGTGCGCTTTGTTTTGCTCAAGAAAATCGGCCAGTCCACCGTGGAGAAGATTCCCCTTGATGAACTGGCCGATTTTTATCTTTCCGCCAGCCTTTAGTTTTTTACAGAGGCCTTACAGCTTCACCTTCACCGGCTTTACCTTCCAAATCTCATCGCAGTACTGGTCTATTGCCCTGTCTGAAGAAAAAAAGCCCATGCGCGCCGTGTTCAGAATGGACATTTGTGTCCAGCACTCCTTGTCTGTCCAGGTTTTTCCGGCTTCCCGCTGCTTGTCTGCGTAGGATGGGTAATCCGCAAGCACAAAATAAGGGTCTTTGGAAACCAAAGAATCGTAAAGGGGGCGAAAGAGGTCCCGGTTGCTGCCGCACAGGGCTGCTGAGCCAAGCATCTCCAGAATACTTGAAAGCTCCGGGTTTTGGGCAAGTATATCCCTTGGCCTATAGCCCTGCTCAAGATGCATGGCCACCTCCTCGGCAGTAAGTCCGAAAAGGAAGAAGTTTTCCTTGCCAACAGCCTGGCGTATTTCCACATTGGCTCCATCCAGGGTGCCTATGGTAAGGGCGCCGTTTAGGGAAAACTTCATGTTGCCTGTGCCGGAGGCCTCCTTGCCTGCTGTTGAAATCTGCTCGCTAAGCTCTGCTGCCGGATAAATATCCTGTGCCTTTTTGACATTGAAGTCCGGCAGAAAAACCACCTTGAGAAGATGGGCTGTTTCCGGGTCCCGGTTAACAAGGTCTGCTGCACTGTGGATGAGTTTGATGATGAGCTTGGCCATAAAATAGCCCGGTGCGGACTTGCCGCCAAAAATAAAGGTGCGCGGCGGCGCGTCCTTTTCCAGCCCCTGCTTGATTCGGCTGTAAAGCCCTAAAATATGAAGCACATTAAGATGCTGGCGCTTGTACTCGTGTATTCGCTTCACATGAACATCAAAAAGGCTTTCAGGGTCAATTTTCACCCCGGTTTCATCTGCGGCTTTCTGGGCCAGCTTTCTTTTGCAGGCAAGCTTCACCTTGCGCCATCTTTCGCAGAAGGCGGCATCCTGGGCGAAAGGCTCAAGCTCCTGAAGGCGATCCATGTCGCAGACCCAGCCATCACCAATGGCATCTGTTATCAGCGCACTTAAATACGGGTTGGCCAACAGCATGAACCGCCGTGGGGTTACACCGTTTGTCTTGTTGGAGAACTTTTCGGGATAAAGCTCGTAAAAATCGGAAAGCACGGTTTTTTTAAGGAGCCGGGTGTGAAGCTGGGCCACCCCGTTTATGGCATAACTTCCCACGCAGGCCAGATGAGCCATGCGAATGCGCTTTTCATGATCCTCCTCAAATAATGAAAGCCGCTCTATGCGCGCCGGGTCATCAGGGAAGGCAATGGAAACCGAATCAAGAAAGCGACGATTTATTTCATAGATTATTTCCGTGTGCCTGGGCAGCAGGGTTTCAAAAATTCTCATGGGCCATGTTTCAAGGGCTTCGGGCAGCAGTGTGTGGTTTGTAAAGGCAAAAGTGTTTTTTGTTATGTCCCAGGCGCTCTCCCAGTCGGCCTTGTAAACATCCACCATAAGCCGCATCAATTCAGCCACAGCCAGTGCCGGGTGCGTGTCGTTCAACTGAACCGCGAATTTTTTGGAAAAGCCTGCAAGGTTTTTTTCCCGCTGAAAGTAAATCCGCAGCATGTCCTGGAGCGAGCAGGAAACAAAGAAGGCCTGCTGCATAAGGCGCAGCTTGCGGCCAACTTCCGGCTCGTCATTGGGGTAGAGAACCTTGGTAATGTTTTCCGAGGCCACCATCTGCTCCACAGCCCGGTAGTAATCCCCCACATTGAAGGCCTCAAAATCAAAGGATTCCGCTGCCTGGGCGCGCCAGAGGCGCAACACATTGGCGTTTTCCACTTCGTAACCCAAAACCGGAGTGTCAAACGGGGTTCCAAGTATTATGCGGTCCGGCGTCCAGGCTACGGAAAAGCCCCCATTGTTGTCGCCCACCATGCGGGTGCTTCCGCCAAAGCCGACAGCATAGCGGATTTCAGGATGGGCAATTTCCCAGGGGTTGCCAAAGCGCAGCCACTTGTCGGTTTTTTCCACCTGCCATCCGTTTTCAATGGCCTGGTCAAAAATGCCAAACTCGTAACGGATGCCATAGCCTATGGCTGGAATGCACTTTGTGGCCAAAGAATCCATGTAACAGGCGGCAAGCCTTCCCAGGCCCCCATTGCCAAGGCCAGGCTCCTCCTCGTGCTCCAAAAGGGTTTCCAGAGAAAGGCCAAGATCCCTCACAGCCCTGCGTGCCTGCTCGTAAATGCCCAGGTTTACAAGATTGTTGCCCAACTGGGGACCCATGAGATATTCGGCGGAAAGATAAATCACCGTGCGGCTTCCTTTAAGGAAGTAGGTTTTTGCACTTTGAATCCATCGGCGCATGAGCCTGTCGCGCACAGCATAGGCAAGGGCCAGATAATAATCGTTTTTTGTGGCCACCTTGGGGAACTTGGCCAGATTTGTCAAAAGGTTGGAAATAATATCCCTTCGGATGGCCCTGGCGCTGTTTTCATAATGCAGGGCATCAAGAAGATCCGGTACGGGGGAGGGCTTCCGGCTCATTTTTCCTCCTTAAGGGGTTTATTGGTCGCAAGAAAAAACCATAATGGAGATTTCAATAGCTTGCGCAGCATTCGCAGGCTGCAACTTGCCAAGCGTTTTTATTAAAGGAGGGTTTTGTTGATAGTTTTCCATGAAGTGCAAACCCCTTTGGCAGACAAAGGGCATGAATGATTTTTTCTATCATTTAAAGTCGGCGCTGTAAACAAGTCGCGGGTAAAAATTAAGGCAATTGCTTTTTGGGCAGCCTTTTTTGCTCTGCTGGTCAGCAAAACGCAAAAGGCCCGGAAACAGCAGAAAAATTCTGCGCCTCCAGGCCCTTTGTTTCGGATATATATTTTGATTTTTGCTGTCCTTAATCAAAGGCCATGTCTGTTTTCCAGACCTCCCAGACCTTGCCCACCAGATCCGGGCTTGGCTTCAAGGTCATTTTTCCCGGCTTCCACCCTGAAGGAGTTGCCTGGGTTCCCTTGCTTTCCCGTACAAGCTGGAATGCCTGTACCTGGCGGAATGTCTCGGAAACATTCCTGCCCACGGGCGGGGTGAGAACCTCGTAGCCCTGAACCTTGCCGTCCGGGTCGATTATGAAGCGGCCACGGGTTTCAACGCCCGACTCATCATCGTAAACCCCATACATGGTTCCCACCTTGCCGCCGCCATCCGAAAGCATGGGAAAGGGCACGCCCCCCTTGACCATCTTGGAAAGCTCGTTGTCATTCCACATTTTATGAACAAAAACGCTGTCAACGCTCATGGAAAGCACTTGAACGCCCAGCTTTTCAAGCTCTGAATTCTTCTCGGCGACCGCCGAGATCTCGGTTGCTCAAACAAAGGTGAAATCGCCCGGATAAAAACAGAGAAGAACCCATTTGCCGAGATATTCGTTAAGCTCCACGGTGACAAATTTGCCTTGAAAATAGGCCGGGGCAGTGAAATTGGGGGCCTTTTTGCCGACTTTGATCATTGATACCTCCCTGGCAGAAGAAAGGGGTTTTTCCTGCACCGCCTGTGCAGCGGCATCCTGGGTCTTGCCGCTTTGGCTGTCTTCAACCGGCTTGGCGCAGCCTGGCTGGAAATCCTTTGGCATGACATCCTCCTTTGGTTCCATTGAAAAAAACACGCAAAACAATTTTGCGTATCAATAAAATAAATAGCCCAAATCCCTTTCAATTTCAAGGTAAATAAAGAGAAAGGCCCGGATGATAAGGTGTTTGCCATCAGCCAGGCAGGTGCACACTGACTTTGCTTCTGACTTTGCTTCTTGACACCCATACGCCGCCCCAGGTATCATAATTTTTTAACCTGCCGTATTGGCTTGTAAAACAAACACTTAATCATCCACAAGGAGAAGGCATGCTGCTACTCAATCCAAAAAAATATCAGGACAGAGGATACCCGGACGCACGCTCCAAGGAAATCATGCTCAAGACCATTGAGTTTTTTGAAAACAAGGGCATGCAGAAAATGAAGGACGACACCTTCTCCTTTGAATTCACATGGGATTTTGCCGAATTCGTGAAAAAGGAGCGCATTTTTGAAACCCTTTTCCTGCCCAAGGGTTATGGGGACCCGGACCAGTATTACAGCACCTACAGGATGTATGAGTTTTCTGAGATTACCGGATTCTACGGCACAGCCTACTGGTATATGTACCATGTTGCCACTCTTGGCCTGGACCCTGTTTTTCTGGGCGACAACGAGGAGTTGAAGCACCGGGCTGTTAAAACCCTGCGGGAAAACCCCTGCTGCGGCTTTGGCCTTTCAGAAAAGGAGCACGGGGCAGACATCTACTCAACGGAAATGAAGCTCTACCCCCAGCCGGACGGCACCTACCTGGCCCGCGGCAGCAAGTATTATATCGGCAACGGAAATACGGCTTCCCTTATCACCGTGTTTGCCAAAATAGATGGCACGGATGAATATGTGTTTTTTGTGGTGGATTCCAATCACGAAAAATACGAGTGCGTCAAAAACATCATCATGGCCCAGAATTATGTTGCCGAGTTCAAGCTTCACGATTACCCCATAACAGATGCCGACATAAGCGCTCGCGGTCCCAAGGCCTGGGACGACATGCTAAACACCATCAACATCTGCAAGTTCAACATAGGCTCCGGCGCAACGGGCATTGTCACCCATTCATTTTATGAATCTTTAAACCACGCTGCCCACAGGAATGTTTACGGCAAGTTCGTGACCGAGTTCCCCCATGTTAAGCGCCTTTTTATGGATTCTTACTTGCGGATTGTGGGCATGAAGCTTTTCGGCCTGCGCGCCACGGACTACATGCGGGCTGCCTCCGCCCAGGACAAGCGCTATCTGCTTTACAACCCCATAATGAAGATGAAGGTGGCCATCCAGGGCGAGGAAGTTCACGAAATGCTCTGGGACATAATTGCAGCCAAGGGCTTTGAAAAGGACAACTACTTTTCCCAGGCTGTTGTTGAACTGCGCGGATTTCCCAAGCTGGAAGGGACCCGCCATGTGAACATGGCTCTCATTGCCAAGCTGTTGCCCAACTATTTCTTCAATCCTGCGCCTTATCAGGAAATTCCTAAGATGAACGGCGCGCAGAATGATGACTTCCTCTTCCAGCAGGGCCGCACACGGGGCTACGGCAAAATCCAGTTCCACGATTTTAACATTGCCTACAATTCTGTGGATCTCCCCAACATCAGGGTATTCAAGGAGCAGATTAAGGCATATCAGGATTTTATAATGATTTCGGGCATGGAATTGGGCGAGCAGATGAAAAACGATTTTGATTTTCTGCTTGCTGTGGGCGAAATCTTTACCCTGGTGGCCTACGGCCAGCTCATCATTGAAAGCGCGAAGATTGAAAAGCTTGATGACGACCAGCTTGATATGCTTTTTAATGTCTTTGTGAGGGATTTTTCCCGTTATGCCCTGGATATTCAGGGCAAGTCCGCGGCCACACCGGCCCAGCAGGAGGCCTGCTACAAGATGATAAAGGCCCCTGTGCATGATGAAGAGAAGTTTGAGCGTGTTCTGAAAAACAATGTTTATTCACTGGTTGATGAATATATAATGAACCCGTAAAAGCCTTTAAAAAAGCCGGACCGCCCTTTGGGCAAGCCTTCACAGGGCGGTCCGGCAGCTCCACGATTCTGGTCAGCCCCCTCCTGCTCCGACAACCCCGAATTGCGCATCAAAATCTTCTGCAGCAACAGCTTTGGCTGTTTGTAAACACTGAACCACCACAAGCATTTCAGTATATTACACGGGAAAATTAGGTGTGTGCAGGGGAAAATGTTACAAGAGGCTTGCAATTTGGCTTATTTTCCATTATTTTGTTTGAAAAACAAATTTTCCTTTAGCGTTGGCATGATCAACATTTGCTGATTTACTATCTATGAGTCAAACAGTGCCCAAAAGTTTTTTCCTTTCCGGCATTGAAAAACTATTTAAATAAGCCGGGTAAAATCTTTTTTTAAGACTGATAAAGGAGTAATTTTTATGGACCAGCCTAGCAAAAAGGAAAAGCGCCAGGTTTCGGTTTCCATCCACGAGAGCTTTTATTATGACAGGGTTCTGGAGCTACCCACTGTTATAAAGGAATATGAGCATGTAGAAAGAATATTAAATGATCTTCAGTATATGGCCTGCATAACTGTCCAGATTGAGCAGCTTTCCAAAATCGAATATCAATACGGTTCAAGCTCTTATAACTACCTTTTGCAACGCATAACGGAAATTTTAAAGGAAATAAAAAACAGGGAGTTTCGGGGGCAGGATATCTTTGTTGTTGATTTATACGACACAGACACCTTCTGCATTTTCCTTTCGCCTCCGCGCCACGACCGGACACAGCTTGTCTATCACCTGGAAGCCATTGCAGAGCGCATCCGCTTCACCTTGGAGCAGCAGGTTTTTCACCTTCTGTATCCATATCTTAAAGAATACTCGCGGCCAAACATCGGTTATGCCCTGGAAATAAAAAACCCCATGGTCAACAACATGAGGCTTATCCGGCAACTGGTCCGCAACGCGAAAAAAATGGGCGAGTTCATGGCTGCCAAGCGCAGCTACACCTCACGCTATCAACTCCAAAAAATCATAATCGAGCGCGATATCCGCACGGTCTTTCAGCCCATTGTCTCTCTGGAAAGCCTTGATGTCATCGGCTACGAGGCCCTTTCGCGCGGGCCTGACGGCTCGGAGTTTGAAAGCCCCACGCTGCTTTTTCTGGTGGCTGCAGAATCCGGGCTTTCCTTTGAGCTTGACCGCATCTGCCGCCGCAAGGCGCTTGAGGCGGTGCGCGATGTGGATGTTAACACCAAAATCTTTGTCAACACCCTTTCCATGACAATCCATGACCCGGAATTCCGGGGCCTTTACCTTAAGGAACTGCTGGAAGACTTGGCATTGAAGCCTGAAAATGTGGTTTTCGAGATCTCTGAAAAGCTTGCAATAGACAACTACGAGCTTTTCCGGGACGCAATGCAGCATTACACGGATGTGGGCATTGTTCATGCTGGCGATGACATGGGTACGGGCTATTCGGACCTTGAGCGCATAATGGAGTTAAACCCCGGATTTTTGAAGGTTGACATATCCTTTGTGCGCGGCGTTGACAAAAGCTACATGAAACAGCAGATAATCACGGCCATGAGTACCCTTTCAAGAAACATAGGGTCCCAGATTATCGTGGAAGGCATTGAAACAAGGGAGGAGTACGAAACCCTCAAACAGCTTGGAGTGCCTTTTGGGCAGGGCTTTTTGTTTGCACGGCCATGTCACGAGCTTGTTTCGGATTGCTCCGGCTTTCTGCACGCTGTAAATTGAATTCGCGGAAGCGCCTGGGGATGAGCCTTGTCCAAAAAGCTTGCGAAGTTGCCTGTTTTTCTGCTACGACTCGCGTTTATGCACCTTGGAACAATTTTTGGCTCCTGGTGCAGCAAACTTGTTCGCCAGGCGCAGAGGCCTATTAGGTTTAATGGCAGCTTTTGCCCGGCAGACAAAATGCCGGGTTTATGCTTTGATGGTGTTTATCGGCCCGAAGGGCTAAAATGGTTTCTTTTTCACCGCGGGGGTCCGGCTTTCATTTTGCCGGCGCGGTCAGCCTTTTAAAACCGCCAGGGGGGTGTCATGTCAAACAGTACGGAAAAAATTCTATTTGCAACAGACTTAAGCGAAGATGCGCCCAAAGTTTTCGAGTATGCCGTGCGCCTGGCCAACGGCCTTTGTTGCAGCCTTGTCATCATGCATGTTCTGGAGGGCACCTCCTATGCGGCTGACAACCGCCTGCTCAACATCATCAGCAAGGAAAAACTCGATGAAATAAAAGAGCGCAACAAGGAGAAGGCCCACGACAAGCTCATTGCCAAGGCCCGTGACGGCAGAATCATTCATCAGGCCCTGACTGCTATGTATGACGACAAGCTTCTTTCCTTGGAGGAATGCCGTCTTCAGATGGATCAGATTGTCATTGAAGAGGGCCATGTTGCGGAAATGCTGGTGGAAAAAGCAAAAGCTTTAGGGTGCAGCTACATTGTGATGGGCCATTACCAGCGCGGCATTCTGGAAAAAGGGCCGCTTTCCAGCACAGTCCGGGGCGTTCTTAAAAGGACCAAAATCCCTGTTGTGCTGGTTCCGGTCAAGGGGCTTAAAAAATAGGCCTTTGCCTGCTTTGCCGGAATACGCCTCTTTGTTTTGCAGACTAAAAAAGCCCGAAACCGGCAATCCGGTTTCGGGCTTTTTTTAAGTATTACCTTTAGGCCGCTTTTCAATGGGCTATGTTATGGGCCTCTTCAAGCTCTGCTGTAAAGCTGCCGATGACCACCGCGCTTCTCACACGAAGCACTATTTTGCGGGCATCATCTGAAAGCCATACCTGGAGCTTGGCGTGGGGGCTTTGCTCAAACACCCCTCCGATGTGTGTCAGTTCCGGCTCAAAAAGCACGCTCGGAAAGTTTCCGGCCTTCACCTTCCGGTTTTCCCTTTTTACCACCTTGCCTTTACCCATTACCATGCGTTTTCCGTCTGTAACCGGAATTTCATGGATGCCGCCCGGTTGCATGGACTCCATGCGGAAGCGGTAAAACACTGAAAGCGGATCAAAGGCCCCTTCCATGAGAGGTGTTTCGCGCTCCAGTTTGCCGTCCTCAAAAAAATGGGCCACCTTGTTTTCCCAGTCGAACTCCACAATCACATCGTGGATTGAGCTTCCCTCCCGCTGCTCCTTAACATAGCCTATGGTTCTGGTCATATCCATGTCGCAGTAAGCGTCAATAACATTTCTCACCTTAAAAAAATTGTCCACAAACTCGTTTGTTCTGGCGGTAAGGCGAAAATGTTTTGCAGGCTGGCCCTTGTAAACAGTATCCGGCATGACCTCCAGCACGGCCTGACCTGCAGGGATAAAGGCCCATTTAAGGCCGAATACAAGTTTTTCCCCCGGCAGAAAGGGCAGGACCTTTTTTCCCGTATCGCCAGCGATGCAAAAGGCCGGAAGCACAAAGGCCAAAAAAAGCCCTGCAACAATGATAAAAGCCAAGCCCTTAAGCAGCGGTGCCTTACGCATGGAAAAACCTTTCAGCTTGTTGAAAACGCAATTAAACACTCCAAAACCAAAAAAGCCAAAAATATGCAAAAACCAATCTAACCCCAAAAGTACCTTGTTTGAAAGAAAAAACGATTAAGTTGTTTGTTTTGCAAGGGGCTGTTGCATGGTAATACCCCTGGCCCAGACTTTTAAATGGCAGCAATGCCTTGAGTGAAAACTCCCGGAGAATTTGCAGGAAAGAGCTGCAAAAAGCTATCCCCTTCAAAAAGACAGGCTCTGTTCGCAAAGGGCATAAGCAGGTTTTGGCAGGCCTTTTGACCGGGGTCAACTTCAGTCTGCCTGCACCTCCCTTGACAAAAAAAGCATCCAGCCGTAAAAATGCGCAGGGTGGTAAATTTACTCCTCTTCCTTGGTCTTGTGTCTTTTTGTACCGTGCAGGCAAATTGAAAGCAGCAGGCGTCATACAAGATGCCGAAAGGATATTTTCAATGAAACGAATCCTGGTGTTGGCTCTTATTGTCTGCATGGGCTTTACTGCCGGAACGGCGCAGGCTTCCAGGGACATATTCGTTACCCAGGCCTATGTGCTAAAGCCCTGGGACAGCAAGAACGACGCCAAAATATATTGCCTGGTTTTCCTCCAGCAAAGGGTGGCCCAGGAAGTGGCTGCATATGCCAAAACCCTTCCGCGCGTAAAAGAGCTGAATTTGGAAGAGGAAGTCCTTGTTTATGCGGTGCCCCGTTTTTATGATCTGCAGATTATTGATGAGCGGTTTGCCGTGCATGAGGACGAGCAGATAATGCTCACCATGTCCGGCAAGGCTCTTGTAAGGCCAGATGAGCTTGCCCTTGGATTGGAAACCCTGGTTGGTAATCCCCAGCGCATGGCCCAGGTGCTCAATGACCAGCAGATGCAGTGGAAGCAGGGCACAACACCTGGGGCGGGTACGCCTCCTCCGGGGCCTGCCCCAACAGGTATGGAGCTTGAGTATCCGGTTGCTCCCCCTCAAAGACAGGCCCCTGCTGCCTTCATATCCCCAATCCCTGCTTCCGAAGAGCCTGCTGCCGTATCCGGCTCGGATCAGGGTTTTTCACCCATGCTTCCTGCAAGTCTTCGGCCCATCAGCAGCCTGCGTTCGGGCATGACCTACCAGGAAATGATTGCCGTTGTGGGCCTTCCTTCATCAAAAACATCCTGCGATGACAGGCTTTTTTATCTTTACGGAGACAAATGGGTATATCTGGCCAAGGGTCGCATTGTGGGCTACATTCTTATTGGTGACTGGCAAGGCCCTTGCCACCCCTATGTTTCCTTCATGGGTGAAATTAAATATTTCTAGGTAATCTGATTAAGACTCCGGCCTTTCTTGCCTCTTAAATGATTTTGCCCCAATGTTTCCGTGGACCGGCCTGCGGAAACCCGCGGGCCGCCAGGTTTTGATAGTGCATCATGGGGAAATCCTTTTTTTGTGGGGAAATTGGTTCTTCTTTTCTGGTCATCGGACACCGGGGTTATTCCGCCCGCTATCCGGAAAACACAATGGCCGCTTTTGAAGCAGCAGCAGCGTCTGGCGCAGGCATGATAGAGCTTGATGCCGCCATAAGCGCAGACGGCCTTGCCGTGGTGATTCATGATGATACCCTGGAGCGCACCACCAATGGCTCCGGGCTTGTCTGGGAGCACACAGGCAAAGAGCTTTTAGGGCTGGATGCAGGCTCCTGGTTTTCAAGAGAATTTGCCGGGCAAAAAATTCCCGCCCTTTTTGATGTGCTGGAGCGCTTTTTGCCCCGCGTGCTGATAAATGTGGAGATAAAGCCCCTTGCAGCAAGGGTTGGCGGGCCTTTTGAGCCGCTTTTCTTGCAGGTTGCAAACATGATAAAGTATTTCAATGCCTTTGACAGGGTTCTGGTATCCTGTTTTGATGATTCTGTGCTTAATGATGTCCGCCTTCAAAATTCGGATATTGCTCTTGCTGTTCTGGATGACAGACCATCCACTCTGGCTGCCGCCCTTGCACGGGTGGCGGCTGTTGGGGCGGTAAGTTACAACCCCAGGGCGCTTTTTGTGCGCAAAAGCCTTGTCAGGGGTCTTCATAAAAACAGCATTAAGGTGCTGGCATGGGAAAAGGCCAAAGGTCAAACCTGCCAGACAATTCAAAGCTCCATCACAAAAGGTGTGGACGGCTTTTTTGCCGATGACATTGAGCTGGCATTAACAGTGGCAAACAGGGCCGAAGTTTAAGCTTGACCAAACCGTGAAGCCGATTGCCTGACAGCGGGCGGTGCAATGCAAGGAGAGTTTAATGAGCACAAATGGCCTTGTGATGTTTGCGGATTTGCAGCAGGGCATTGACCAGGCAGTTGCCCAGGTTTTTGATTATTTTGGAGGGGCATCCGCGCTTCTTAAGGCAAGCAATGATGTATATCTTAAAATCAATGCTGTGGACTTGCGGGAATACTGCTACACGGATCCAGCCATAATTTCTGCTGTTATCCGCTATTTTAAAGAGCGGGGGGCAAAGAATATCTTTGTGATGGAAAATTGCACCCAGGGCAATTTCACCCGCCTGGTTTTTCAGGCAACAGGCATTTTCCGGCTGTGCCGCGAGCTGGGGGCAAAGGCAATCTGTCTTGATGAAACAGGTTCTGTGCCTGTTTATCTAAAAACGCTGGAAACCTTTGTGGATTTTTCGGATTTTGTGCATGACAGGCTTATCAGAAACAGGGAGGAAAACCTTTACATAAGCCTGCCCAAGCTTAAAACCCACTCCATGAGCAAGGTCACCCTTGCCATAAAAAATCAGTTCGGATTTGTGCATCAGGCAAGCCGCATTGCCGATCACAACTGGCGCCTTCACCAGAAATTTGCAGATATCTTCAGCGTCATTCAGCCCGACTTTGCCCTCATTGACGGGACCATTGCCACCAACCACGGCCATTACATTGCCATAAAAAACCAGAAGGAGTGCATTTTAAAAAAGGATGTGCTCATCGGCGGTGCGGATGCCCTTGCCGTGGACACAGTTGCAGCCGCTTTCATGGGTTTTGATCCGGCAGGCGTGGAGCATATCGCCCTTTGTGCAGAAACAGGCCTCGGCCAGGGAGACCCTGAAAAGATAGTCATTGTCAACAGGCAGCTTTTTGAAGCACGGAAACAAAACCTGACCCACAAGCTGCTTGGCCGTTTTCCTGAAGATATTGACATGATTTACGGCCAGGACAGGTGCTGCGTGGAAGGCTGCCGCTCCAATACTCAAACCCTTGTGGAGGTAATCGCCTGCGATCATGGCGGCAAGGGCGGGTTTACAATCATAATGGGGAAGGGGGCCGACCCAGCCCTTATAAACGCCATAAGCGGCCGTGTGCATCTGGCAGGCAACTGCGCCATTTCAGACTGGGCAGGCAAGCTCATCCAAAAGCTTGGCAAAAAAAATGTAACCTTCTCGCCGGGATGCAACAATCTTTCCATGAGCATTTACAGCCTGTGCAGGCAAATGGGCGTCAACCCCCTTCAAATGATTCCTTCTGGCGTTTTTACGGGCATGACGCTTCTTGCCAGCGCCAAGGCCCGCGGGTCAAAGGCCCTTATTCCGCCGCTGCTCTAAAATGAGGCCTTGTTGAAAGACACAAGACAGCCGCTTCTGGCTCTTTTAGACAAGGCGGTTTTTCTTGTTTTTTAGGGCTTACAAATGTTGACACAAAAGGGCAAAGAAGCTATGGTGCGTTCTCGCTTGCCGGAGCGGCGCGCACAAGGCTTTGCGGAGAGGTGGCCGAGCGGCTGAAGGCCCTGCTCTCGAAAAGCAGTAACCTGCCAAAAGCGGGTTCGTGGGTTCGAATCCCACCCTCTCCGCCAGAAATTGCATGACCCACGGCGGAGCGGGAGCAATAAAGCGGCTTGTGGAGAGATGACCGAGTTGGCCGAAGGTGCACGACTGGAAATCGTGTGTGCTACCAAAAGTGGCACCGAGGGTTCGAATCCCTCTCTCTCCGCCATTTACCTTCGCGGCCCTAAACTTCTTGTCGCTGCTTTCTCGCCGTGGCCTTTTCCCCTTCAAGAAGGCGCGGCGCTTTTTTTTGGAATCGCCAAAAGCTTTCAGTCGTGATATTTTAGGGCAAACAAAAACCTGGGAGAAATCTCGTGTCCTACATTGTTTTGGCCCGAAAATACCGTCCCCAGACCTTTGATGATGTGGTTGCCCAAGCTCATGTAACCCAGACGCTCAAAAATGCCATTTCATCCAACAGGGTTGCCCACGCCATTTTATTTGCAGGCCCAAGGGGAACAGGAAAAACCACTCTGGCGCGGATATTTGCCAAGGCCATGAACTGTGCAGAGGGGCCTGTTAGCACCCCGTGCAACCAGTGCCCAAGTTGCAGGGAAATAACTGCCGGGTACTCGCCGGATGTTTTCGAGATTGACGGCGCTTCCAACAACTCTGTTGATCAGGTGCGTGACCTGCAGGACAATCTTGTTTATGCTCCGGTGAGCAGCCGATACAAAATTTATATAATAGATGAAGTTCATATGCTTTCCAAGCAGGCCTTCAATGCGCTTTTAAAAACCCTTGAAGAGCCGCCCGACCATGTGATGTTCGTGTTTGCCACAACAGAACCCCATAGGGTGTTGCCCACAATATTGAGCCGCTGCCAGCGCTACGATCTGGCCCGCATGTCCATGCCCGAAATTGTGGGGCACCTAAAAAAGCTTACGCAAAAGGAATCCTTTGAGATTGACGAACCCTCCCTTTGGGCGATTGCAAGGGCCACCGGTGGCTGTATGCGCGATGCCTTGAGCCTGCTTGACCAGATAATTGCCTCGGCCCAGGGGGCCATAAGCCACGAAGAAGTGCTTGAGCTTATCGGGGCTGCGGATTTGGGGGTGCTTGTTGATCTTTGCGAAGCTCTTTTCAACAGGGATGCCCCGACCTGCCTTAACATTGTTGAAAAGCTCTATACGAGCGGCTTTGACATGAAAAAGCTTGCAGGCGATTTGATCTTGTTCCTGCGAAACTGCGCTGTAATAAAGGTGGTTCCAGATGCTTACCGGCTTGTGGATATTCCGGCAAGCGATCTTGAAAACATTGCAGAAAAAATCCGTTCCGTTCCGCCAGGGGTCATATCCCTTTTGCTTAACAGCCTTTTGCAGCAGGAGGCGACCTTAAGGTATGCCGCAAACCCCAGGCTGGCCCTGGAAGTCATTCTTCTGCGCTGCTGCGAGCTAACGCCGGTCCTTTCCATGGACAGCATAATCCAGGGCCTTGACCAGCTTGAAAAAAGGCTTTCCCAGCAAGTTTTTTCCGGAGTTTCTCAAGCCCCTGCTCAAACCGAAAAGACAGAGCAGCCCACAGGCAGGCAAAGCATGGCATCTGATGAAGGGCAAAAGGAGTGCCAAAAAAAGCAGACATCTTGCCCTGATGCAGTCAGGCCTGATGAGCAAAATCAAGCCCAAGCCCAGGTTAAGGACGAGCCTGAAGAAACAGCCTCTTCCCAACCTGAAACCGGGGCTGACCCTGTTGGCAATGATGACAACATCTGGAAAAAAGACGCTTTAAAACACCCGATTATAAACGATGCCATTAAGATATTTGACGGAGACATTTTTGACATTGTAAAACACAAAATACCGGCGCAGCCGGAAACAGCGGTTGCCGAAGAAGACGGCCATTCAGGAGAGGAATAGACAATGAAAAAAGGCATGGGCAACATTTTAAAGCAGGCTCAACAGCTTCAGGCCAAGATGGAGAAACTCCAGGAGGAGCTTGCCCAGAAGATTGTTGAAGGCTCTGCAGGCGGGGGCATGGTAAGAGTTGTGGCAAACGGCAAACAGCAGATTATTTCCATTAGCATTGAAAAGGAAGTCGTGGACCCTGACGATGTGGAAATGCTCCAGGACATGATAACCGCTGCTGTAAACGATGCCCTTGCAAAAAGTCAGGAACTGGCGACCCAGCAGATGGGCAGCCTGACCGGGGGCCTTAGCATACCAGGGCTTTTCTGATTTCTAAAAGGCGCTTTTTGCAGTTTTCAGCACTGGGAGGTTAATGAGCCATTATCCGCCGACATTGGTGAAGCTTATAAGGGAATTCTCAAGGCTGCCGGGAATTGGCGAGAAAACCGCCGAGCGCCTTGCCATGCACATTCTCAAGGCTCCCCAAAAGCAGGCCCTTGCCCTTGCTGATGCCATAAGGGATGCAAGGGAAAAGATGTCCCTGTGCCAGACCTGCTTTGGCCTTGCAGACGGTCAGTCCTGCCATATATGCGGTAATCCGGCGCGCGATCCCTCGCTTGTGTGCGTGGTGGAGCAACCCGCAGACATGGTGGCCCTGGAAAAATCCGGCGCTTTTTCGGGCAGCTATCATGTTCTTCAGGGGGTTTTGGCCCCAATGGACGGGGTAGGGCCGGAGAATCTGCGCATTGCCGAGCTGTTGAAGCGAGTTGCCGAAGGGGGCATTAACGAGGTTGTCATTGCCACCGGCACAAGTGTGGAGGGGGAGGCGACAGCCTCTTATCTTTCTCGGATACTTGCCGAAAAAGGGGTGAGTGTGTCGCGCATTGCTTCGGGAGTTCCCATCGGCGGCGAGCTGCAATATCTGGATGGGCTTACCTTAAAGCGCGCTCTGGATTACAGGCGCAAGGTATAATAATGAATTTGAACCCCAATTTGCAGGAAAACAAGGCCCTGGAAGATATTTTTACTTGCAGGATGTGCGGAGACTGCTGCCAAGGCTTTGGCGGAACTTATGTTTCAAACGATGACATTGCTTCAATAAGCGCCTTTATCGGCATGGATGTTCATGATTTCACCAAAAAATATTGCGTTCCTTCAGGTTCGCGTTTTGTGCTGGCCCAGAAAGAGGACGGCTTTTGCGTATTTTTCACCGATAAATGCAGCATCCACCCCGTAAAACCCCTCATGTGCCGGAGGTGGCCCTTCATTCCATCCCTTCTGCGGGACTTTGACAACTGGCGCATCATGGCCGGGCAATGCCCCGGCATCAATCCGGAGGCCTCAAAAGAGGAGGTTCTGGCCCTTGTATGCAGGCAGATGGGACTTTAGAACCTATCTCAAAAGAGGTTGCTTCTGCGATTGGCCACACCTGATTAGAAGAAGACTTTTGGACGCTTTTTATAAGTTGTTGGGAACAAGACAATTTTTTCTTTGACAGTCCTTTTGTCTTTGCCTAAAGTAAAAAGATAATGGACGGCAGAAGCCTTCCGGCAAAGTTTGTGCTGATTTTTAAAAATTGGGCGTCGTTATTTAAGGTCATGAAGGCCAGCCACTATTGGTTGGCCTTTTTTTTTGTGCGGTCTTGCCAAAAGGAAAATGGCAGGGCAAAGGGCTTTTGCCTACCTTGTCCAAACCTAACGGCCAAGGGCTTGAGCAACAATTTCAACTAATTTTTGGTCTTGGGAAAAAGGAGCAGGAAATGAAAAAAACAGCACTGGTTGCAGCTTTTTTTGCGGCGGTTTTATTTTTTGCGGCTTCGGCCTCGGCTCATTTTGGCATGGTTATTCCTTCCAGCCAGATGGTGATGGGCGATGACAAAAGAAGTGTGGACCTGACCCTTTCCTTTTCCCATCCATTTGAAATGGTTGGCATGGATCTGGTTTTACCTAAAGAGTTTTTTGTGATGAGCCAGGGAGAAAAACAGGATCTCACCGGCAGCCTTGTTTCAGCAAAGGTCATGGACAGCCAGGCCTGGAAAACCTCCTTTGCATTCACCCGGCCCGGCATCTATAACTTTGTCATGGAGCCGCATCCCTATTGGGAGCCTGCGGAAGACTGCTACATAAAGCACATTACAAGAGCGGTCGTGGCGGCATTTGGCGATGAGGATGGATGGGACGAGGAGCTTGGCCTGGAAACCGAAATCGTGCCTTTGTCCAGGCCCTTTGGCCTGTATGCAGGCAATGTTTTCCAGGGAGCTGTGCAAGTGAATGGCGAGACAATTCCCTTTGCCGAGGTTGAAGTTGAATATTATAATTCTGGCAAATCCAAAGAGATTATAAACGATTACATGATTACCCAGGTTGTGAAGGCCGATGAAAACGGTGTTTTCACCTATGCTGTGCCAGGTCCGGGCTGGTGGGGCTTTGCTGCGCTTAACGAGGCGGATTACACAATAAAGCACGGTGATGAAGAAAAGCCCCTTGAGCTTGGGGCTGTCATCTGGGTTTATTTTCATAAGTTTTAAGGAATTGCCGATGGAAAGGGCCTGCCAACGCTTATTTTTCATGGCAGGCCCTTTTTCAAATAAAAGGCTTGTTGCCAAAACGCATAAAGAATGGCAAACCGGATGCCGCATAAGGGCGGTTTAAGTCTTTTGGGTTTGGGGCATGAGCAGTTTTACTGCAAAGAGGGACTGCCGCCCCAATCCATTTAGCTGGAATTGGCGGGTGTCATGCACATATCTGAAGGCATTTTGTCACCGGCCGTTCTGGCCGTGGGGTGGACGGCTGCTGCAACAGGCATTGCCATTGGTACAAGAAAGCTGGATGCAGACAGCATGGCCCGTGCCGGAATTCTTTCGGCAGCCTTTTTTGTGGCCTCGCTCATCCATGTTCCAATGGGCTTTACCAGCGTTCACCTGATTTTAAACGGCCTTGTGGGGCTTTTGCTGGGATGGGCCGCTTTTCCAGCAATTTTCACGGCGATAGCCCTTCAGGCGGTTTTTTTCCAGTTCGGCGGGCTTACAACCCTTGGGGTCAACACAACCCTCATGGCACTGCCCGCGGTTTTATGCCATTATGCATTCAAGAGCGCGGTTGTCTCCAATAAACCCAGGCTTGTTGTTGCAGGGGCCTTTGGCTGCGGATTTTTTGCAGTGGGTTTGGCTGCCACAATTTTCGGGGCCGCCCTTTTCGCCACCGGCGAGGCCTTTTTTCAGGCTGCCGTCATAACCGTTGCAGCCCATGTGCCTGTAATGGCCATTGAAGGACTTATAACGGTTTTCTGCATACAGTTTTTATTGCGCGTTGACCCGGAAATGCTGCCCAAATAACAGGGATTGTTCATCAGAGGGGTTATTGATGCTTACCAGAGCGCTGATTGTTGTCTTCCTTGCATGGTTTTCTCTTGCTGCTCCGGCATCTGCCCACAGGGTGAATGTTTTTGCCTGGGTGGATGGAGACCTGATAAGGGTTGAAGCCAAATTTCCAGGCTCCGGACCGGTAAGGAATGGAGAGGTATCCGTAAAAGGCCCGGATGGCACCATACTTGTGACTGGTCAAACTGATTCAAAGGGGGAATTTGCTTTTCCCGTGCCCTTAAAGAGCGATCTGCTTGTGACCGTGGGTGCAGGTCCGGGCCATGAATCGAGCTGGACAGTCCGGGAGGGTGAATTGACTGGTGCGGCTGTTGCCTCTGCTTCTTACGGAGGCGAAGCTCCCCAACAGGTTGACGGGCCGGAGCCTCTGGCAAAGGATACAGGACAGAAAGAGATTTCGGACGCAGCCTTGTCCGAAATTGTCAGAGATGCTGTGGAAAAAGCCCTGGAAAGCCGGTTGCAGCCCGTGGTACGCATGGTTGTGGAGCAGCAGACCAAAGGCCCTGGTATTCGGGAAATTTTGGGAGGGATAGGCTATATTCTTGGGCTTATGGGGCTTGGCGTTTTTCTGGTTTACAGAAAAAAGCTAAAGGAGCTTGAAAAGAAGTGATTTCAGAAGAGCTTGCTTTTCGGGACTCGCCTGTCCACCGCATTGACCCAAGGGTGAGGCTTGTCTTTGCCCTGCTTCTTTGCTTTGCCACGGCCCTGTCCGGCTCCTTTGCAGCCCCGCTTCTGGCCCTTGGTAGTGCAATGGGGCTTATCGTCCTGTCTTGTCTGCCCTTGTCTGCTGTAGCCAGGCGGCTTGTTCCGGTAAATATCTTTATGCTTTTTTTGTGGCTTGTTCTGCCCTTCACCCATGTTGGCGAGCCAGCTTTTACCGTTATGAGCCTTGCGGCATCAAAGCCGGGCATTGAAATTGCCGCTCTTGTCACATTAAAGGCCAATGCCATTGTGCTTTTCATGGTGGCCCTTGTTTCAACCATGAGCGTGGCAGCCCTTGGCCATGCGGCCCACCGCCTTTATTTCCCCCAAAAGCTGGTTCATCTTCTTTTGCTCACCTACCGCTATGTGTTTGTGCTTGAAAGCGAATACCGCCAGCTTGTCCGGGCTGCAAAAATGCGCTCATTTGTTCCTGCCTCGAATCTTCATACCTACAAAACCTATTCATATCTGGCGGGGATGCTTCTTGTAAGGGCGCACGCAAGGGCAAGGCGGGTTCATCAGGCAATGGTGTGCAGGGGTTTTTCCGGCGTTTATCATTGCCTGGATTCCTTTGCCTTCCGCAAGGCGGACTTGGCCTGGATTGCTTTATTGTCTTTGTTTTTGTTGGCAATGGCAGGAGTTTCATTTAATTATGGGGGCCTTGGTGATTTTTTCCGTGGGCAGGCATTGCCATTTGCAGGATAAACACAGCTTGGAAGGCTACAAAAGAAATTGCAGCCAATTATTGAACTTAAAAATGTCTGTTTTGCATATCCTGGCGGGCGCAAGGTTTTGGAAAACCTTAACTTTGAAATTACCTCCGGCAAAAAGGTGGGGCTTATCGGCAGTAACGGTTCCGGCAAGACCACGCTGCTCCATGTGATTATGGGGCTTTTGCCCGCCACCGGCGGTCAGGTTCGTCTTTTTGGCGAGGAAATGCTGAAAGAAAAGGACTTTGCCAGGGCAAGACGCAGGATCGGCTTTGTTTTTCAGAACGCTGACGACCAGCTTTTTTCGCCCACGGTGATTGAGGATGTGGCTTTTGGGCCGCTCAACCTTGGTAAAACCAAGGAGCAGGCAAGGGAAATAGCCAGAAACACCCTGGAGAGCCTTGGCCTTGCGGCCCTGGAAAACCGTGTGGCCTACCGGCTTAGTGGCGGTGAAAAGCGCATGGTGGCTTTAGCCACCGTGCTTGCAATGGATCCGGATATGTTGATTCTGGATGAACCCACCACAGGCCTGGACGAGGTCACGGGCCACAGGATTACCCATCTTATTAACTCCATTGACAAGACCTGCCTTATAGTGAGCCACGAATATGAGTTTCTTTCCCAAACCACGGAAGTGTTTTACGGCATGGAGGGCGGCCTTTTGAAATATCTGGGCGATTCCCAGGCCTTGCACACCCACACACATATTCATACGGCAGGGGCCATGCCCCACAAGCATTGATTCAAAATTACCCGCATTAAAAAAGACAAAAAGCCAAGTAAACTTTTGCTTTGCAGGCCGATTTCTGGTAGGCAGAATTTTTAAGTTTGAAAATGGCGTTTTTGTCTGCAGCCCTCATTAACCTTAAATCGTTGAGCAATATGGAGCCTTTTTTTTCGGAAAAGCACCATGCTGTAAAACGCCTGGTGCGGGCCTTCTGCGAGCGCGAGATTGCGCAGATTGCAAAAGACATTGACGCCCAGGCCCGCTTTCCCTGGGAGGTTGTGGACAAGATGGGGCCGCTTGGCTTTTTCGGCATCCAGGTTCCATCCTCCCTTGGCGGCGCAGAGATGGATACGGTGAGCTATGCCATTGTTGTGGAAGAGCTTTCCAGGGTATGCGCAGGGCTTGGCCTGGCTGTTTCCGTGCACAACAGCGTTTGCGTTTATCCAATTTTGACCTTTGGCAATGATGAGCAAAAGCAGCGTCTTGTTCCGCCCCTTGCCAGGGGCGAAAAAATAGGTGCCTTCTGCCTAACCGAGCCGAATGCAGGCTCGGATGCATCTGCCATTGAAGCCACGGCCATTGACCAGGGGGATCATTACCTTGTAAACGCCAACAAGGTTTTTGTCACAAACGGCGCTGTGGCCGACACCTGTCTCATGTTTGTCCGCACCGACCCGGCAGCAGGGCGCAAGGGAATAAGCGTGCTGGTGGCCCAAAGGGGGACGCCGGGCTTCATTACAGGAGAGCTGGAAGACCTCTCTGGAATGCGCTGCAACCCTGTTTCATCCATAAGGCTTGTGGATTGCGCCATCCCCAAGGAAAACCTTTTGGGCCGCCAGGGAATGGGCCTTGCCATAGGCCTTACCGCCCTTGATACCGGGCGGCTTGGCATTGCAGCCCAGGCTGTGGGAATTGCCCAGGCAGCCCTGGAGGAAGCAGTTCGCTATGCCGGTCAGCGCCGCCAGTTTGGAGTTTTAATTGGCAAGCATCAGGCTGTAGGCTCCATGATTGCAGACATGGCTACCCAGGTGGAGGCAGCGCGGCTGCTTGTTCTGCGGGCTGCATGGC
>JAGVAW010000059.1 GCA_020060085.1 Desulfobacterales bacterium
CACCTTATTCTTGCCACCCAGAGGCCCAGCGTGGATGTGCTCACCGGCACAATAAAGGCCAACTTTCCGGCCAGGGTAGCCTTTCAGGTGTCATCCCGCACGGATTCGCGCACGATTTTGGATTCCAACGGCGCAGAAGACCTTCTTGGCCGGGGCGATATGCTCTTCATGCCCCCCGGCGCAGCCAAGCTCCAGCGCATTCACGGGGCTTACATATCTGATGAGGAGCTGGCGCAGGTTCTGGCATTTATCCGCCAGCAGAGCCGCCCCCAGTACGACACATCCATCACGGACGCACCGGCATCAAACGGAGAAAACGGCCAGTCCGATGATGGAGAGGAATATGACGAAAAATACGATGAGGCTGTTGCAATAGTCACCCAGACCCGGCAGGCAAGCATCTCCATGATTCAGCGCAGACTCCGCATCGGCTACAACCGGGCTGCAAGAATCATTGAGATAATGGAGAGGGAAGGGGTGGTAGGGCCTTCGGACGGGGTGAAGCCAAGGGAGGTGTTGGTCCCCGGCTACGAGGATTAAGAATAGGGCGGGTCCAGGAAAACGATAGCTGTGTTGCGCTTCGCTCGGAATTTCGGTCACATACAAAAAGTATGCTCCCTCATTCCTCGCTCGCGCGCCTTGCATACGCACCACCTGGACCCGCCCTATTTCTGCAAATTTGCGGCCATTTGTACAATGCAAAGGGATTGATTGCGGTCTTCCAGCTTTATGGCATCCTCAAGGCTTGCACCGGCTGGGTTCACATTGAGGGCCTCCTTTGTGAGGGCAAGGCCAAGGGGCGATTTTGAGGCCATGACCTGTGCCAGGGCAAGTGCCCTTTCCACAAGGGCATCTTCCGGGATTATCTCCTGCACAAGCCCCATTTCATAAGCTCTTTGCGCATCAAACAGATCCCCGGTCAAGAGGTAGCGGGAAGCGTTGCCAAGGCCCACAAGCCGGGGGAAGAACCAGGATGACCCCATGTCTGCACCGCCCACGCCAATATTTATGTAGGCTGCACCAAATTTGGCCTTGGGGCTTGCAAGGCGAACATCGCTTGCTATGGCAAATGAAAAGCCGCCCCCTGCGGCAGGCCCGTTCACAGCGGCAATTATGGGCTGTGGGCAGCGGCGCATGAGAAGAATCATATCTGAAAAGCGCTTCTGGTTTTTGTAGGCAAGGTCCGGGCCGTAACCCTCTTCGGGCAGCAGCAGGGCAGCGTCAGAGAGATCCAGCCCTGCGCAGAAACCCCGGCCCGCGCCGGTGAGCACAATAACCCTTGTTTCAATATCCTGGGCAAAGCGGGCAAAGCAGTCCGTGAACTCGGCCTGCATCAAGGCATTTATGGCATTGAGCTTTTCCGGGCGATTCAAGGTTACAAGGGCCACCGGGCCATTTAATTCCAGCGTTATTGTCTGGTAGGTCAAAATGAAATCCTCCTTTTTCTCCACAAATGCAGCAAATCGTTGGGTGAGCCAAAGCGTGTTAAAGCAAGCAAATTGTTGGGTGAACCAAATCGCTGCGCCAAGAACCAGCCAACCTAGGCCTACAAAACCAACCTTGTTTAAATAAGGTTAACAGCTCAATTTTATTCTGGATTCCCGCATACGCTGGAATGACGGCCTGGGGATGTTTTCCCCTTTCAACCACAAGCATACAGGGCGGTTCCAGGGAGCCGTGGGCAAGGCAAAAGCCTCACCCAGCCTAATAATCTTACCTCTTGTGCTTATCGCACACTGGCAACGAGTTGCCAGTGCCACCCAACGCAGCAGGCGTCCGCCTGGGAGCGCCCCTCAACATACAGGGCGGTTCCACAGGTGGCCGTGGTTTTTTCTACTCAACCACAGGCATACAGGGCGGTTCCAGGGAGCCGTGGGCAAGGCGCGCAAGCGAGCAATGAGGGAGCATACTCATAGTATGTGACCGAATTGCGATGCGCCGCGCAACACAGCCCACGGCTTCCTGGGACCGCCCTTATTATCTAGCTAGGGAGAAGCCTCTATCGAAGGCCTTCATATTCGCTTCCAGGCGGGTTTTATCCAGCGTGGCAGCCATTGTCTTCTCAAAGGTTTGGCGGGTTATGGGCAGCAAATCCGCCCCTGCAAGAGCGCCCATCATCATGACATTGCCAAGAATTGCTGCGCCTAATTTAACTGCCTCGTCTGTTGCGGGGATGAACCAGGCTTTTTTTGAAAGGCTGCTGACCCAGCCCTGTATTTCTTCAACGGAAGGGTAGCGGGTTTCGCCTGCAATGCAGCCCACAGGATAAATGGAGCGCGTGTTTACAAGCACCTTCACTTCCGGGTTGCCGTATTCGCCAAGCACGCGCACGGCCTCTATGGGTTCCAAGGCCACCACCACATGGGCAGCACCCCTTGGAATTTGGGGCGACCATGTGCCTTTTGCGGAAATGCGCAGATGGCTCATTACCGAGCCGCCCCGCTGGCTTGCCCCGAATGTTTCGCCTATTGTCACATTGAGGCCCTGTTGGCTCATGACATTGCCCAGCATACGGCTGGCCAGCACATTGCCCTGGCCGCCAACTCCGGTGATGATGACATTGAAGGGGTCGAACGCTAATTCTGACATGAAAAAACTCCTGTGTCCCGGCAGTTTTATAGCCTGGATAATTCACGAGGCAAGATTTGCGCGAGAGCAAGGAAGAAAGAGGAAAGCTGTACTCCTGTACAGCGACCTCTTTCTGACGCAGCTATCGAGCAAATCGGGCCCGCCCGAAGGGTGAAAAAGTTTATCATTTAACAATAATTCTCAATTGAAAACAGCCTGTATTTTCGCCCAAACTGAAAAATGGACTTATCTGTTTGAAAATATTTTTCATATTCTGATAGATAAAATTTTTCATGAATTATTCAGGATAGGCATTCCGGCTTGCCATGTTCATTATCCGGTTCTGGAAAGAGGCCCCTTGCCAAAGGGTTTTTTGCCTTAAAAAAAGCCCCTTCCCCACAAAATCTTCCCCTCTTTTGCTACACCGGCGTTTTGCTTATGGCGCCGCTTGGGCAGATATCTGCGCACACGCCGCAGCCCGCGCAGATGACTTCATCAATTTTGGCGGTTTTTGCGGCTGCGTCCCAAACAAGGCCCGGACAGCGGAAAATTCTTGTGCAAAGCCGGTTGCAGCCGCAGTTCTCGCCCAGGCAGACAGAGGCATCCACCTTCATATCAAACTGCTTTTTGCCTTTGCGCTCCGGGCTTAAGGCGCAGATGCGCCGGGTGATGAGAACCTTGACCCCCCTGCCCTCCTCAAGAAGTTTGTGGAGGGTTTCCTGGGTGTGGGCCAGATCAAAGGGGTCGCACACGGCAACGGTTGCGCCCATTGCCTTGCAGATTTTTTCAATGTCCAGCGCCGGGGCCTGCTGGCCTAAAGCATCCACAGGAAGGCCCGGATGGGGCTGAAAGCCTGTCATGCCCGTGCCGGAGTTATCCAGTATGACCATTGTTATATCAGACCCGTGGTGAATGGCGTTTGCCAGGGCGGGCATGGCTGCATGGAAGAAGGTGGAATCTCCGCACACGCTCACAACAGGCTGATCCATTCCAAACTGGCCCAGCTTGCCGAACCCTGACGCCACGCCCGTGCCTGAACCCATTGCATGCAGGGTTTTAAGCGTGGAAAAACCGCTTGGCAGCACGGCCATTGAGTAGCAGCCTATGTCTCCGCACA
>JAGVAW010000213.1 GCA_020060085.1 Desulfobacterales bacterium
AACAGCGCCCGAAACTCTATGGAGCGGCCGTTACGCAGGCAGATGCTGCTTTTGTATTCCTCAAGGAAGATGAGATCATCCTCTGGCGGTGGAAGCTGGTCTGCAAAGATGTAGTGCCTTGTCTTGGCCGCCTCAATTAAGGCGCTGCGGAATTTGGGATGGGCCACCTGGGCAAGCTCCATGACCCGCTGGTATATGCTGCCGCCCTGAAGCTCGGCCACGCCATATTCGGTGACCACAAAGTTCACATCTCCGCGGGTGGTTGCAACACCAGCACCCTCGGAAAGGTGTGGCACAATGCGGCTAACCGTGCCGCGCTTGGCAGTGCTTGGCAGGGCGATGATGGAAAAGCCGCCTTCGCTCATGGCCGAGCCGCGCAGGAAATCAACCTGGTCGCCAATGCCCGAATAAAAGATGTAGCCTGTGGAGTCTGTGCATACCTGGCCGGTGAGGTCCACCTCCAGGGCAGATGAAATGGAGATGAGCCGATCGTTTCTGGCAATGACCACCGGGTCGTTAACAAAATCAGAGCTTCTGAAGTAGAACATGGGGTTGTTATCCACAAAGTCATACAGCTTGCGGGTTCCCATGCACAGGCTTGCCACAATGCGGCCCGGCAGAAAGGTCTTTTTGCGGTTGTTGATCACACCCTTTTCAATGAGCGGCAAAAAGGCATCCGTGATGAGCTGGGTATGAATGCCCAGATCCTTCTTGTGATCCAGAAAGCCTAAAACCGAATAGGGAATCTGGCCAAATCCTATCTGGAGGGTGGCCCCGTCTTCCACAAGCTCGGAAACATAAAGGCCGATTCTGCGGGCTGTTTCAAGCTCGGTAAGTGCTGGCAGGCTTTCCACAAGTGGCTCGTCATGCAGCACAAAGCAATCCACCTCGCTGGCGTGGATGAATGAATCCCCCCAGGTGCGGGGCATATTGCTGTTCACCTGGGCGATGACCATCCTGGCGTTCTGCGCGCCGGGCCGGGTAACATCCACACTTACCCCAAGGCTGCAATAGCCGAAGCGATCCGGCGGAGAGACCTGCACCAGGGCCACATCCAGGCCTATGCGCTGGCTGGAGAAAAGCTTGGGAATCTGGGAGAGGTAGGCAGGCACATAGTCTATCTTGCCTTCAAAGGCGGCCTTGCGCATGTCATTGCTTATGAAAAAGAGCTTTAATGAAAATCGCCGCAGAAAATCCGGGTCATCCACATACTGGGCAAGGGTGGATGAGAGCATCTGGTAGCAGACGATATCGGAAAGGTCGCGGTTTTGAACCATTTCGTGAATAAGGTGCTGGGGCTCTCCGCAGCCGGTGCCGATGAGAACCCTGCTGCCGCGCGGTATGCGGGCTGCGGCATCTCTGCCGCTCATCACTTTTTCCGGGTAATTGTCCTTGAGCCAGGCCTTGTAATCCAAAATATCCCCCCGCAGGCAATGGAATGACAGATAATAACAGGTCAATATCTCAAAAAAAAATTATACACCATGCACAGGCCGCAATGCACCTTAATTAGGAGGAAAAACCCCAAAACCGGCACAAAAATCGGATGCCAGGAAAAAGCCCTGTCTTGACGGATGAATATCAACTGGGCCATAACAGTATCATTGTATTAACGCATCATCTGCCGATTTTTGGTAAGGCAGACTATAAAGCCAAGGAGACTAAATAAGTGGATTTGACACCCATTTTCAAAGCCCGCTCTTTAGCCGTGATCGGAGTTTCGCTCACCAACAACCGCCATCCTGCCAATGTTATTCATGCAAAGAACCATTTGCGAAGCCGGATAAAGGTGTATCCGGTGAACCCGCGGGGAGGCAGGCTTAACGGCGACCGCGTTTATGAAAACATAAGCGACATAGCCTCTCCCGTGGATCTTGCCGTGATTGCCGTGCGCGCGGATCTGGTTCCCCAAACTCTTGCCGATTGCGCCAAGAGCGGGGTCAAGGGAGCGATAATCATATCCGGCGGATTTGCCGAGGCAGGTCGCAGCGATCTCCAGGACGAACTTGTCCGCATTGCAAGGGAGGCCAATCTGCCATTCATCGGCCCCAACTGTCTGGGAATGCTTGCTCCCGACTATGTGGACACCATGTTTTTGCCGCCGGAAAGGATGATACGGCCCCAGCGGGGCAATGTTGCCCTGGTGAGCCAGAGCGGCGGCATAATTGTTGACCAGATAATCAAGCTCGATGCCGAGGGCGTAGGCATTGCTGCTGCGGTTTCCATAGGCAACAAGGCCTTTGTGCGGGAGATAGAGCTTCTCGATTACCTTGACCAGCGCGAGGATGTGGGTGTCATCGTCTTTTACCTGGAAGGTTTTGAAAAGGGCGAGGGGCGGCGCTTTGTGGAGGCAGCCCAAAAGGCGAGCACTCCGGTGGTGGTCATCAAGAGCGGCAGGAGCGAGGCCGGAGGCCGGGCGGTTTCCAGCCACACGGCATCTTTGGCGGGCGATTACCGCACATTTTCCAGCATAATGTCCCAGTACGGCATACTTGAGCCAAAGGACGAGCTTCAGCTTGTGGCTGCGGTGGAGGCCTTGAGCCGCTATAACCTTTGCATTGACAAGAACATAGGCATAATAACCGGAAGCGGCGGCCACGGGGCAATGGCTGTGGATGCCTGCGACCAGAGCGGTCTGGAGACCCCCCAGCTTTCGGAGAAAACCCGCAATCTCATTCTGGAGTCTGTGAGCCCAAGCATCCGGGGTATTGCCTCCGTATCAAACCCTGTGGATCTGACCGGCAGCGCGGTGGACGAGGACTTTGTGGCAGCGGCAAAGGCACTCATTGAAGATGATGACATCCATTGCGTGATGCTGCTTCTGCTTCCATATCTGCCGGGCATAACATCGGATTTGGGGGCGCGGATGAGTTATCTTGCCCAGGCGGCCCAAAAGCCCATGATAGCCTATGTGCCGCTTCTGGAAAAATACCGGATGCTCATTGAGGGATTTGAGCTTAACGGCGTGCCCGTTTCATCAAGCATTGAGGGCGCGGTAATGATGGCCCAGGCCTTGAGAAGGAGTCAGCCATGCTCCCTGTGGAGATAAAAAGCATACTGGAAAAGCGCGCAAAGGACGGATGGGTGCCGGAGCACGAGGCAAAGGAGATTCTTAAAATTGCAGGCGTGCCCCTGCCAAAATCCGCATTTGCAGCCACAAGGCAGCAAGCCCTTGAAAAGGCGGAGGAAATCGGCTTTCCCGTGGCTGCCAAGGTGGTTTCCGTAAAGATTGTCCACAAGTCCGATGTGGGCGGCGTGGAAATAAACATAAAGGATGAAAAGTCCCTGGAAAAGGTGTGGGAGCGATTTGAAAAGCTTGAGGCCTTTGAGGGCATGGTGATTGACGCCATGACCCCTGGCATGGAGCTTTTCCTGGGCGCGCGGGATGACGAGCAGTTCGGGCCTGTGGTGCTTCTGGGTCTGGGCGGCACGGCGGTTGAAATCTATCAGGACATAGCCATCCGCATGGCCCCCCTGGAAAAGGAGGATGTGCTTTCAATGGTGCGGGAGTTGAAGGGCGCACGACTCATCACCGGCTACCGGGGCAAGCCCTCCGTGAACCTGGATGCCCTGGCAAAGGCGGTGATAGCCTTTTCGCGCCTGGCAATGGACATGGCAGGGGCCTTTTCCTCAATTGACATAAACCCGCTTATGGCCACGCCCGATGGCTGCGCGGCGGTTGATGCAAGGATAATCCTTTGATGCATAAAAAAGGGAGGCGGTGAACGCCGCCTCCCTTATCCCCATCAATTTAGGCTCCGTCAAAAAACAAAGCTCATAAACCCTGCCGGGCCGTTTTTGGTCATGCCAAGATGCAGGGTTGGTCTGGCCTTGCGGCGCAGGTCATCGAGGAAGGCCTCCTTCTGGCGGGCATTGTGCTTGTGGACAGATGAGACCGCGCCTTGAAAATTGCCAGCATAAAAGCCCACTGCAACAAAGCCAACTATTACCCCCAATGCGGGCATATCGTTGTCAAAACACTCAATGGCCCCAAAAATAAGCCCTGCGTTGAGCAAAAAGGCCACAGCCGCATCCTGGTACCTGGCGGTGTAAAGGTGGCCTGCTCCGGGGATGACAGCAAGCGCCCCGGCAATGGTGGGGCTTTTTGTTTTGGGCATGGGGGTAAGTTCAAGCTGGGTAAGCACCTGGCCGGTGCCTAAAGAAAGACGGTTTTTGGCACTAACCCGCCCAAAGGCTGCCTTTGCCTCGTCCCAAAGGCCCTGCTCCAAAAGCAGCCAGCCCATCTGGTTTAAGGCAATGTCTGCCACATCAGGGTCAGATGTCACTCCGGCAAGGCTCTCCAGGCAGGGCAGGGCATTGGCAAAGTCTTTGGCCTCTGCGTAGGCCCGGCAAAGGAGCAGCCTGGCTTTGTCCACATCCTGGTCAGATGGGTGCAGGTTCAAAAAATCCGCCAGGGCTGCCACTGCATCGGCATATTGCCCACCCAAAAGATAAGCTTTCCCTATGCCAAGCCTTGCCTGCAAAGCAAGGGGATGCTCTCCAAAGAAGTGCAAAAATCGCTCGAACTCGGCCACAGCCTTGAAGTATTCGCCCAGATCCAGGTACTTTTGGGCAAGCTCATACTGGGCTGGGGCGCTAACAGTAAGGGATGGGCCTTGGGATGCCATTTCACCGGCAAAAGCAATGCCTGAAAAGGTGAAAAGGAGAAGGCCTGATAGAATAGAAACCATTTTGGAGCTCATTAACAAAGGCTTTCATCTAAAACGGCAACACAAAAGGATTTCAGAAGCAAAATATGCAAGGGTTTTTGTGATGGCGGCTTTTCTCAGCTTTACTCTTAACCGCCCCTACATCTGGGTCACCCTGAAGACTTCCTCAATGCTGGTTATGCCCTCAAGAACCTTGCGCACTCCATCCCGGCGCAGGGTGATCATGCCGTTGGCCACGGCCTGGGCCTTTATCTGGTTGGAGTCGGATGTGGAAAGAATAAGCGACTGAATGCTTTTATCCAGAAGCATTATTTCAAATATGCCGATCCGGCCATGATAGCCGGTTCGCAAGCATTCCTGGCAGCCATTGGCCCTGTAAACCGTGTGTCCCGCCAGATCCTCCGGTTTGAGGCCGATGGTGGCAAGGGCCGCCTCATCGGGCGTGTAAGGAGTTTTGCAGGAGTTGCACAGCACGCGCACAAGGCGCTGGGCAACAACCGCCAGCACGGACGAGCTTATAAGAAAAGGCTCCACCTGCATATCAATAAGCCTTGTTATGGCAGATGCGGAATCGTTTGTGTGCAGGGTGGAGAAAACCAGATGCCCGGTGAGGGAGGACTGAACGGCTATCTGGGCTGTTTCCTGGTCGCGGATTTCGCCCACAAGTATCACATCCGGGTCCTGGCGCACAATGGAGCGCAGGCCCCGTGCAAAGGTGAGGTTGATCTTGGGGTTGACCTGAATCTGGCCGATGCCCTCTATCTGATACTCCACCGGGTCTTCTATGGTTATAATGTTAAGCTCCGGCGTGTTGATGGTGGAAAGAACCGCATAAAGGCTTGTGGTCTTGCCGGAACCCGTGGGGCCTGTGACAAGGATTATGCCGTGGGGCTGCCGGATGAGCAGATCAATTATTTCGAGCTGTTTTGGGGCAAGGCCCAGATCCGGCAAACGCAGGATGGTGGAGGACTTGTCCAGAAGGCGCATGACAAGCCGCTCGCCAAAGGCTGTGGGAATGGTGGAAACGCGGATGTCCACATTCTTGTCGCCGATGCGGATTTCAATGCGGCCGTCCTGGGGCAGGCGCTTTTCTGCAATGTTGAGCTGGGCCATGACCTTTACGCGGGAGACAAGGGCCGAGTGGATGCGTTTGGGCGGCGTGGTGAGGTCGTAGAGAAGTCCGTCCACCCGGTAGCGAACCTTGAGGGTGGTCTGGTACGGCTCAATGTGGATGTCTGAAGCCCTTGCTTTTACGGCCTCGCCCAAAATGTGGTTGACCAGCTTGATGATGGGCGCATCCGATGTGTCATCCAAAAGGTCTGCGGTTTTTTCCAGCTCCATAATGATGGCGTCCGTGTCCTGCTCCATGTCCGCCACAAGCTGCTGGGTGCTGTCTCTGGCCAGGTCATAAGCCAGGTTTATGGCAGAAGTTATTTCCTGGGCCGGGGCAAGCACGGTTTTTATGGGGCCTGGCCCCACCATGCGGGTAAAGTCGTCAAGGGCATGGATATAGGCCGGGTCATTTATGGCAATAACCGGGGTTTGGGGATTCTGGCCCCCGTTTTGGGCCGCAGGATATACCGCAACCATCCTGTGCTTTTTAAGAAACTGGATGGGCACGCTGCCGGTAAAGTCCGGGGCCATTGGCTGTTTGGGCAGGGTGTCCCACACGGGCAGGCCGTAATAGCTGCCCAAAGCTCGGAGATACTGGGTTTCCGTAAGGGCTTTCTTGCCCACAAGCACATCCCCCAGGGGTATGCCGCGCTCTGAAGCGGTTTTTTTTGCCTCTGCAACAAGCTCCGGGTCTATATGGAACTCTGCGGCAAGTATTTCATCCAGGGACAATGCGCTCATGGTCTTTTAAAAAATCCTTTTTGAAATGCCAAAGGGTGCTCTTAAAAAAACTTTTACACCTTTTTTGCCGACCAGCCTTCTTATGGATCTGGCGTGATAAGCAGAGGCTCTTCCATGTTCAGGGTCTGGTCTGCACCAGGGACCTGTCCGTCTTGCGGCTCCGGCTCTCCAACAGGCTCCTCCGGCAGGATTCTGGTTGTGCGCCGGGCCGGCTCCCTGTCTTCCAGGGTCATGGAGTCGAATGTGTAGTTCAAATCCCCGCGGCGCTTGTAAAGCTGTATTGCCTCCTGCTCTATGCCCTTTATCTCATCCCTTTTTTCCTCATAAATCTTGCGGGCTTCTGCTGGCTGCTCGATTATGTGGGGGGTAAGAAAAACATAGAGGTTAGTGCGATCCCTGCGCTCTGTGACAGAGCGGAAAAATGTTCCCAGAAGCGGGATGTCGCCCAGACAGGGCACCTGATAGGCCCCGCCTTCTGTTGACTGGTCAATGAGACCGCCGATTACAATGGTATGGCCGTCCTGAACCACAACCGTGGTTTCTGTGGAGCGCTTGAAGGTTGTGGGGCGGCTGGTTTCACCCGTGGTGATGAGCCGGGTAACCTCCTGGAAGACGGCCAGACGCACAAGGCGCTCCTGGCTTATCTGGGGGGTAATCTTCAGGATTATGCCCACATCCTTGTACTCGTATGTGGTGTAGTCCAAGGTGGCGGAGCTTGTTTCCTGGCGGGTGGCATAGGGCACATTCTTGCCGACTGTTATCTGGGCCTGCTCGTTGTTGGTGGTAAGAAGCTGGGGCGCAGAAAGGATATGCACATCCGAATCCCCCTGGTAGGCCCGCAAAACCGCGCCGATGTTGGGGAAGGACACATCTCCGATTTTTATGGCCTCCCCGATTATGCCAAGGGCAAAACCCGTGGGGAAATTGACGCCTACGCCGCCGGGGGTGATTGTAGGCGTCGGAAAATTCTGGTAGGCGCCATCCGTGCCGCCGCCGCCGCTTCCGCCAAAGTAGGCGGCCCTGCCTCCCTCAATGGTCAGGTCATCTCCTGCGCGCCATTCAACGCCCAGGTCAAAGCTCTTTTTGGTGGAGACTTCCATTATAAGGGCCTCAATGTAAACCATTGCCCTTGGGATATCCAGCTTCAGGATGACATCCTCAAGAATGCGGTAGTCATCTGGCTCTGCTGCGATGATAAGGCTGTTGGTGGCCTTGTCCGGGCTGATGAGAACTCCCTTGCTTATGAGGGGGGCCTCGCCTGTCTGCGCCGCTCCCTGGGCTGTCCGGCCTGTGGAGAGCTTTTCCAGCACAACGGCAACATCCTCGGCCTGGGCGTTTTGCAGATAATAGACCCTTATGCGGCCCTTGCCCCGCGGCACAGTGCGGTCGAGCATTTTGATAAGCTCACGGATGGAGGCGGTATCCACCTCGCTTGCCATGAGAACGATTGAGTTGGTGCGCGAATCAGCCACCATGCGTATCTGCTCGACAGTCTGGCGGCTCTGGGGAAGTCTCTTCTGCTGAAAAAGTGCGGTGAGCAGCTTGACCGATTCCTCGGCCTGGGCGTTTTCCATGGGAATTACGCTGATGATTTCGCCCACCCCCATCACATCAATCACAGCAAGGATTTTCAAAAGCCGCTGAATATTGGAATGGTAGTCCGTGATGATGAGCGTGTTGGTGGGGTCATAAGGCAGGATGATGCTGTTGCGGCTCACCAGGGGCTGAAAAATCTTCTGGATTTCCGCAGGGCTGGCATAGGCCAGGGGAACCACCTGGGTGACAATGCGGTCCTCGCCCCGCTGCTGCCTCATGTTCAAAATCGTGTCCACATCCCTTGCACGGGCATCCGGGCTTGGTATGATCTTTATGACCTCGCCGGATTCCACAAGGGTGAAGTCATTGACTTCCAGTACCGATTCGAAAACCCGCCAGGCTTCCTCTGCTGTTACCTTGGTGGGGGAAATGACATGAATCTTGCCCCTTACCCGGCGGTCAACAATGAAGTTTTTGCCTGTAATGTTGCTCATGTGCTTGATGAGCTGGGTGATGTCAGCATCCCGAAACTCCAGGCTCCAAAGAACCTCGTCAGAGCCTGTGCCTGCCTGGGTTTGGGGCTGGATGGGCTGAGCCTGGGAGACTTCCCCCGCGGCTGCCTGAACCCCCTGGGCACCTGTCACCCGCGCTGCCTGGCCTGGATGAGAAAAAAGAATCATCGCGACAAGGCAAAGCATCGCGAAAAGCCCAAAGCGTTTTTTTGTCATATGCCTCATTTGCGCCTGCCTGGCCCGGCTGTTAACCGGCCTGCTTAAAGGTGCGTTAAAATTTTTTTGGTCTGCAAAAGCCTTTGGGCAGGCAGCATTTTTTTTGCTGCGCGCCGTTTTGTTTTTTAAGAATGCCGGAGCAATTTATGGCCTGTCCTTCATGCTCAAGCTTGTGGAGCAAGCCTGCCAACATTTTCCTTTGCCGGTTTTTTCTATCTGCCTGTTATCTCCAAAAAGCGCTCTTCTTCGTAGAGTATTTCCAGATCCGGGTCCTTTTGCGCCCAAAGGGCTGCTTCCGGCTCCTTTTCAACAGCCCGGTTCAGATATTCCAGGGCCTGTTCAATATTACCCTGCCCTGCATAAAGGCAGGCAAGGTTATAATAGGGATCCGGCGAGCCGGAGCCGATGGTCACGGCCTGTTTCAGCGCCCTTTCCGCCAGTTCCACCTGGCCTTTTTCCATTGCAATGACCGCCATGTTGTTCAAGCTGGGTACATAACCAGGATCTGCCTCCAGGCTTTGGGCATAATGCTGGGCGGCTGTTTCCATGTTTCCAGCCACCTGTTGGGCAAGGCCCCTTTCAAAAAGCTCCCTGGCCCTTGGGGTGTTTGCAGGCGCAACCAGTTCGGTTTGCGGCTCTCCAAAGCTCTCTTCCCCTATGGACGGTTGGACCTGGGATGCTGGCGCTGTTGCTGCAACAGGTGGAGGGGCTGGCTCCAAAGCTGGGGAAGGCAACGGGGCCTGCTCCCTGTTTCCGCCTAAAGCTGCGGCCATTTTGGCCCCTGAAGGCCGGATAGGGGAGGGTGCTCTTGCCCCTTCGCCCGGCACAAAGGGTGTGGCATTTCTCAAAAAGGCCGGAAGGGATTTGCCCGAAGCCGTTTCCCCTGGGCTTTGGGCAGCAGGCATTTGCCTTTCTGCTGTAACCTGGACGGGGGAAACCGCTTCTGCCGGAGATTGTGGAATACCGGCAAGGGGCGGGGCTGTTTCCTGTTTTTTGTCTGGCCCCAAAAGCAGATAGCCGACTGTTGCAACAAGTGTAAGGGCAAGGGCTGCCCCAAGGGTCAGGAGGGCAAGCCCCAAAGGCTTTTTGGGCTTTGACGGGCCTGTTTTGCCTACGCCCAGATAGGCCTTGTTGCTGCCGACCTCCCGCTCCTGCTGGGCTTTTTTAAGGGCCTCGTGGATGGTACTCATGGCAGGCCCCCTCCGCCGGGAAGCTCTGCATCGGGCCTGGTAAGTTGAAAGGCAAGGCCCATTGTGGCAAAGCCCGCCACTCCGTCATCCGGCAGGCCGAAATCCCGCTGAAAGGCCAGGACAGCAGCCAGGGTTTTGGGGCCATACACGCCGTCTGCTTCCAGGGGATAGCCCGACTGGTTCAAAATCTGCTGGAGCCTCAACACAACCGCGCCCCGATCTCCCGGCGCTGCCCGAAGATGCGCCGCCCTTTCCGGCACAAGCCACATGACCTTTCCTGCAAAGGCTTCCTCAAAGACAGGCCTGTTGACGGAAATTATCTGTCCCTGGTCATTGTAAACCTCAACTTTTTGCTCATCTGCCTTTTCCACCAGGGCAAAGCAGCCTGATAAATCGTTCTCGCACATAACAGCGGCCCGAAAGGGGCGCAGAAATCGGGCAAGGGCCTGAATATCCGCTTCCAGGGTGAAGATCGCTCCCCCCTGGCCCCTTGCTGCCTGGGGGTTTTGGGCAAAGATGGCAAGCTCTCCGGCAAGGGCCTCTGCAAAGCTCAAGCGCCAGGAGCCTTGCTGCTGAATCGGGCTTTCGGGCTGCATGGCTTGGCCAGATGCGTGTTGGTCCGGAAGGGACTGGTCAGGCTCATCCAAACTTTTTCCAGGGTCCTGTGCATCCGGTGAAACAGCATCGGCCAGGGATGAGGCTGCCATTGCCGGGGCGGTTTTTATGCCAGGGCCTTCCTCCGGCAGAATTGCCGGGGCCTTAAGCATGGCCGTCTTTTCCGTTTGCAGGGCCGGGTCTGGGGAGGCTTGCCTGTCGCGCAAAAAATCATGGCCGATGTAAACAAGCAGCAAAAGCACAAGGGCTGCAAGCAGGGCCGGAACTATTCCAAAGTTTTGTGGCTGATAACGGCTTGGGAGGGGTTTGCCCGTCACCTCTGCGGCTGCTGCCCACACGGTTTTTTTGTCAACTTTGGCAGACTGCCTTGAATAGGCTGCAAGCAGCGCCCTGTCGCAAATTGCGTTTATGCGCCGGGGGTTGCCGCCCGAAGCCCGGTAAATGGCAAAAAGCGCCCCCTTGGTGAAAGGGAGCCTGCCCTGGTTACCGGCCTTGCCCATGCGGTGGACAATATAGGCAGCCACATCCTCGCGCTCCAAAGGTGTAAGCTCGTAGCGCACCACAATGCGCTCATTTATCTGGCGCAAGGCATTCTGGCCAAGAACCTGCTTTAACTCCTCCTGGCCCACAAGCACTATCTGAAGAAGCTTTTCGGACTCCGTTTCCAGGTTGGAGAGAATGCGAATCTGCTCCAGCACATCGCGGGAGAGGTTTTGGGCCTCGTCTATGAGAAGCACTGCATTCCGGCCATTTGCAAAGTTTTCCATCAAAAAGCTGTTGATGGCGTCCAGGTAGTTTTTTCGAGAAGGCTCTTTGGGCGCGGGAATTGCAAATTCATCGCAAAGGGTGGGAAAAAGGTCGTCCTCGGAAAGAAAGGGGTTGAGCAAAAGGGCTGTGCTGGTTTTGGCATCCAGGTCATTTAGCAGCGCGCGCAAAAGGGTGGTTTTGCCCGTGCCAACCCCCCCGGTTATCATCACAAAGCCCTTGCGCTCGGCAATGCCGTAAATAAGGTGGTCCAGAGCCTCCTGGTGCGCGGCTGACAGGTAAAGATACCTGGGATCAGGCGTTGGCCGGAAGGGGTTTTCATTAACCTGGAAATGCCGGTAGTACATTTTTTATCATTCAAATGCGTAGGTTAGAGTTTCCTGGAGACCTGCCCGCTTCACCTGGAGTGCCAGACTTTCGGACTGGCGCATGCTGCGGTAAAGGGCCATTATGTCTTCCACGCTGCGAATTTCGTTGCCATTCACCCCCTGGATGACATCCCCGTCCTGAAGGCCCATTTCGCTGAAAATGGAACCCGGCTGGATGCGGGTTACTGCAAGGCCGTCCGGCTGGCCGTTGTCAAAGGAAGGCCGGATGCGAACCTGGCTCATCAACTGGGGCAGGTTCATCATGTGGCGCTCCATTTCAGATCTTCTCAAGCGGAAGGAGGCGGGCGTTTCGGCAACCGCCACATCAACGCTGTCGTCATCCCCGCCTGGATGGGGCACATCCTCCATGAGCAGGATTTCATCCTTGCCCTTGAGGTTTAGCACAATTTTGCCCCTGTGGATTTCCTTTATGGAAGCTCCGGCAACCACATCGCCCACTGTGTAGAGGTCTTCCTCTTTTTTGCGGGTGTCCTCAATTACCGCCCAGTTGCGGGTCCCTGTGCTGGTTATGGTTCCCAGAAGGCGCACCTGAAGCTTGGTGGCTTCCAGAGCAGCCAAATCCGTCTGGGGAGGGGGGGCTTCTGTAGGCGTGCTGGTGCGGAAAAGGTCCCGTTCCACAACAACGCGGTAGGCGCTTTGGGGCAGCACGGCGTCTGCCTGTGCCGGGCCGGATGGCAGCACAACCTCCCTGGGGGGAGGCGCAGGCGGAAGAGAGGCCAGGGCAAAGCGGTAAACAAGGCTCACCACAAAATAGGAGCTGACCGCTATGACAAGGAGATTTCCGGCAATGAGAAGTTTTTTTATCACTTGTGCACCTTCTTTTTAGGGCCGGGCAAAAACCCTATCCCAGCACTATGCGGCTGTTGTCCACCGTGCCGGTGATATTGACCCTTATTTCGCCGTTTTGCATCCGGCTTCGCAAAAAGACGGCCACCGGGGAATTGGGGCCTATGCGTGAAAACAGGGCGGGAGTGGGCCTTATGCTTCCTGCAAGATTGAGCCTGCTCTGGGAAAAGGTTGGAGCCAGTTGAATTTTTCCTGTCAGCACGCCCGAAGCCTCCCGGCTTGTCATCTCTCCACGGGTGATTTCCAGAACACCAGAGTCAAGGGAAAATTTGGCAAGAAGCTGGTCAACGGTAAGGGCATCCAGGCCCAGAACCTCTGCAAAAAACTGGATTCTGCCGTTAACAAGGGTTATTTCGCCCTCTCCCTGGCCGCCTGCCCACTGCCCAGGCTGGCCGGCAAAGAAAATCCTGGCATCCAGCCTGCCTGTGGCGGTCCTGTCGGTAAGGCGGTCCAGAAAAGTTATTTTTTCCAGGTCCAGCCCTTCTGCAACAACAAGGGTTTTAAAGGGGCCTTCCTGCACATTGCCTATGGTCTCAATCCTGGCACTTATCTGCCCGCCCCAAGCCTGGCTTTTTATCCTGCCCTTGGGTCTGTTTGCCAGCATTGAAAAAAGGCCCGGCCTTACCGCAATGCTTTTAGCTGCAAAAATAATCTGGCCGCCGGATACAATCTCCGCATTTTTAAGGGAAAAGCCAAAAGGCGGATTTGGCGTAACCTTGTCAACAAAAAGCCGGTAATCAGGCCCCCTGGATGCAAAAAGGGCTTCCAGGTAATCTGCGGCCTTTTCGCCGGGAAAAAGCAGGTAAGCAAAAGCAACCAGGCAGAAAACAAGAAAAGCGCCGTAAAAGAGAATTTTTTTTGCCATGATGCGCCGGGTCACTTTTCCAGGGTTGAAACATGAAGCACTGCCTCCACAAGTCGGCTGTCCCTGCCGGTCTCGGTAATGGCGATGCGGGAGATTGAAATCTGGTTTTGCGAGCTTTCAATGGCAAAGAGATAGGCCATAAGCTGCTCAATGGAAAGGCCTGCAAGTTTCATCTCCACCAGGGAGCGGCGGAAGGTGCTGTCGGGCACCGGGCTGGTTGTTGGCTTGATGTAGGTCCTGTACCTTTGAACATCAGCCCGGTCTGCAAGCCTGTCCAGATAGGTGAACAGGCTGAAACCCTCTTCCCGGCCTGCATAACGGGTCAAGGCCTGGTTCTGCTTCTGCAAAAGGGCCTGGTACTGGGCAGCCAGATCCCCCATGCGGGCCATGTCCGCCTCCTGCTGGAGGACTCTGGCCTGGGTGTCAGCGCGCCAGTTGGCAAGGGGCGACAGAACAAGGCTGTGGACAAGCAAAATGACCAGAAGGCCCGCAACTGCTCCCACCAGGATTTTTTCCCTCTTGTCCAGTTTTTTGATCATGGCCTTTTCCTTTAAGGGGCCGGGGCCACCATTGCCTTTATGCGAAAGCGCACCTTCTGGGTGCGGCTGTCAATGTCTGTGGAAAGGATTGTAACCTGCTCGAATATATCGCGGGCCACAAGGCTGCCCTGGAAGTCGTCCACCACGGAAATTGCGTCAGTTTCTCCGTCCACCTGCACTCCGTCCGGGTTTATGGTGAGTCTTGTCAGGCGGAGATCTGCACCTGGAGGCGCATTCTGGGAAAGGGCGCGCAGAATGTCTATCACCCGTCTTCCGTGGCCTTCCGCACCGGGAATGACAGCTTCGTCCCTCATCTGGGCAATTTTGCCCATAAGCTCACGGGCCGGGTTGCTGGTGGCAGGAGCCTGGCCGGTTATGGCCGTGTAGCGGGCAACAAGCTGCTCCTGCATCAAAGAGGCCTTGCGGCTTGCAAGAAGGGTATTGCCCACAAAACCTGCGGCAAGCACAAAAATAAGTATGCCCAAAAGCACGCCAGCATGAATAAGGGAGTCGCGGTGCTTTTCCCAGCGCTTGCTCACGGCAAAAGGCCCCTGGCGCAGGTTGAAGCCCCGGTTGGGGGATGGCTCCACAAGAGCCAGGGACAAGGCCCCGTCCAGAAGAGCAGGCTGCCAGGGCTCCGGGCTTTCGGGCAGGCTCCGGGTTCGGGTCTGCTGCGCAAGGTCGGTTACAACAACCTCAATTCCGGCCCAGCCGGAAAGCTCCTCTGCTGCCTGGAGATTGGCAAAGGCAGGGCCTGTGACAAATACTGCCTGGGGCTTGAACGGTTCATTCCGGCCCTGGCTGTAAGCCCTTGCCGAAAAGCTCATCTGCTCGGCAAGCTGGGCCAGTTGCCTGTCAAAGGGGCC
>JAGVAW010000052.1 GCA_020060085.1 Desulfobacterales bacterium
CAAAGGTGGGGTTGTCCTTGTGAACCTCGTTTACGATGCGGGCGCAGCTTGTGAGCAGCTCCGCTGCCCCGGCGTAGTCTGCACTTGCAAGCACGGCTTCAAATATCTGCTTTTTCTCCTCAACAGGCAGGGCTTCCAAAGCATGGGCAATGTCCTGGAGGGTAAGGGCCCCGGTGTTTATAAGCCAGGGAAGCTGCTCCAGGAAGAGCTTGACCATATCCATGCCGGAAAAGGCCTGGCGCATGGGCGGTTTCTGGCTCAAGTCCGAAAGGCCGGGGCCGTGGCTCTTGAGGGCGTTTTCCACAGGCCGGGTGACCATCTTTCTCCATGTGCTGTGCCCTGCCCAACGGCGGATAAGCCTTGGGGTGAGCCGTGATGAAAGCTCGGTAAACTCG
This sequence comes from Desulfobacterales bacterium, assembly GCA_020060085.1. Taxonomy (GTDB): domain Bacteria; phylum Desulfobacterota; class Desulfobacteria; order Desulfobacterales; family Desulfatibacillaceae; genus JAGVAW01. Next base: position 396 of record JAGVAW010000052.1, read on the forward strand.
CGGGAGCCCGTAAGCTCGATGATGAATTTCTCCGCAAAGTCGGCCAGGCCGTTTATGCTGCCCGAAGGCGGGTGCGGCTTTTTTTCTGCGGCGGTTGAAGGTTCTCCCATGCTCATCGGGTCTGCTCCTTATGAATGGAAATTTAAGATGACTGCTTCCTTAACCTTGGCCCCAGGCGCAAAAGGCTCATGCGCCTTGGGTGATTGAGCTTTTTTGATCTGTCACAAAGGGACACACGCGGCACAGGCGGTTGACAGGGTTCTGATGCTCGCGCAGAAAGGAGAGCAGAATCTCGGAAAAAAGCGCCATCTGCCCCTTTAAGTTTAGGTTTTTGGGGAAAAGTCTGGCCTGATAAACAAGCCCGTTGAAAAAAATCATTATAAGCTGGGCAATATCGCGGGGCAGTTCCAGATAATGCTCCATGTTTCTCAGATAGAAGTTGGCCCACTGATCAACCAGCTTGCGGGCCTCGTCTGTGTCATTGCTGCGAAGAAAATCAATGGACAAAAGCAACATCTTCTGAAAACGGGCCTCGTTGTCCAAAAAGAATTCAAAAAAGAGCTTGAGCCTTTCCTCAAATGCTCCGGATACGGAGGCCCGGCGGACAGCCTCCTCCACATCGCGGCTGCCCATGAGCACCAGGAGGCTCTCCAAAATGGACTGCTTTGTGGGAAAGTAGTGGTACAGTCCGCCGGTGGAAACTCCCAGCTCCTTGGCAATGGCCCTCATGGTGGTGTTCCCGAATCCTTTTTCCGCAAACAGGTCAAAACACTGGTTTAATAGCTGCTCGCGGTACTGATCGTGATCCACTATCTTGGGCATGAAGGTCTCCTCATGCCTGATGAGCATAGAAATCTGCCCATCAGGACCTTTATCAGGCCCGGCGGCAATAATCGCCGGGCCTTGCAAGGCAAATGATTTGGGTTAAGCGGCTTTTTCTCCTGCGGCAAGGCCGTTTGAGGCATCCTTGGCCAGGTGTCTGGCAAGGCGGCGGCCTAAAGCAAGGAGTGTTAGCGATGGAGGCAGGCCCCAGGCTTCGGGTATGACCGCACAGTCGCAGACGAAAAAGTTGTCGAAGCGAGTCTTGAGATCGCTGTCCACCACATCGCCTATCTTGGCCGTTCCACCGGGGTGGGCTGCAACATACCAGCCTTTGAAGATGTTTTTTGCACCGGCGTTTGCCAAAACGCCCCTGGCCCTCTCGTAGCCTTTCAGGAGTTTGGCCTTGTCGGCAGGGGCAAGATGCTTTCTCACACCGCCGGCGTCGGTGAGTGTGCCGCCCAGGCTGTCTTTGGCTTTGACCATTATGGAAAGGGTGCGCTTGTGGACATGGAGCCGGTCCAGCCGCCCCACCTGGGCTGCAAAGGCCTGATAGAGCATCTTGGGGATGGTCATATCCGTCATGAGGTAGCCCTCGTCATGCATATGGACCCCGGAAGCCATTGGGAACTCGCGGCCTCCAAGGTCTTCATCAACTTCGCCCCACACGCAGATGAGAGGATCAAAAAAGTAGTCATTTCCCGCAGTGGGAATGCCAGAAGCCCGCAGCACAACAGGGGTGCCTATGCCGCCGGCTGCAACAATTGTTGTGTCTGCAAAGGCTTTTTGCTCCCTGCCGTTTGTAGTGAAAACAACGCCTTTTGCCGCATTGTTTTCTATGATGACTTCGCGGACCCTGGCGTTTGACCTTAAAACCGCGCCGTCTGCCACTGCCTCCTCCACCAGAAAGCGGGCGTTCCACTTGGCGCCGTGGGGGCAGCCGAGGTTGCACTTGTCGCAGTCCGTGCGACAGAGATCCTGGTAAACATATTTGTCAAGCTTCTTCCAGTTGTAGCCAAGCTCCTGGGCGCTTTTCATAAGGCGCTTTGCCATTGGCCCCATAAGCTCGTCCGAAAGGGGCGCAATGGGAAGTTCCTGGCGCAAAGAAGCGGTGTCCGCCTTGATGTCCACCCCGTACTTGGCAAATGTATCGTGGGGCGGCTCAAAGGCAGTGGCGTAATAAAACACCGAGCTGCCGCCTAAAGTGGTGGCCCTTACCATTGAAAGCCCGCCATAGGTGAAAAGCATGCTCTTGCCGGGCATGGCGGTCATGGTGACAGCCTGGGGAATGGTACCCTTTATGGGGGCATCCGAACCCATTTCAAGAATAAGGACCTTTGCACCTTTTTTGCTGAGATCCCTGGCCACGGATGCTCCGCCGGGTCCGGAGCCAACTACGATTGCATCAAACCCCTTGGCTTTTTGCGCCATTTTGCTTCCTCCCCTTTTTGTTGATTTTAAAGTCTTTTCATGCTGAAGTTAAAGTATTTATCAAGCTTTATACTGCCCGTAAACAATAAGGTGCGGTGCTGGATTTAGACGCCAAATTTCCTGTTGAAGCGCCCTTTCTTTGGCTGATGATTTATTCCGAGCGGTCGGTCTAAATAACGACCAAAAAAAACAGCAAACAGCTTTTGCTCATGCCTGGACAAATCTTGTGTCTTTCTGGAGCAAAAATTATCACCCCATGACACAGCGTGTCAAGCTTTTTTCGACCAAGCGATTTAAAAAAATGCAATAAAAGTTCGAGGCAGGATTTTTCAATGGCTAAAGGAGGGCTGATTATCATATTATTTATAGTAAAATAAATTAATTAGATAAATGGCATTGCTGATTCCAGAAATGCATTTTTCTGAAATACATACAAAAAAAGCGATGTTTTTTGCCGGGAAATCCCCAAAATACCGGGTTGGAAAACAGGCCCAAAAACACATATTACCCAACATGGGTCAAATAAGCACATTTTTTTCAGGGTGGGAATAATTTTGTTGCAGGCAGATGGGCTGGAAGCAGAGAGGCGGGAAAGGCCTTGCCCGGCATAAAAAGCCACAACCCATGCTCACAAAATTTTTTGTTTCTCCAATTTTAGCCTACCTCGCATAATCATTGGTGGGGTTGAATTTGGCTTTCAGTGATTTGTAAGAATTAGCAGGTCTAAAATTGTGGCAGATAACGATAACTAGTCGATCCTGAAAAACCCGTTTTTTAGCGGGTTAATGCAATAGTTCGTTGTTCCGAGACAAAAATTTGTTGTTCCCAGGCTGCAAAAAGCCGCCGCA
>JAGVAW010000263.1 GCA_020060085.1 Desulfobacterales bacterium
AGGCCGCCTTCACTGGAGAAGGTGTGGGAACCTGCACGATTTTGAAGCTTGGCTCGGATATCCTTGCCAATCCACCTGTTTTTGTTATGGAAGGCGAAAACGGCTACCGCACCATGAACCTGCGCGATGCAGCCGCCTGCCCCCATTACAGCAAGATGGAGTTTGTGGACAAGGACGGCACGGAGTGCAATGACCCAAAGTATCGCCGCTCCATGCGCCAGATGCAGGATCTGTGAGACTGCCATGTATAGAGAAAACGCATTGCCGACAAATTCCTTCCCCCAGGTTTTGGGCGACATCCCCCCGTTGCCCCAAAACCCTGGACGCTGCCGGGAAGATGCCCGTGGCCCGGAGTCGGGTTCACGGGGCCTTGCCAACCCTTATGCCCCTCAAACAACCTGCGCAATGCCCTGTCCGACAGCAGGTCATGCGTCCCTTATCTCTTTGTTTCTGCACATGCAGGCAGCCGGAATTAGAATGCCGGCCCATCTGCAAAAATGTGCGGCTTGCCCGGTGCGCCCCCTGCCAGGCGCCTCCTGCCGGGATTTACAAGGCGGGTAAGGATAAGGAAGTGGGACAGGGGCAAAGGAAAAAAGGCAAGGCAAGGGGTAATTGGGGCGGGGAGGCCTGGCAAAAAAGCCTCCCCGCCCCACCTGACCCTTTTGACTTTTTTGCTCCAAAAAGAATCTGCTGCGCCCGGAAAAAGCGGCACGGCAAGCAAACCGGCATGGATTTGGCGGATTGAGCGGCTTTTGCCTGTGGCGGGCTTATCCCTGCGCGCTTCTGCCGCAGGGCAGCGGCCATAAGGCCGCCGGAGCGGGCCTAGCGGCCCGCCTTAAGCCTTGCAAAAAAGCCCACTGCCGGGTAGAAATTGTCCGCCGCCCCTTAAATTTGCGTACAAGACAGGGAGGTTTTCACGCATCCTCCCTGTTTGAATATGTTGGCCTTTAGCTTTTTTCCGCTGGCCCCCAAAAGCCGGGGAACCGTTAACCTTTTCAAAGGAGCTTACACAATGAGCGCACGCTGGGATGTTAGCCGTGTGATCGCCAAACGAAATTCACTCACTCCTGACAAGCCTGCCCTCATATTTGAGGACAAGCCCGTTACTTACAATCAAATATGGCAGGGATCCAACCGCTTTGCCCGCTTTCTGCTTGAAAAGGGCATGAAAAAAGGCGACCGCATCTGCATTGTGGCCTTAAACTGCCCGGAGTTTCTGGAGGCCTATTTCGGGGCTGCCAAGCTTGGGCTGGTCTTTGTGCCCTTGAACTGGCGGCTGGAAGGCCCGGAGCTGGAGTATCAGATAAACGACTGCGGGGCAAAGATGCTCCTTTTTCAGGATGCCTTTACCCCCAACATTGAAAAAATTAAAAATTCCATCTGCGTGGATGCAGACAAGTACATCTTTATGGACGGCCCCATGCCCGGACTTGTGCCAGTGCCAGACTGGGTGAGCGAGTACAAAAAGGTGGTCAACACCCTTGCTGGCGATTTTCTTGAGGCCCCGGAGCCAATCACCCTGGATGATCCTTTAGCTATTGTCTATACCTCCGGGGTCACGGGCAACCCCAAGGGTGCGGTGCTTTCCCACGGCCAGACCTACTTCAAGATTTTCCAGATAGCCCTCTACACGGGCGGCAACCCGGACGATGTTGTGCTTGCCCAGCTTCCCCTTTTCCATTCCGGCGGGCTTTTCATTGTAACAACACCGGCGCTCATGGGCGGGGCCACCATTATCATGCGTGCTGGCTTTGACCCCAACCTCTTTGCCGAAGACATAGAAAAATATAAGGCCAATGTGGTTTTTGCACTCACCACCATGTGGCGTTTCATTTTGGACAGCGGCAAGCTCGACACCGTGAAGGTATCTTCTGTGCACACGGTTGTAGGCGGCGGAGAGAGAACCCCTCCAAGCCTTTTCACCGATCTGGCCAAGCGCGGCCTGTTTCTCCAGCAGGGTTTCGGCCAGACGGAATGCTCTGCCATGACCGTAATGCCAAAGCCAGACATTCAGCGCAAAATGGGTTCCGTGGGCAAGCCAGGTGCATTTGTGGATATATGGATTGAGGATGAGCGCGGCAACAAGCTGCCTCCCAACACCATAGGCGAGATCATGGCCCAGGGTCCCACCGTGATGAGCGAATACTGGAACCTGCCGGAAAAGACCAAAGAGGCCCTCAATGACGGTGTGCTAAAGACCGGCGACCTTGGCTATCTTGATGATGAGGGCTTCCTCTACATTGTTGACCGCTCCAAGGATATGTATCGCTCTGGTGCTGAAAATGTCTATCCTGCTGAAGTGGAAAAGGTTATTGCCAGCCACCCGAAAATCGCCAATGCAGCAATTATTGGCATCCCGGACGATAAATGGGGCGAAACGGGCATGGCCTTTATTTTGCCCATGATGGGCCAGACAGTAACCGAAGAGGAGGTTCGCGAACACCTTGAAGGCAAGGTGGCCAAGTTCAAGCGGCCCAAGTACATAATCTTTGTTAGCGAGCTTCCCTACACCGCCACCATGAAAATACGCAAAGCCGCCTTAAAAAAGGAATACAAGAACTACCTGTAAGAAGGTTTTTTTGCTGCGGGAGGGGCTTTTTACTCAAAATCAAGCCCTTCCCGGCTAAAAAAGCCCTTAACAAGTTGTTTTTTTATTGCATTTTATACCGTTTTGGTCAAAAAAACTGGCAGGGTTGCGTCAGGCAGCCTTGCCATCCTTAACCTGCGCCTGCAAAAATATTTTTCTATCCAGGCGCCTTCTTTGCTATGGAGGGTTTTTAATGAGAAGAGTCAATGTTATCGGAGTGGGGATGACCAAGTTCACCACGCCCAAGGCCGGAATTCCCTACTCTGTCATGGGCAAGGAGGCTGTGGCCGATGCCCTCAAGGACTCCGGGGTTGATTACAAGCAGATTCAGCAGGCCTACACGGGCTGGGTCTATGCAGACAGTTGCGCTGGCGAGCAGGTGCTCTACGAGTTTGGCATGACAGGCATTCCCATATTCAATGTGAACAACAACTGCTCCACAGGCTCCAACGCCCTTTTCCTTGCCCGTCAGGCTGTTGCAGCAGGCATTGTGGAATGCGCTCTGGCTCTTGGCTTTGAGCAGATGACCCCCGGTGCCCTGGGCCTCACCTTCCCGGATAGGCCCTTTCCCATGCAGAAGTTCTTTGAAAAGCTATTCGAGTTTCAGCCCCCCAAGGCAGGCTCGGCCCCGGCTGCCATGCTCTTTGGCGGTGCAGGCATGGAGTATCAGCAGAAATACGGCATAAAGGATGAGGTTTTCGGCCAGATTTCCGTTAAGGCCAGAAAACACGCCCAGCACAATGAAAGGGCTGTTTTTAGGGATCTGCTCACCCTTGAGGAGATTATGGCAGCCCCCCACCAGTATGGCCCCCTCACACGCTTTCAGTGCTGCCCGCCCACCTGCGGCGCTGCCGCGGCTGTGGTCTGCTCGGATGAATTTGCCGCAAAAATGGGCATCTCAAACCCGGTTTACATCGCGGCCCAGGCTCTCAATTCCGATTTTTCCAGCACCTTTGAGGGCACAAGCCCCATGAGGATAGTGGGCTACGACATGACCCGCGATGCTGCGGACAAAGTTTATGAGGAAGCAGGCCTTGGCCCGGATGACATTGATGTTGTGGAGCTTCACGACTGCTTTACAGCAAATGAGCTTATCACCTACGAGGGGCTTCGCTTAACGCCTGAAGGCACGGCGGAAAAGTTCATCGCTGACGGCGACAACACCTATGGCGGCAAATTTGTAACCAACCCCTCCGGCGGCCTGCTCTCCAAGGGGCATCCTTTGGGAGCCACCGGCCTTGCCCAGTGCGCAGAGCTTACCTGGCAGCTTCGCGGCCAGTGCGGCCCCCGCCAGGTGGAAGGCGCAAAGGTAGGCCTTCAGCACAACATAGGCCTTGGCGGCTGCTGTGTGGTCACCATGTACCGGAAAGACTGATAACCGGCTGAAACAGATTATGCAAAATGCGGGGAAAACTTTTTTTAAAAGGTTTTCCCCGCAATGCTTTTTTGCCTTCAAATAAACCTTGTGCCAGGCTATTAAGGCTGTGCTTCCGGCTTGATGGGGACCTGGGCCTTTTGGGAGCGGAAATCTTGAACCTTGGGGTCCATCACCCGCCGCCACAGGGGTGGAACAGCGGCCAGCACAAGCATTCCAGCATACCCTGTGGGAAGCTGGGGGCTTTGGTCAAAGTGGCGCAGAAGCTGGTAGCGCCTACCCGGCCTGTAATGGTGGTCTGAATGGCGCTGGAGGTTGAAAAGAAAATAGTTGGTCAGCCGGTTGCTTGAGTTCCAGGAATGAACAGGCAGCACAGGCTCGTAGCCGCCTTCCGGTCTTTTTTCCCTTAACAGCCCGTAGTGCTCCACGAAATTGACTATTTCAAGCAGCCACACAGCCACTGCTGCCTGAACCAGCCAGTAGATGAAGCCTTTGATGCCAAACAGGGCAAAAACCGCAGCCAAAATGCCAAGGTGCGCGGCAGTGTAAAGCACAACCCGGTTGCGGGGGGCCCAGGCAGCCAGGTTTTTGCGGGCCATGCGCGCGGATTCTATGCGCCAGGCATCCCTGAAACCGCCCTTTACCGTTCTTGGCAAAAACTGCCAGAAGGATTCCCCAAAACGGGCTGTTGCAGGATCATCAGGCGTGGCCACCTGCCTGTGATGCCCGGCCACATGCTCAATAGCCCAATGGGTGTAAAGCACGCTTGCCAGCATAATTCTGCCCATAAGCGGCTCGTAGCGGTTGCTTACCCGGTGTATAAGCTCATGGGAAACATTTATGCCCATTGCGCCGGAACTTACACCCATTGATACGGCAAAACCAAGCATTTCCAGGGGGGAAAGGGGCCTGTTGGCAATTATCCAGGCCCCCCAGGTGACAATGCCTATCTGTATGGGCAGGCAGACCCAGGTGATGCGGCGGAAAACAAGCGAATCATCAAGCCTTTTTTCCTGGTCCGGGCTTGGGTTTTTGGGAGAACGGCCGACAATAAGGTCCACAAAGGGAATAAGCCCGAAAACCAGCACAGGGGTCAAAAATGTGTATATCCCGCCGATAAAATAACCCACAATAACGGAAATCGGCACCAGAAAGATAACCAAAAAACCATCAGGTCTCATTTTAATTCCCCCTTTTGGCCTTGCCGCAATCTTTTGGACCAAGCCTTGTTTTGTTGTTGCAGCCAAGTTTGTTTTGCGCGTTTTTCTTTTTTAAAATAAGGCATCTGATAATGATTTGCAAGAACAAGGCAGCAAAAAGAGCACAGCAGCTTTTTAGAAAAATGGCGGCAAGGAAAAGGTCAGGCAATCATTTTTATTGCCGGGCAAAAGGCCGACAAGGCTTTTTCCTCGACAATATCTGCCTTGCTGGCCAACGGTTTTATAGCTCTTTCCAGAAGCTCTTTCTTGCAGAGCGCCCCTATAAAAGGCTACAATGAACTTGAAGGCATTGAAAGCAGCTTTTTGTTGGCTTTGACAATTAAGGAGGCAGAAAATGACCCGAATTTTTTTGGCCGCCATTGCAGCGGTTTTTGTGTTTCTTCCGGCGGCCCAGAGCCTTGCCCATGATCCTGTGGGCTTTATCAATGTACACAGGCTGGTGATAGAATCCGACATAGGCAGAAAGGCCCAGGCAGAGCTTGCTGCCCTGCACCAGAAAAAGCAGGCCCAGGTAGGCCAGAAAATGAATGAGCTTAACGAGTTTAAGCAGAAGCTCAATGAGCAGTGGGCCTCTCTTACGCCTGTGGAGCAGTTTGAGCGCACCCAGGACTACCAGAGGGCTGTGCGCAATTACGAACGGCTCCTGGAAGAGGTGCGGGAGGACCTGGAGGCCCAGGACCGGGTTCTGGTGCAAAGGGTGCTTGCCGAAGCAGAAGATGTGGTAATAAGCGTGGCAAAAAATCGAAAATTTACGGTCATATTAAAGGAACCCAATGTGCTGGGATTTCTGGATCCATCCGTTGACATAACAAGCGATGTTATAAGGGAGCTTAACAGGAAGCGGTAGCGGGCATGGCCCAACCAAAAAGGCAACAAGGGGGCATGGTTGTTGGACGGCAAAATTCCTAAAAGGCGCCCAGGAGTCCATGAATAATACCAAGCTGCAACCAATGGAGTAAGGTTGCCGTCATTTAAGGCCTTATGCCAGTATTTAAGCTCTTGCCGCTGTTATGCTTTGAATCCATGCAGGGTGCTCTCGAAGGCCTTGGGTCTGCTTTAAAAGCATAATAGCTTGATTTTATTCTTGATTAAAGCCTGCGCTGGAATGACAACCCGGAGATGGATTCTATGCAAAAAGCTATAATGACGGCTACTGTGCCGGGTTGTAAGCTTACCCTTTTTGGTCGCAACTTGGTATAATCCAGACTGATTGGCCGGGGATTTTTCACCCCAACCCGCGCGTTGGCAACAAAAAAGGCTCCGGGAAAAGAAAAAACCCCGGAGCCTTGTCACATCTCTTGGTTGCAAAGGCTTATCAGCGGCCCCACAACTGGCCGTTTATGGCTATGCTGCCGCTAAAATCGTGCCGGAAAAGATTTGTCACAGAGCTTAAGTCTGATGGTGCAATAGCGGAAATAGCTCTTATGCGCACATCGGTTGTAGGCAGATTGAAGAAAAGGCGGGTCGTGGTGAAATCCGAGCCTATCTGAAAGTCCAGGTTGTTCATCTGAAATGCCGGAGCCGCATGGCCGCTTAACTCCATGCCATAAAAGCCTGCAAGGGTTGGCGTGAGATAACCGGCAAAACCGTCATTATCCTCCCATAGCAACATACCGCCTGTGGCATGAATCCGGCCTGAAATGCGAAGCCCTGTCCGGACGACGGGTTTTACCCCGGCAGCCCCTGTCCAGGGGGAGGTAATCCTCAACCAATAAGGCCCTCCAGCACCGGTGCTGGCAGTAAGGTTGGGGCTCAAGATCCTTATGCCGCCCAGGCTTGGTCCGGCTCCAAGGTTTCTGTTGCTGGCGATACGCAGATTGCTCATGGTCATGTTGCCGAAGTTGACGGGTGTGGCAGGGGTACCCCTGTTCCACTGAATTTCAATATATGAAACATCGTCAATAAGCGTTCCCGATCCCCGATCATCGGTAACAGCCCTTACAAACCATTCGCCAAACGGCACGGTTCCGCCAGCCCCGTCACTAAAGGCCCAATTCTCCAGCTTTATGTACCCGGGGAGGCCATAGCCTGTAAAGCCAGTATCATCGCCAAGAAGAAACTGGTTTGCAATCAGGCCGATTCTTGGGGATACAACAATGCCTTGCTGGGCAGGATCAGCCCTGATATCTAGGCGATTGTGGTCATTGCCTGTAGTCCCGCCACTCCAGCTCAAGCCTTCCAGCCAGAAGTCGCTGAAAAGCCTGCCCTTTGCAACTACATTATATGAAGCATCTAGGCTTGCGAGCATGAAGTATTTGCCGCCCATTAGAATATCGCTGAAACTTTTTTGAACTATGCTCAAAACGCTTTGGCCGGAGCCGTTGGTGCCCGCATTCATATCAAAATTATAAATGGTTACAGGGTTTTTAGCACCAGAACCAGTATATGTGCTGGAGCGAAAAAAGTAAAAATTTTCCAGACCCCAAAAACCCGGCCCTCCATAAAAGGGAGCATAGCCGTCCGTATCGCCAAAAACCAGATAGCCTTCATCCATAGCCCAGTCAAAGCGGATGCTTATTCCAGTATCGGTGAAATTTGGCGTGTTCAGATAAAAGTGGTTTTCTGTCCACTTGGTTCCAAAAAGGTAAAGACCAAAAACAGTGTGGGGGTTTTGCAAATTCTGATCCACCACATATATCTCGCCAACGGAAAAGGCAAAGTCGCCGACCTCTTCGGATTTGATATAGAATTGCGAATTGCCTCCAACATTAGTTCCTGCGTCAATAAGCCATTTCCACCCCCAGGGGGTGCTTGTGTTGGTAAAGTTACTCCAGTCTGCCTCGTAAAGCTTGAAGTTTGTAAGGCCCAGATATCCACCCCCGGTCCCCACATTGGTCCCCACAAGCAATTCGTCTGTTTCAATGACCATGCTTGCTTCAAAAGCAATGCCTGTCTGGGCTGTGTGCTGGGACATCTGGTCATCATCAAGGTACATCATGGCCCAGGCCCAGGCAGGGCAAAGCAGGCATATAAACAATGCGGATGCCAAAAGCTTCTTCATTAAACACCTCTAATGGGCTGCTGAAAAAAGCGTCCCTGGCCGCCCCCTTGCGGCAAGGCACCTACACAAAAACAGCCTTAAGTTTTTAACACCCTGTAAAAACAGGTAAAAAACTTTCAGCCCCTTTGGATTTGTCTGAATATGCTTTCCTACTGTTCAATTATAAAGGAGATTGTCTTTTATTTCAACAGAAAAAATGTTTTTCCAGGCAAGAGGTTAAAACAAAGGAGGTTGAGTCTGGGAAGGAAGCCAGCCGTTTTTCAGCTCAGCTCCTCCCTCACAACCTCCGCCACCATCTCGGCGCACTCCTGGGTGAGTTCAAAAGTCGGCCCCTCCACCATAACCCTGCAAACAGGGCGGGTTCCTGAATAGCGCACCAGTATTCGCCCGTGCTCACCAAGCTCCTGTTTTACCTTTTCTATGGCCTGGCACACAAGGGGCAGGCCTGCCAGATCCGGCTTTTTTGCAACAGGCACATTGATAAGCTTTTGGGGGTAAACTTTCATGGCATCTGCAAGTACCGAGAGAGGCTTGCCAAAATAGTTCATGGCTGCGATTATTTGAAGGCCGGTTAGGATGCCGTCTCCGGTGCTGTGCCTGTCCAGAAAGATGACATGGCCCGAATCCTCGCCCCCAAGGCAGGCATCCTCCCTTCTCATGGCATCAAACACATAGCGGTCGCCCACCTCGGTTAAAATATGCCTTATCTCAAGCCGGGCAAGGCATTCCTTCAGCCCCAGGTTGCTCATCACGGTGGTTACAACCGTGTTGTTTTTAAGGCGGCCCTGCTCCTTCAAATAAGCAGCGCATAGGGCGACCATCCTGTCTCCTGAAACCACCCTTCCCGTCTCGTCAACAGCTATGCAGCGGTCTGCATCTCCGTCAAAGGCAAGCCCAAGGTGGGCCTTTTGCTTTACCACCTCTTCGCAGAGTTTTTCAGGGTTCTGGGAGCCGCAACCAAGATTGATGTTCTTGCCATTGGGCGTAAAGAAAAGAGGCCGCACAAACGCGCCCATGCGGGCAAAAACCCTCGGAGCCACGGCGTATGCAGCTCCATTGGCGCAGTCCAGCACTACACTCAAACCCCCAAGGGTCATGCCAGCAGGAAGGCTTGATGCAAGAAAGTCGGCATATCGGCCCTGGACTGTTTCAAGGCGCAGCACACAGCCGGGATCATCCTCAAGGGGCAGGGGTGGCGAAAAAATGATTTCCTCGATTTTCCGCTCCTGCTCATCAGTGAGCTTATAGCCGTTTTTGTCGAATATTTTTATGCCATTATCATGATAAGGGTTGTGGGATGCGGAAATGACAATGCCTGCATCCGCGCCAATCTCCCTGACTGCCAGAGCTATGCCCGGCGTGGGCAGAACCCCTGCCAAAAGGGCGTCTGCCCCTGTGCTTGAAATGCCTGCTGCAACGGCTGCTTCCACCATGTAGCTTGAAATGCGGGTGTCCTTGCCTATTATAATGCGTGGCCTGGGGTTTTCACCCTTGAAGTAAAGGGCTGCGGCCTGGCCTATTTTAAGGCACATTTCCGGGCTTATGGGATAACTGTTGGCCCTGCCGCGCACACCATCTGTTCCAAATAGCTTTTCCATGACAACAGGCCTTTTATTGAGCGGTTCTTTTCAAAAAATTAAGGTGCAGGATTGCTTTTTCCTCCACAGCCTCTGCCACAGCCGACAGCCAGGCGCTTGCCATATCCGCCTCGTTTTGCCCCAGGCTGGAGATAACTGCAAGGTAGTCCTGCCCTTTTCGGGAGATGGCCTTTTCCACGGACTGCAAAAAGGATTCTTTGTCAGCACTTTCCGGCAGGGAGGCAATGCTCTCCAGAATGGCCTGCCGGGCATCGGGCCAGGCATCAATAAAAGTGCTTATTTTGCCGTCCGGGTAAGCAACAGAATCGTTTTTGGCGTGTTCCTCCAAATATTGCGAGGCTTTGTGCCGCAAATTATCCAACTGTTTCAGGCGCTCGTCAACGGCAATATCGCACTGCCTGCAAAGGCCCTCATGCAGGGCTGAACCCAAAGGGCCGGAGAAAAAAAGTGCCCGGACAATTTTGTACCACTGCCCCAAAGCCGCCAGATTTGCCAGGTATTTGATGTTGTTATTAAGAATGCGGGCAAGGCCTGAGTATGTCCCGGACTTGAAGGGAATGTCCACGCCCCGGCCAGGGGCCGCATTTAAAAGCCTGCCGGGCTTTTCCACATCTTTGCGCCACACGCAGCCAGCGGCAATCACCGTGCCAAAGGCAATGCAACAGGGGCCCACAAGCCCGCCCTGGCCCCCAAGGAATATGGGCGGCTGCTTCAACATTACGCCTTTTGGCACATCCCCCAAAAGAGATGGGGTTGCCTTGTCCTGGCTGGGGGTAAAGTTGAAGTGGATGTATGAGCTGCCCACCTCGCTGTGGTTTTTTTTGCCCGTTCCGCCAGCCATGAGGCAATCGCAGAAATTTACCAGGCTGCCAAGAGTTACAAAGGGAAAGAGGATTGTATGCTTCAAGCCGACGCTGTGAGCGGCAGATGCCATCTCCTCAAGAATTGTTCCGGCCCTTATGTGCGCGCAGGGGCCCACAGAGGATTTTTCCAGAAAAACCGCCTGCTCAAATGAGCCGCCTGCAAGACTGACACCCGGACCCACAAGGCAGTCGCACACTGTTGCCGGGCCAAGCTCGCCGATGACAGCCCCTTCTCCGATAAGGGTGCTTGCCCCTGTGATGCGGCAGCCCGGATGTATGGTTGAACCCGCAGCAATGCGCCTGATATCCACCTCCGGACCTATTAAAACCGTGTCCGGCAGGAGGATTCTGACCCCCTGTTGGATAAGGATTTCACATTGTTGGGCGCTTTTTAAGTTCATGGCTTTTGAAAAAAACATGGGGCCACGGGGCCTTTAAAAGGGCCTTGCCGTGACCCCGTCATAACAAAGGCAGGGGCCTTTTTTATTGCAAGGCCCTTAATCGCGGGCGCTTCCAAATATCCGCAGCATGAGCAGAAAGAGGTTAATAAAATCAAGATAAAGGGCAAGAGCACCGGTAATGGCCGCCTTGCGGATGGTGGAAGAATCCGCATCCGCAGGCTGGCTCAAGGCCATGTTCTTTATCTTCTGGGTGTCGTAAACCGTAAGCCCCACAAAAATGGCCACGCCTATGTAGGTGACAGCCCAATATATGGCCGGGCTTTTCATGAATATATTCACCACCGTGGCAAGTATGATGCCGATAAGGCCCATCATCAAAAAGCCGCCCATGCTGGTGAGGTCCCGCTTGGTGGTCCAGCCCACAAAGCTTGCGCCAACAAAGGTTCCGGCGCAAACAAAGAATGTTGAGGCTATTGAGGCCTGGGTATAAGCCAGAAAGATAAAGGACAGGGTAAGGCCGTTAAGGCCTGCGTAGGTCATGAAAACGCTTGTGGCGCGGCCTGCGCTCATTTTGGCAATTCTGGCCGAAAGCCAGAAAACAAGGCCAAGCTGGGCGATGATGAGTATGAAGAAAACCCCCGGCGCACCGTAAACAAGCTGGGTGAGCGGGGGATAATTGGCCGTGAGAAAGGCAATGCCCCCGGTAAGGGCAAGGCCTGCGGCCATCCAGTTGTAAACGCTGCGAACATAGGTATTCACCAGGGCCGTGGTTTGGGGACGGGCGATGGTTCTGGGCGAATTGGTCTGCATCTTTCCTCCTTGCTATTTGCATTGTCAGATTAAGCTTAATTTCGCTCCTGCACTTTTTTAGGGCCTTTGCACTTAAGGGGCCTGATTATGGCAAACATAAAGCATGATGGGTGTTTTTGCAAAGCTCTTTGGAATGAATCCATCTTTTTTCACCCTGTTTGGCAGATAGGCTTAAAGAAGGCTCTGTCGTGAAAAAGGCTGTCCGCGCTAATGCCGTCTTAACCCGTTTTCAAGCTGACGGATTTTATCTTTTAAGCTTTCAATACGCTTTTTGTCGTCCATCTGGCTGGAAGTAAGCCTTGGGGGCATATCGGCCAGCATATCCAAAGCCCTGCGAAAAGCTTCCAGGGCTTTTTGGGGCATATTGTTCTTAAGGTAGGCATCTCCAAGATGATCAAGAATAACAGGCTCGTCATTCACCAGCAAAATGGCCCTTTCCAAAAGTTCCAAGGCTTTTTTGTAATTGCCTTTCTGAAAATGCACCCATCCAAGACTGTCGGTTATGTAGCCGTCATCAGGCCTTGCCTGCAAAGCCTTTTCAACCATTTCCAGGGCTTCATCCAGGTGAATGCCCATTTCGGCGTGGGTATAGCCAATGTAGTTCAAGGCTTCGGGGTTGTCCGGATCAATTTCAAGCACCTGACGCATGACCGTAATGCAGTCCTCCTTGCGCCCGGCCTGATCCAGGGCCACCCCAAGACGGAAGAGCATGGGAATGTCATTTTCAAATTCAGCAATACCCTCTTCAAGAAGCGAAATGGCCTGCTCATGCCTGTTTACACGCTGCAAAAGGTCTGCGGCAAGCAGCAGGGTAGCGCGGTCTTTTTCATGCTCCTCCCAATGTTTCCTTGTATAAAAAAGGGCGTCTGCCACATCCTTTTCATCGCTTGAGCTTCTTGCTTTTGAAATAAGAGCCTGAATGTAAAATTTCGTTCCAGGCCTTACCTTGCCATAGGCCTCTGCCGCAGTCTGGGGGTCTTGGGCCTCCTCAAGGGCAACGCCGAGGAAATAGGCTGTATCGGGCGTACCTCCGCCCTGGTTCACAAGCTCGTCCAGAATGCGGACAGCCTCATCAAGGTGGCCCCGCTCAAGGTAGAAAAGACCGATTTTTTCGTCAAGCTCGCCGTCAGGAGGCTGGGAAGCCTTTAGCATTGAAAGAACCTGCCCTGCCCTGCCCTTCATGCCTCTGTCCAGGTAGAAGCCTGCCAGCCCGAAGAAGGTCCTCAAATCGCCGGGATAGCGCTGGAGAAGCCCCTCATAGGCAGCCACAATCTGATCATCAAGGCCCTCGGCCTCGTAAAGGCCTATGAGTCGGAAAATGGCCTGGGTTAGGTTGGGGTTGATTGTCAGGCTTCTTTCCAGGGCATCAATGGCAGCCCTGTTGTCCTCACGGCGTATGTGGGTTTCTGCCAGATAAAGCCATACCCGCAGGGAATCAGGGTCTTTGGCAGCCAGATCAAGAAATATCTCCAGGGCCTTATCCCAATTTCCCATCTGAAAGTATATTTCGCCGATGGCATAAAGAAGCTCAATGCGCTCCGGCGACATTTCATAGAGCGTCTGATAGGCCTCCAGGGCTGGCTCATATTCTTCAAGGCCGATATATGCGGCAGCGGCCATTGCAAGAAACTCTTCCTTGTCTGGATAAAGCTCCAAGGCCTTTTGCATCTGAATCTTGGCAGTGGAAAAATCCTCCTGACCAAGGAGAAGCCGCCCAAGCTCCATTCTGGGGGCAAGGGCCTTGCTGTCCTCGGCAACAGCCCGCTCCAGATAGGACTTTGCCCTGTCTGCATTGCCCTGTTGCTCCAGCAACATTGCCTGGGCAAAAAGAAAGTAGGCTGCCCCAGGAGTCTCCTTGAGGCCGGAATCTTTTTCTGCCAAGGGTGTTGTCTGACTGGGAGCGGAAAGGTTAACGGAGCATCCG
>JAGVAW010000201.1 GCA_020060085.1 Desulfobacterales bacterium
AGGAATCCGGTTGTTTACTCATCCCAGGGCGCAGTTATAGAAAACCCGCGCATAACCGATGAGTCCGGCAACACGGTCAGGACCCTTACCATTGGCCGGAACTATTTTTACAGATATGATGTGATTTTTACGCGGCCAGCCTCAAAGGCTCGCATGGGCATGATGATTGTCGCGCCATCGGGTCTTTGCCTTTCGGGCCGGGTTAGCCATCCTCCTGGCCAGGGCATTGAGACAGCCGAAAACCAGAGGATTGAGCAGCAATTCTGCTTTGAATGCCGCATGGCTCCGGGCATTTACTTTGCAAACGCCGGGGTCACGGCGCTTTCTGGTGCTGATGAGGTTTTCCTGCACCGGATTGTGGATGCCGTGACATTCAAGGTTGAGGCAAGGCAAAATCCCCTTTTCACCGGGCTTATGGATCTCTCCTGCAAACAGGAGAAAAAGGACCGGAACTTTTAGGCCGGGAAATAGCAATGACCCCAAAAAGGCCCGGCAAGGGAATTCTCATTGTTGGAATGCACAGGAGCGGGACCTCGGTGGCAAGCCGCATGGCCAACCTTTCCGGGGCCTGGCTTGGAAGAGATGATGAGCTTATGCCCCCTGGGCCGGACAATCCTTCAGGCTTCTGGGAGCGCCTTGATGTAATGAAGTTCAATGACAGGCTTCTTTCTGCCTTGGGCCGCACATGGGACACGGAGCTTGCCCTTGCCCCCGGCTGGGAAAGGAATCCGGCAGCCGCACCTTTTTATGATGCTTTGGCGGATATGATAACAAGCGCCTTTGGGGGCAGGCCCCTCTGGGCGGTGAAGGACCCGCGCCTCTGCCTGCTGCTTCCCCTGTGGAAAAATGCGCTCACACAAAAAGGCATTGCCTTTTCCTGCCTTTTTGTGGTGCGCCATCCCCTTGAAGTGGCCTTCTCCCTTAACAAAAGAAACGGCTTTTCGTTGGAAAAGGGGCTTGCCTGCTGGCTCAACAACAATAAGTCGGCCCTTGCCGGGCTTGTTGGCCTGCAAACAGGGGTTTTGCGCTTTGAAAACCTGCTTTTGGACTGGAAAACCGAGCTTGGCCTGGCCTTTGCGGGCGCAGGGATTGCCTGGCCTGACCAGGCAAAAGCATTTGAAGAGGCTGTAAACGCTTTTTTAATGCCCCAAAACAATGACAGGGCTTCGGATAAGGGCTGGAGCCGGGCAGAGATGCCCGGAGACATTGCCCGACTCCATTCAAGGCTTATTCAGGAGCCTTTTTTGCCGGGCGAAAAATTGTAACCGGAAATGCCGCAACGAACAAAAAAGGGCATCTGTTTTGAACCCGCAGACAGGACAACCGGAAAAAGTCAAATTCAACCCTCTTTTGGGGCCTTCCCAAAGGGAGTGGATATTTTTTTGCCTTGCAGCCCTTGTCTGCTTTATTGCCTACATACCCTCCCTAAAAGGCCCCTTTGTTTATGATGACATCCGCTTTATTGTGGAAAACACGATGGTGCATTTAACCGGCCTTTCCCTTGAGGGGTTTTTGAACTCTTTAAAAACCCAGCGGCCTGTAACAAGTTTTACCTTTGCCCTAAACCATCTTGTTCATGGCATGGATACCTTTGGCTATCACCTTGTCAATGTGGCTTTGCACCTTGCCTGCGGCGCTGTCTTTTTTCTTCTGGCAAAAATCACCCTTTTGCTGTGTCTTGCAGAAACCGCCAAAAAACAAGCCGGGGCCATTGCCCTTGCAGCCGCCTGCATATGGATGCTCCACCCTGCTGCAACAGGCTCGGTGAGCTATATTGTCCAGCGGGCGACCGTGCTTTATTCCCTTTTCTTTATCGCCTGCATCTACACTTATGCCAGGGCGCGTCTGGCCGGGCCTGGGGCAGGGCGGATAAAGGCTTTTGCCGCCTGCATTCTGTGCGCCGTTCTGGCGCTTGGCTCCAAGCAGAGCGCTTTGGCTCTGCCCTTTTGCGTTTTTCTTTACGAATGGGTTTTCTTTTGCGGCGGCAAGCCCAAATGGCTGGCAGAAAGGCTTGTCTGGCTTTTGTGCCTGGCAGCCCTTGGAGTCATTGCCTCGGCTCTTCATGTGGGTGTAAATCCGGTTGACCCCTTCACCCTGGCCCTGGCCGGGATTGCCCTGCTTGTCCTTGGCGGGCTTGGCACCCTTATTCTGCTTTCGTTAAAAGAGCATCGGGGCCTGGCTCTGCAGATACTTGGATGGGCGCTGTTTTGTCTGCTTGCCCTCACTGCGGTGCTGGTCTGGCGGCAGACGGATCCAGGGGCAGCAATTTTTGACTACAAAAATGTGCTGGGCAGCACACTAAACCCCATAAAGCGCCTCATTACCCAATGGCGGGTGGTGTTTTATTACATAAGCCTTTACTTTTTCCCTGCGCCATACCGCTTGAGCCTTGTGCATGACTTTGCCGTATCCGAGAGCCTTTTTGACCCGCCCTTAACCTTTGTTGCCGGAATAGGGCTTTTGGGCCTTGTGGTCAGCGGCCTTGCGCTTGCCCGCCGCAGGCCCCTGGCAGGCTTTGCAATACTCTGGTTTGTTTTGACCCTGGCCCTTGAGTCATCGGTCATCAACCTGGAAATGGTGGCAGAGCAGCGGATGTACCTGCCCTTCATGTTCGCTCTTCTGGCAATATGCGCTGTGTTGGCTGGAATTGGCAGGGGCAGGGCAATCAAAGCCTGGGGGGTGTTTGCCCTGTGCCTGATTCTTGCCCTTGCAAGCTTTTCACGCAACAGGGTATGGGCAGACAGCCAAAGGCTTTGGCAAGATGCATTAAACAAGGCACCGGGCATTTCCCTGCCCTATGTCGGCCTTGCAGGGGCTTACTTTGAAAAGAATCTTCCAAGTATTGCAGAATACTATCTTTGGGAGGCACTTAAGGTAAACCCCCTGGACCTGGATGCCATGTACAGCCTGGGCATTTACTACAAAAGAATCCAAAATTATGCCAAGGCGCTAATATTGTTTGATCTTCTGATTCAGTTCAGGCCCGATCACGCTTTAGCCCGCCAGCAGATTGGGCTTATGCACATGGAGGCAGGAAGGCTGGAGATGGCGGCAAAAGCCTTTGAGGAGGCCATTGCGCGGGCGCCCGGTCTGCCCGAGGCCCACAACAACCTGGGCATTGCCCTGATGGCCCTTGAAAAACCCTGGGAAGCCATTGACCAGTTTCAAAAGGCCCTGTTGCTGGAACCGGACTTTTTTGACGCACAACTCAATTTGGCACTGGCATTTTTTGGCCAGAATCAGCCTGCGGATGCAAAAAGGTATCTTGAATCCGCCCTTGCCAAAGCCCCCCAGCATTCACAGGCCAGGGTCCTGATGGGCAACATCCTTTTGGAAGATGGACAGTTTGAAGATGCGCTGGAACATTTTTTTGCGCTTCTTGCAAAGGATAAAGAAAACCCCTCCCTGCATAACAGCCTGGGCATTGCGCTCAATGAACAGGGCCTGTCTGCCGAGGCAGCAGGGCATTTTGGCCGGGCTGCAAAGCTCCTTGGGGACAGGTTCTCCTTTTTGATGGACATTGGCCTTGCCCTTTGTGCTGTCGGCAAGGCTGATGAAGCGGCTCCCTATTTTTCCGGGGCATTTTCAGCCCGCCATGAGCTTGGCACGGCATATAAAAACCTGGGTGTGACCCAGCTTAACGCAGGCTTTGCCGAAGATGCTCTCATGAGCCTGAAGCAGGCCTTGGTCTTGATTCCTGACGATTTTGAGGTGCTGTTGACCCTTGGGGTTGCAGCCACCTCCCTGGAGAATCGTGATCTGGCCCGGCTATACTTTGAGCAGGCAGTTGTTTTAGCCCCGGAAAATGCCCAGACCCGCAAGAATTTGGGCCTTACCCTGGCGCGCCAGGGCCTTTACGAAGATGCCCTGGTACAGCTTCAAGAGGCTGCCCGGCTAAACCCTGATGATCCATCCATCGGGCGAGACATAAATTGGGTGCTGCGGCGCATGGAGTAGGCGTTATAAGTATTTCGCAGCGTCTTTGGCCTGTGCGCTTGCCAGGCCTGACCAGGCCGGACGCAAAAAAAGCCCCCAGGGAAAATTCCCCGGAGGCTTTTTTGTTGAAACTTTTTGTCTGGCTTATGCAGCAAGGCCTAAAACAGCAGGCCTTTTTGCCGCAAAGGTCTTTTTACTGGCCCAAAAGGCTTGTAAAAGACACGCCCTGGGGTGCCACAAAGATAAGCAGCAGGGAGACAACCAGGGTGTAAATGGCCAGAGACTCGATCAGGGCCAGACCGATGAGCATGGTGGTCATGATCTTGCCGGAGGCTTCGGGGTTGCGCGCAATGCCCGTAACAGCAGCCTTGAGGCCCATACCCATTGCCAGACCGCAGCCGATAGCCGCAATGGCGATTCCAAAACCGGCCACCACAACGGCAGCCATCAATACTTGAAGGACTTCTGCTTCCATCTTACTCTCCTTTTTGGGTTGATGTATTTCACGCGGGCTTCTTCCAAAAACCCGTGAAACCGCTTTTTAATGTGCGTGCTCCAGTGAGCCTGCAAAGTAAACTGAAGAAAGCAGGAAAAACACGATTGCCTGCACCAGGGACACGAAAATGCCAAGAACCAGCATTGGCAGAGGGGCAAAGAAGGCTCCTCCCAGCATGAAAAGGATGCCAAGCACAAGCTCCTTGCCGCTGATGTTGCCGAAAAGACGGAATGTCAGCGAAAGAACGCGTGACAGGTGCCCGACTATTTCGATTACAAGGAAAAGGGGTGCCAGAAAAATTGAAGGCCCTGTAAAGTGCTTGATGTACTTTATGCCGTGGTACTTTATGCCGATGGCGTGGGTGAGGAAAAACACCACCAAAGCGCAGGAAAGGGGGGTGTTAACATTGCCTGTGGGCGGAAAGAAGCCCGGCACAAGCCCCACCAGGTTGCTTAAAAAAATGTAGAGGAAAATTGTTGCTGAAACAGGCAAAAGCCAGCGGCCTTCCTCTCCCACAATGCTCACCAGAAAGTTCTCCAGGCCGTCAATAAGCACTTCCATCACATTCTGCCCCTTGCCCGGAACAAGCGCCAGGGCGCGGGTGGAAAGAAAGCCAAGCCCCAGAAGCATGGCCATAACCACCCATGAATACAGAACATGAATATGGTGAAAGGCCCATTCCTCTGCGCCGGGGCCAAACATGGCGAAAATTGCCTGAACATAAAGATATGGATGTTCCACTTATGAAACCTCCTTGCAGAAGCTGTGTTTATACTCGTTGAAAAGGGCCGCCATAACGCTTGGCATCATCACCGAAAGGCCTACTATAAGGCCGATGGGATTCACCAGGCGCAATGCTATCAAAAAACCTATAATAATTGCTGACACCATAAAACGGATGTAATACTTCACCAGAATTGACTTGAACTTGAGGTTGCCCTCGGTAAGGTTTTTGCCCAGGGTGCGCCGCAGCAGGGTGAAGTTGACCGTAACAATAAGGCCCCCGGCGGCAACGCCTGTAAAAACGCTCCACGAGAAAAAAAGCAGCGCCGCAACGCACAGAACGCCAAGGATTATCCAGTTGGCCCGCGTCACAAAGTCGTATATCCGCTTTTCTTCCCCGCTGCTTGTCATTGATCCTTCTTCCCCTGCTCCTCATCCACGCGGATGGCGCGCTTGTAAATCAGATACAGGTTCTTAAAGCCGGCGATTATTCCCACAATCAGGAAGATAATCGTGAACAAGGGCATTGAATCAAACACCCTTTTATCCAGATACAACCCAATGAACAGGCCAATGGTTATGGAAAAAGCCATTGAAAGGCCTGCTGTTGAGATGTAGGCCAGATCCCGCAGTAACTGCTTGGAATCCTTTTTCATATTCGGGCCTGCCCCATCCGGTGCTTTATTGCCCTGACAGGCGGCAGGCTTTGTCTGCCCCGGTGGGGCACACAAACAAACTGCTTCAAGTCCTGTCAAGCGCTTTTCCGTACCAAACAGGACAGGTGAAGTCAACCTATTAATGAGCAAAAACCCCCAATCCTTACGATTTTGCTTTCAGCTAGTCATGCCAGGCTTTTAAAAGCCTTTGCCGCAGCGTTAACTGTCGCGTCAATCTGCTCTCTTGTATGGGCTGCGCAAACAAACCAGGCCTCAAATTGGGACGGCGGCAGGCTGACACCCCCCTGGGCCATGAGGTTGAAAAAGCGCCCGAAGGTTTTTGTATCGCTATTTTTGGCCTGCTCAAAATTCGTAACCGGCCCGGCCTGGAAGAACAGGGTTATCATGGAGCCTGCCCGGTTTATGCAAAGGGGCAGATTGGCCTGCCTTGCAGCCTGGGCAAAGCCCTGCTCAAGCCTTAATGATTTTTCCTCCAGGGCTGCGTAAAAATCTTGAGGGTTTTTAGTAAGCTCCTCAAGGGTGGCAATTCCTGCGGCCATTGCCACGGGGTTGCCCGAAAGGGTTCCAGCCTGATAAACGGTTCCGCTGGGGGCAATCTGCTCCATCAAATCCCTTCTGCCGCCGTATGCGCCAACAGGCATTCCGCCGCCTAAAATCTTGCCAAGGCAGGTGATGTCCGGCTTTATGCCATAAACCTGCTGCGCCCCGCCAAGTGCAAGGCGGAAACCTGTCATCACCTCATCAAAGATCAAAAGCGCGCCGTGGGCGTCACAAAGCAGGCGCAGGGCTTCAAGAAAGCCCTTTTTAGGGGTGACCACGCCCATGTTGCCGCATACAGGCTCCACGATGATGGCCGCAATCTTGTCCCCCTTTGCGGTAAAGGTGGCCTCAACAGCCTTAATATCGTTGAAGGGCAAAGACAGGGTTTGTGCGGCCACAGCCTTTGGAATGCCCGGGCTTCCCGGAATGCCCAGGGTTGCCACGCCGGAGCCGGCAGCCACAAGAAGGCTGTCTGCATGGCCGTGATAGCACCCGTCAAACTTG
>JAGVAW010000095.1 GCA_020060085.1 Desulfobacterales bacterium
GCATTCCGGCTGTGACCCACCTGGATTACTCTGCCCGCGTTCAGACCGTAAGCCATAAGACCAAGCCGGATTTTGCCGCAGTTTTAAAATGGTTTGAAAGGCTCACCGGCTGCCCTGTTCTTGTGAACACCAGCTTCAATGTGCGGGGCGAGCCCATTGTGTGCACCCCCCAGGATGCTTACCGCTGCTTCATGCAGACAAGCATTGACATACTGGTTCTGGAGGACTGCCTGCTGGAAAAGGAACAGCAGCCGCCCTGGATGGAAGATGAGGATTAGGCCGACCGGCAGCCGAAAAATCTGCCCCTTGCAGCTTGGAAGAAAAAAAGAGGAAGAATGGACGATATCGTCAAAAAGGCCACAAAAAAGCAGGTTTTTGCCTTTGGCCTTGCCGGGTTTTTGATATTTGGCGCAGCAGCAGGCCTTGCCCTGGCCAGGCAAAACATCTGGGGCTTTTCCTTTTTTGGAAGTCTTGCAGCAATCATGGGGCTTGTTGCAGTTTTGCCCGGCCCCATGATGCCCCTTTACCGGCTTTGGATGACAACTGCCCTTTTCATGGGACAAGTTGTAAACTCAATAATACTGACAATCCTCTACCTTTTTCTTATAACGCCCTTTGCGCTCATAAGGCGCCTTTTTCGCCCCCAGAAACCGCTTTTGCCATACGGGCCGGACCCCAAAACCCAAAGCTACTGGCGGCCTCGCCAAAACCCGGCCCAGGAGAAAAGCAGATTTACCCGGCGCTATTAAAAGAGGAGTCTGCAACCGACAAATCAGGAAAAGCAATGAAAGACCATCACAAAAACAGCGTTGGCGCATCAGACAAAAGGCCCGAAAAAGAAGAAAACATCTCCCTGCCTGCCGAGTTCTGGGAGTTTGCAAAGCACCGCAAACGCTACTGGCTGCTGCCCATACTCCTTGTGCTTCTTCTGGTGAGCTTTCTTATGGTCTTTGCAGGCAGCTCTTCTGTGGCCCCATTTATATACCCGCTTTTTTAGCCCTTATATTACCGGGGACAGAAAGCGGATTAAAGTTTAATGCCTTCTGATTTTAAGACTGGCACATTTGCGTCAATAAAAAACACTATTTTCGTGTCAGATAAACAGAAAGGGTGTCCAGCAGTTGGGGTACATCAAAAGGCTTGGGCAAAAAGCCGTCAAAACCTTCCGCCAGAAGCGCCTTTTTTTGATTTTCCGCGGCATAGCCAGTAAGAGCAAGGCAGGGCGGCCCGCCCTGGGGGTGCTGTTTTTTTATGCGGAGCATGGCCTCAACACCGTCCATGCCCGGCAGGCTCACATCCATGAGAATGAGATCCGGAGGGTTCTTCCCGGTTATTTCAACAGCCTTCTCGCCATCCTCAACTGCCTCAACTGTGCAGACAAAAACCATTTCCAGCAAATCTTTTAAAAGCTGCCGGTTTGGCTCGTTATCCTCCACCACCATAACCCTTTTGAGAGATTCCATAAAATTTCCAACCCTGATTTTGGCAAATGAAAAGCCAGCGTTTTTAAAATATGCCCGGCTCTGTTTTAAATCCAGACAAAGACTTTACGGCCTTTATCATGCACCAATGGGAATTCGCGCCACAAAGCGGCTCCCTTTGCCCAGCCCTTCGCTCTCCATCCATATGCGGCCCCCATGCATGGCCACAAAGCGCCGGGCCAGGGGAAGGCCAAGCCCGGAACCGGAAGGTTTTTTCATGGAGCTGTTCCGGACCTGATAAAACTCGTCAAAAATCCTTTCCTGATCTTCCTTGGCAATGCCATAACCCGAATCCTGCACAAAGATTTCCAGCCAGGGCTTGTTTTGCCCGGCCTTTCCTGCGGGCTTACCGGCAGAAGACAGGACAGGGCTGCCATCCGGGCCAATGTCGCCTTTGGGCAGAAGCTGCGCGCCCAACTGAATTGCTCCGCCATCAGGCGTGAATTTGACCGCATTGGACAAAAGGTTGTAAACAACAGTCTTTAACTTGGTTTCATCCGCAATTATTTCAATGTTGTTAAGGGATTCATCCATGGAGACATCAATGGTAATGGAGTGCTTGAAAGCTTTTTCCTTGACCATTTTAAGCATGGATGCAGTGAGATCCAAAAGGTTTAAGGGCGAAAGGTTCAATTCATCGCGACCCATTTCAGCCCTGGAAAGATCCAGAATTTCGTCAATGAGGTCCAAAAGCCGCTTGCCGCTGTCAAGAATGTCCTGAACATGCTCCTTCTGCTTGCTGTTGAGTTCGCCAAAGTACTCCCCCAGCAGGACCTGGGCAAAACCGATGATGGGGTTTAGAGGGGTTCTCAACTCGTGGTTCATGCTCACCAAAAAGTCTGTTTTTGCTTCCTGGGCATGGGCAAGGGCAAGAGTGAAGTCATCTATCTGGCGGCCAAGCTGATCGTTTACCTCCACAAGGTCCTGGTTCCACTCCAAAGCAGCCTTGTACTTCAGGGACTGGCCTAAAGCTGCGCCTATGTCTGCCCCTGCGCGGGAGAGAAAATCAAGCACATCATCGGCAAGCTCGGTGCCGGGTGCCATAATGCCATGCAGAATGCCAACCAGCTTCAACTCTCCATCCACAAGCGGTATGCATACATCGCCGTGTTCCGGCAGGCCGTTTTCGCCCCCCAGATGCCCTTTGTACAAATGGGCCCTGGGATCAAAGACCAGTTTTTTTTCAAGGGCCGCTCTGCCGCACAGGCATTGGCCAAGAGCAAGATTTTTGTGGCAGCGCCTTACCCGCGCCGGGCTTCCCCTGTGAGCAGCAAGAACCAGTTCGTTTTGCTGGGAATCAAAAAGAAATATGGAGCAGGTTGATTGAAGCAAAGGCAGGTTGGTGCTCAAAAAAAAATCCAGGGCAAAGCTCATTATGCCTTCAGGGGCAGAGTGGCGCAACAGCCCCCTGGCCAAAAGGCCAAGCAGGTTTTCGTGCACGGCTGCGCCTGTTTTGCCGTCCTGGGCCTGCATATACTCCCCTGTGACAAACCTTTAAACTTAAAAGCCTTTGGGCCTGTTTAAAAACCAATTTTGCACGGGAAAATCTTTTTTTGAAACCAGCCTGCACTTAAACTGAACCAACAAAGATATTGCCTGAAGGCCCCCGCCTCCCCAAAAAAATCACTCGTAATCGTCGTAAAGACCCACCATCTCCACAAGCCTGCTTTTTGTTGTGTCTGGAAGCTGATTCTTGATTTTCATTATCTGCTCATTGGCTTCAAAAAAAGCATCCACAACTTCAGGATCAAAACGCTGTCCCCTGCCCTCTCGGATAATGGCGCAGGAGTCCTCAACGGAAATAGGCTCCTTGTAGGGCCTGCGACTGGTCAGGGCGTCAAACACATCCGCCACTGCACTTATGCGGCCCACAAGGGGTATCTCCTTTCCGGAAAGCCCGTGGGGATAGCCCTTGCCGTCCCATCTTTCGTGGTGGGTAAGGGCAATAACCTCGGCCAGCCGCACAAAACTCACATCCGAGCCCTGGAGAATCTGCGCGCCGATTATTGTGTGGCGCTTCATCACGGCCCATTCATTGGGGTTAAGGCGCTGAGGCTTTAAAAGGATTCTGTCGGGAATGCCAATCTTGCCGATATCGTGCATGGGTGAGGCATAGAGGATGGAGTCAAGGACACTCGAACTTAAATTGAGCTGGCGGCCAATGGCCACGCAGTAGCGGCTCATGCGAGCAATGTGCTCGCCCGTGTGCTCGTCCTTATACTCCGCTGCACGGGACAAACGGTGTATGGTATCAAGCGATGCAAGGCGAACCTTCTCATAGGCCTTTTCCAGCTCAACGGTTCTTTTGGCGATTTCGTCTTCCAGAAGCCTCTGGTGGTTGACCATGTAATCATTGTAGGCCTTTACCTTTATGGAAGAGGCCACCCTGGCTTTTAACTCCATCTTGTCAACAGGCTTTGTGAGAAAGTCGTCCGCCCCTGCTTCCAGGCCCTTTACCCGGTCCTCAACCTCCTTTAGGGCGGTGACCATGATTATGGGGATGATTCGTGTGCCATTAGACTGCTTAAGCTGCCGGGCAACCTCAAAACCGTTCATGCCGGGCATCATCACATCCAGCAGGATTACATCCGGAGGATTTTTCTTAACTTTCTCCAGAGCCTGGGCGCCATTGGTTGCGAGGTCCACCTCATAGCCCAGGGGAAGCAGCATAGCCTCCATAAGGCGCAGATTTCGCTCCTCGTCATCAACGGCGAGAACCTTTGGCCGGATTTCCTGGCCTGGTATCAACCCCAGATCCTTTTCCAAAACATTCCCCCAAAAAAGCGCAAAAGCGGCATTTTCACCAGTACCCGCAAAGGCAGCCGACAAGCTTTATAATGCGCCGGAAAACCTGTTTTTATGGACAAATTCGGCAATTTCTCTGCGCTTGGGCGCAGAAGGCACCTTGGACGGATAGCCCGTTGGAATCATTGTCGCAACTTCATAGCCATCAGGAAGCCCCACTACCCGTTTGGCTGCATCCTGGTCAAAAAGCCCCACAATTACGGTTCCCAGGCCATGAGCCTGGGCAGTCAGGCAAAGGCTCTGGGTGCATATTCCCATGTCAAACAAAAACCAGTCGCCAAACTTGGTGGTAACCTGATCCTTGTAATAGCCGCTGCTTTTGAGCTTGGCACCCAGAACAAAAACCACCGGAGCCTGAACAAAGTTCTTTTTGGCCGGGTTGCCCTTTGCCAGGGTTTGTGAAAGCTCCTCCTTTATTGCAGGGTCCTCAACCACAACAACTTCCCAGCATTGGGTGTTTGCCCAGGAGGGGGACCACTGCACCGCTTCCAGAAGCTCGTTAAGCACTGATTCGGGAATGGCTTTTTCCTCGTAGTTTCTTACACTGCGCCGCTCTTTTAAAAGATTAAGAAGGTCGCTCATTTTCAATTCCTTGATTTAAAGGGTCCAATTGGATTTTTATAGCATATTTTCAATAAAATGAGCCAGCATAAATTTACTGCCCTTAAAAAAACTTTTTTTCAAATGCGCCCGCCTTTTTAGCTCTCCCAAAAAAACCACGGGCCGTCAAATGACGGCCCTTTCCTGAAACAAGCAGATTAAACCTTTTTCCGGCTTTTTTCAGGTCAACTGCCCAAGCAAAAGAGAGGCGATAAGCAGCACTCCAAAGGCTGTGTCCAGCTTTGCGGTTTGTGCGTCCGCATCCAGGGTCGGCCCGCGGGAGACCATGCGGAAAAGAGGCACAGAAAGGGGAACCGCAGCCAGAACCATCAGCGACCATATGGGCAGCGGCCCCAAAACTGCCATAAGAGCCACACCGGCAAAGGCGCAGACCATAAGCCCGCCGTAAAGGAAGCGGCCTGCACGGCTTCCCAAAAGCACGGCAATGGTAAGAATGTCCTTGCTCTTGTCAAAAGAGGAGTCCCTCACATTGTTTGCCAGAAGCACCAGGGCCACCAGTGCGCCAAAGGGCAGGGACACAAGAACCGCATCCCAGGAAAGGGTTTGAGCCTGAACAAAATAGGAGCCAAGCACGGCCAGCGGCCCCCACATGAGAAAAACCAAAGGCTCGCCCAATGCCCGGTATTTAAGGTTTATGGGGGGAGCGGTGTAGGCAAAGCTTGTGAAAACGCCTGCCATGCCGATAGCAAGAACAGGCCAGCCTCTGGCAGCAGCAAGATAAAGGCCCAGAACAATTCCCATAAGGTACATGGCCCCTATGACCCAGGGTACGAGGCGAATATCAATCTGCTTGTGCATAAGAGGGTGAGGCCGGTAGTTGGCAGTGGGGACATCGGGAGTATCCACGCCGTTTTTCACATCAAAATAGTCGTTTGTAAGATTGGCAGCCCCATGCAGACAGATCATGGCAAGCAGGGTGACAAGATAAAAGGGCCAGGAAAAATCGCCCTGCCATGCCAGCACCGAGCCAATGGTAACGGAGATGGCGGACATGGAAAAAGACCAGGGCCGGACTGCCAGAAACCAGGTTTTCATTTTCCTTAATGCTCCCGTGGTTATTATAAATGCCACCCCACAATGCAGGGAAATGGTGCTGGCACCAATGTAGAAAAAGTGACGCCCAAAAGCGCTTTTGTCAACCCTTTGGCCACTATTTGGCTACTCCCTTAGCGGCATCCTGACTGTGCGGCAAGATAAAACCCGCTATTGGGCCTTTTGAAGCGAGCCTTTTCCTCAAAAAAGTTCAGGCAGGGAAAAGGAATAAAAAAGCCGCTCCCCATAAAATCTTCAGGGAGCGGCTGTTTATGCCTGGCTGAGGGACAAGGATTCGAACCTTGATTAACGGGGCCAGAACCCGTCGTCCTGCCGTTAGACGATCCCTCAATTGTTTTCGCAAAATAGAGATTGGGCCTGTTGTTGTCAAGGAAAATTCGGGCAAACATCCAAAATTTGCTTCTGCAATCGCTTGCAGGTGCTTAATTTTTTGTGTGACACATTTAAACAAGGCCAAGCAAAAGCTCATATAAATATGGCTGACGAACCTTGCCGTATAAGGGCATAAACCCTGAACCTGCAACAGGCAGCAAAATCTTGTCTTGACATTATAACGATTACCGATTATGTTTATCGTAATAAAGGAGGCTCATCATGTTGCTCAACAAGCTGGATCAAAAGGCAATCCAAAGGGAAATCCTTCTTGGCTTCTGGAAGATTCACATCCTTTACCATGCAGCAAAAGGCCCGGTAATAGGCCTGGAGATGATGCAGGAGCTGGCCCGCCACGGTTATGACATAAGCCCCGGAACCATGTACCCACTGCTTGCAAGGTTAAACAAACTGGGCTGGCTTGAATGCAGGCAGGACAAATTGGCAGGGCCAAAGGCAAAAAAGGAATATTTTCTGACCGCCCTGGGCCACGAGGCCTTGAACTTTCTTAAAGGACAGATTGAGGAGTTGCACAGGGAGGTGGTTCTGGACAGGGAATAGTGCAAAGAATACCCGGCTTGCCTGGGGAGATTTGAAAACTCAAGAACGTTTTTGCGAGGAAATTTTATGGACTATTTTATTGTTGCAGCAGCCGCACTTGCAGTTTCGGGCCTTACAATGTATTCGGGCTTTGGTCTTGGCACCCTTTTGATGCCGGTTTTCGCCCTGTTTTTCCCTGTCGAGGTGGCTGTTGCCGCAACAGCGGTGGTGCACGGGGCAAACAATGTTTTCAAGATCTCCCTTCTTGGCGGGCAGGCAGATAAGGCCATTGTAATCCGCTTTGGCATCCCTGCCATACTTGCCGCCTTTGCCGGTGCTGCGGCCCTTGGCCTTGTGGCCCATTTGGGCCAAATCGCCTCCTACTCCATAGGCACGCACACGGCAGTCATAACTCCCTTGAAGCTTGTCATGGGTTTACTGATGCTTGTGTTTGCGCTTTTCGAGCTACTGCCAAGGCTCAAAGAGCTTAAATTCGACCGCAAATACCTTTTTCCAGGGGGCTTGCTTTCAGGCTTTTTCGGCGGTTTTTCCGGGCACCAGGGTGCCCTGCGCTCTGCCTTTCTGGCCAAGGTTGGCATAAGCACCCAGGCCTTTGTGGGAACCAACGCGGTGATCGGTTTTATGGTGGATATGGCCCGCATTGCAACCTATGCTGCTGTGTTTCTGTTTGCAAAAACAGCCTTCCCCTTAAGCAAAGAGCAGATGCCCCTGATTGCCACGGGCATAATTGCAGCCTTTGCAGGGGTTATTATCGGCAAACGCTTTCTGGGCAAGATAACCATGAAGACCGTGCAGACCATAACAGGCGTGCTTCTGCTGGGCATAGCCCTGGCTCTTGGAGCAGGAATTGTGTAAAAAAATGCCTTAAGCAAAAAGGCCTGCAAGTTGGCCTTTTCTCTTTGGGCTTGAAAAATTCCCGTCTTTCCTTAAAGTTAAGGGAATGGTTTTTTAAGAGCCGATGCAGGGCCGGAAAAATTAGCACCCGGCCAAAACCCTGAAGAAAGGATTTTATAAGTGATTATCCGAGAGCTTGTGGTTGGGCCAATAGCCAGCAACTGTTACATTTTGGGATGTGAGAAAACCAAAAAGGCCTGCATAATTGATCCGGGAGACGAGGCGGACCGCATTATAATGGAATGCGCCAAGAACTCTCTTACGGTAACGGCCATTGTGAACACCCACGGCCATTTTGACCATGTGGGCGCAAACCGCAGGGTCAAGGAGGTTACAGGCGCACCCCTCTACATTCACAAGGCCGATGCACCAATGCTTGAGCACCTTGCAGAGCTTGCCAAAGCCTGGGGAATGCGCATGGAAAACTCCCCCCCGGCAGACAAGTTCATTGATGAGGGCGACATAATCAATTTCGGCGAGCAGTCCCTCAAGGTGCTTGCCACCCCCGGCCACAGCCTGGGCAGCGTTTCATTGCTTTGCGGGGATGTGGTTTTTGCAGGCGATACCCTTTTTGCCGGGTCCATAGGCCGCACGGATTTTCCGGGGGGCAGCCACCCGCAGCTCATTGCCAGCGTGCGCGAAAAGCTCTTTGTTCTTCCCGACTCCGTAAAGGTTTATACGGGTCATGGCCCGGCCACAACCATAGGCCAGGAAAAGCGCTTCAACCCATTCTTCTCATAAGGTTTTTCAATCCAAGCGCCTGGGCGATATAGCCCCAGGCGCTTTGGCGCATAAGTTTTTCGTGAAAACTGTTGCGGCGAAAAGCCATTCGCATATATGAGCGGGCAAGGCAGAAAATTGGATTAAGAACACTGCCCGCAAAAGGGTTCCCGGCCTCCACCCTGCGCCTTGAACAGCCATGCCAGAAGGCCTTTTTCAGCAGATAGTCCCGGTTCAGCCTTTCTGCTGCAAAATAATGGGTCACAACAAGATCTGAATCGTAAATGATGGGCCTTTTGCTCTGCCGTGTCATGCAAAGCTGAAGAAGCGCGTCCTCGCCATCCAGAAGCCCTTCTCCAATTCTGCCCAAATTTGTGTCAAACCCGCCAAGCTCAAGGGCAAGGTGGCGGTCAACAGCCAAATTTGTTCCATAAAGAACTTGCGGATAAGCAATTTTTTTTGTGCCCTCCCCCAGGTTCAGGTAATTGGCATAAAAATTGAGCCCCGGCTCCCACCAGGGCGGCGGCGGATTATCCCAGCCCACCATTACCGGCCCGCCAGCAGCAGCAGGCAGGGGGCTTCCGCAAAAAACCCGGCCCAGGCGCTTTAAATATCCGGCCTCCATTTTTGCATCATCATCAATAAAAACCACCACCTTGGCCAAAGACTCCAAAAGCGCCCTGTTGCGGGCAAAGGAAAGCCCGACAGTTGGCTCGGCCACAATGCGCACAGCAGGCCAGGAGGTAAGAAGTTTTTTGATTTGTGAGCCTTTTTCGCCCTGTGCGGAGTTATCCACCACCAGAACCTCAAAACTTTTTGGGTCTGCCTCCTGGGCAAAAACCGACTCCACAGCCCGACCAAGCCCTGCCCTGCCTGCCGTGCATATTGCAACGCAAAAAGCAGGCCTTTTCATGATTTTCCTCCAAACAGCCTGTCGGAGATTTTGCTAGCAAGCCCGGACAAGCCCGGTCTGGCGAAAATATCACTCCCCTGCCCCGGCCTTTCCCAAAGGCCTTTTGCTGCTGCCTCAAATGCAATGTATGCCTGTTCAAGATAGGCACCGGCCACTGCTTCTATGCGAAAACGGCTTTGAGCCATAAAGGCAAAAGCATTTGCTGCAAGGCTGTTTAACAGGGGTCGGTTTTGGGCAAGCAGGGCAAGGTGGTTCACAAAGGCGTTTATGTCCCCAACTTGGGCTATCAGGCCGGTTTTGCCGTCAACAACAAGATCGGGAATGCCGCTTTTTATGTCTGAAACCACCACCGCGCAACCGTGGGCCATTGCTTCGAGCAGAATAACGGGCGTGCCTTCAAATTCGGATGGCAGAATCAGCACATGGGCTTTGTCCAGGTATTCAAGCACCTTGCTGTTGGGCAGCGCACCGGTAAAAACCACCCGACCTTTACGGACAAGGGCCTGGGTCAAATTTTTGAGGGTCTCTTCATCTGGGCCTGTTCCCACAACTGTAAGCGCGAAATCAATGCCTGCCTCATCCAGGCGGGCCGCAATTTTTGCCAGGTCCAGAACCCGCTTCTGATACTCAATTAGCCTTCCTGCATAGACAATTTGCAAGGAGCCTTCGGTTTCGCCCGGCAGGCAGGGCCTTGTTGGGACAGGAACACCTGAAGATATGGTGACAATGCGCGATCTTTCCCCAGGCAGGATTTGGGCGGTTTTTTGGGCAATCAGCGGGCTTACGGCAATAATCCTGTCCCAAAAAGGCCCAAAGCGCCTTGCGTGATTGTAATGCACAGGCTCATCGCTGTGAACCACGCCAAACACGGCCACCCTGGGAGAAAGAACCGGGCAGACAGCGGAAAGGGCAAAATCATAGCCAGGAACAAAAACGCAAGGTGAGCGGCTTTCCAGAAATGCGGCAAAGCGCTTGAGCCTGGCAACCCGACCCCTGCCAAGATTCAGGGGCTGGATAGGCACGGAAAAGTCTGTAGCAAGGGGCATGGACTGAACCCTGCTGGGGTTTGTGAGCACAAAGCGGGCATCTGCGCCCATGC
This sequence comes from Desulfobacterales bacterium, assembly GCA_020060085.1. GTDB lineage: Bacteria > Desulfobacterota > Desulfobacteria > Desulfobacterales > Desulfatibacillaceae > JAGVAW01. The sequence goes on from JAGVAW010000095.1 coordinate 10,520, forward strand.
TTCTTAACTGGCGGATTTGATTCACTGCGGCAATATCTACACCGGAAAGGGCAAATGAGGGGCTTGTAAAAAAGAAGCTTATGCCCATTTTTATTTCCTCCCGCCCTTTTTGGGCAAAAGGCGGTGGATTTTATCCAGGCCAAGAAGAAGGGCCTTGCCAGCAGCCACCACTCTGGGGTTTTTGCCTATTTCCAGAGCCACTCCCCAGGCCTTTGAGCGGTTTATACTACCAAGCTCGGAAAGGGCTGCAGCCATTCTAGAGGCGTGCCATGTGCTCATGCCGTTGCAAAGAATTTCTGCCATATCCCTTTGCAGGGCAAAAAGCCCGGTTTTATGGGCAAAAGGCCCCATGCCTTCTGCATATCCGCAAAGTGTTTGGGGAATCACAAAAAGTTGTTTTTCTTCCATATCCAGCGCAAACCACAGCAGGCTTGCCGCGTGCAAGGCATCAGGGCTTTGCGGCAGATTTTTTAAGGACTGAAGGGCCTTTGCCCGAAAGGCCGCGCCGCCCACAAAGGGCCGTTCTTGGAGCATCATCCATGCCCCGCCCGAACCCAAGGGCCGCAAAATGCGGTTGGACCCGGCCTCCAAAGAATAGGCGCAGGCCCCGTCAGTAGATGGGTTTTTCTCAAGGATGCCTGCAAGGCTGCTTATCCAGGAAGGGACCGGACAACAGGAGGAATCTGCAAGGATGAGGATGTCTTCCGGGTCAAGGGAGGGCAAGGTCTCCTGAAAAAAATCTTTTAAGAAAATCTCCTGAATGCAGTTTTGTGGCAGATTGGCGCTTCCCTTCACCAAAAGACCATGAACCTCGCTGTCCATCGGGGCAGTCCACAAAAGCCTGTCAACAGGTCTGGTTTGGGCAGCCAGGCCTGTCAGAAAGGCCTCCAGGGCCTGGGGGCTTTGCCCGTCCGCATCCACCAACAGCACCACACGGCCGGGCCGGGCCGGATTTGGTTTTTTCCTTGCCGATTTGTGCATAACAAGGGCATCAGGGCTGTGGGCGGAGTTGATTTTCTTTTGGGCGGCAAGCATGGAGTCAAACAGAGCCTTGGCTTGGCCTTGCTGCCCTGCAACAGGTGTGTCCAGAAGCCCGGTTATGGCCTGAACAAGCGCAGGTGCATGGGGCTCAAACAAAATGTCGGCAAAATTCCGGCCCACAAGTTCCGGAATTCCCCCGGCATTTGCGGCCAACAGGCGGCAGCCGCAGAAAACGGTTTCCAGCAGGCAGTTGGGGTGGTTGTCCGCCCGGTAGGGCAGCACCACAACAGCCCGGTCTGCGTTTTGGCGCAGAAAATTCAGGGCCTCGGCTCTTGGCAGATCGTATTCCTCAACAGCCAGATGGCTGGAAATTCGGGCAAGGGCCTTGTTTTCATCATGGGCAAAAAAGTCTTTGGGTCCAAGAACCACAATGCGGCGGATGCGCTTTTCTCCAGATTCAAGAAGGCGGGAAACTGCATCGCAAAAAAGATCAAAGCCCTTCATGGGGGCTCTTCTGCCAAAAAAGACAAGTGTGTCAACGGGCAGATATTTTTCCGGCAACAGGGCATCTTCAACATTAAAGGGATAGCGCAGAAGGCCCTGGCCGGAAGCCTCCCAAAAAAGGCCCTGCTGCCGGTAAACATCCATCAGATATTGGGAGGCAAAACTAACCTCATCTGCCTGGGCAAGACAAAGCCTCTCCCTTGCTGCATAGCGCTGCCCGGCAAGGGAGCCGCTCCAATGGCCGGAAGCATTTTCCAGGTGGGCATAGCACCCGTGGCAGCGAACCCGCATCCTAATCTTTTCAGGCAGCAGCCCTGCCCTTTTGGTCTGAATTGCGCGCAGCCCCACGCCGCAGAGATCCTGGCATTCAACAAGCTCAAGTGACGGATAAAGAAAAGCGCCTATATTCACAAGCTCAAGGCAGATGTCGGCCCGATCCATCCCTGCAAGCATTTCAAAGGGGTAAAAAGACAAAGGTGAAAGCCAGGAGCGGTTTTTAATCAAATCGTCAGGCGGAAAGCTTTTTGGCTCTGCCGGAGAAGGCCCCAGATAAACCACAGCCAACTGATCATTACAAATGCGCTCCATTTCAAAAACATAGGAGCCTATGCCCGCGCTATAGCCCCAGTCCGGATGCTCGGTGGTGCAGATTAAAAGGCGGGTCTGCCCCTTTGGCAGGCAGTGGGCAGATAAAAACCTTTCGTGAGCCTTTTTTGAGAAGGCAAAAAGCCCGCCCTCAAGCTCTTGCGGCATTTCCCGCATACTGTCACACTCAAAGCCGCCAAGACCAAGGAAGGTTTGCAGGTTTTTTGCGCTCCATGTGCCCGGGTGATCATCCTTTGGAACAGCCGCCAGAAAGCGGCTTTTTGGGTGCTGCCAAAGGGAATCTCTTATGGCAACCAGCACCGGGCGGGGATCTGCCAGGCAGTAAAAGCCCTGGCCCAGAATCAGGAAAAAGGGGGTGGGCAGGGATTCTCCCGGCTGCCAGGCCCTTACCTTTGCCCCAAAAGCCTTTTTTGCAGCCTTTTGCTCCTCTTTTGATGCACCGAAAATTGCAGTCGAGCCATAAGCAAAATCTGCGGTAAGCTTTGCAGCCGCCGCATAAAACTCGCCGGAAAGGTTGAAGACGGGTTTAATTGCATCCCGGTATCGGGGCGCACTTTCCCCTCTGCCAAAAAGGCTTTGGGGCGTAAGCAAAAAAAGTTCAGGAAGGCGCATGGGTACCTGTTTTCAAGGCAAATTCATAAAGCAATCCTATCTGGCGGCCCATTTTTTTTCAAGGGCTGACTTACACAAAAGGTTTTCCCTTGACTTGCCAAAGCTCTTTTGCTATCAACTGCGCCTGTTGCACACGGTCCCCAGTAGCTCAGTCGGCAGAGCAGGTGGCTGTTAACCACCGTGTCCGTGGTTCGAGTCCGCGCTGGGGAGCCAGAAAATTTCAAGGGGTTAGCCTTTTACAGGTTAACCCCTTTTTTTGGGCTGTGTGAGAATCTGTGTGGGGGCCTTCAAGCACAGAGATGGGTTCAAAATGGCCCTGGCAGCCATCTGGGAGGCTCTCATGGGCATTGATGCAGCCATTGTCCATACCATGCGGTACGAGGTGATCGTGGAGGCAGAAAAATCAGTATTTGAAAAAGTGAAGGGCATTGTGGAGAACTGCATGAGAGAGGCCTTTGCGAGGACGGTGCCTGGCGTTGAGTTCCCGGTGGAGATTGAGGTCAGGGAAAGCTGGGGAGAGGCCTGGCCGGAAGAAGCCCCTGGAAAAACCGAAGATGCTGTTGAGGTTAAGGCACTCTATGGACAGGCTTGAAAAGTGCTCAAAAGTGAAGATGCTTCAGTTTTGAGGTGGGAATTTTCGACTGTGGGCATCAAATGTGGTTTGCTGCCATCAAATTCACCAAAATGTCATTGGGAAAAAGATTTCCAAAACAAAGCTGTTTATGGTATGGTATTTATAGGGGTATTTTAGCTAATATTGGTTAATTGATCAGAATATTTATATACTAGCAGATGCCCTTGCCTTTTTAAAGTGTTAATGATGAATTTTCCGAGTTGGCAAGGAACTTTCAGGGCTGAGGGAGAAATTATACTGGCCATCACTTTTGGGCAGGGGTTACTATGCATCCACAGTTGGGGCTGATGGAGCGGCCGATACGCGGGAACGGCCCGCCTGGGCATCTGAAAAAACATGGACATCTCGCCAGAGAAAAGCCGGAGGCAGTCCATTCAACTATAGGAGAGAAACATGATAGCAAATCTTATCAATAACCTTAAAGAGATATATGCCGTATCGCCCGATGCCGCTGAAGCTTATGAAAAAGCGAAAGACCGGCTTGTGGACTATGTCAATAAAGAACTTGAAACCAACCCGAAAGTTCCGGACTTGATTGGTGGTAACCCATTTAGCATCATGTGGAACAATCACATTAACCACGCCACATTTCTGACAACGGTATTTAAGATAGGCTCCTATGAACTTCTCGCAAGGACGATCCCATGGGTTTATCGCGCATATCATGCCAGAGGCTTTTCTTATGACTACTTTCCTGCAGCGCTTGCGGCTTGGAAGAGTGGTGTAGATAAATGCCTCCATTCTGCATATGCCGCCGAGATCATAGGAATATATGATTGGATGATTAATAATCACGAAAACATGATACAGCTTTCCAAAAGCGGTGAAGGGCTTACATTTTCCCCTCAGAGCGAACCCACAGAAATGCAGGAGGTCTTTTTATCGTTACTGCTGCATGGCGATAGCAAGGGTTGCCTCCAATTAGTCAATTCATCCATTCAGACGATTGATGACCTTAAAAAGTTCTACCTCAATGTTGTTTGCCCGGCCATGTATCGGATCGGTCTGCTCTGGGAACGAAACGACATCTCTGTAGCCGAAGAACATGTTGCCTCGGCAATCGTGGGAAGGGTCACGGCCGCACTTTATCCACAATTTGCAGATATAGATGTTTACAGGGGAAAAGTTATTGTAACGGCTGGACCAAATGAGTTCCATGAAGTAGGCTCACGAATGCTGGCTGATTTTTTGGAAATGGAGGGGTGGGATACGACCTATCTGGGAGCGAATACACCCAAAGAGGAGCTTATTGCCATTCTCAAACAGCATAATCCCTTCATGGTTGCAATATCTGTCGCCACCGTATTCAACCTGAAGCATGCTCGACAGACCATCGAAATGATCAGGGCAGACCCGAAAACCAAGAATATAAAGATCATGGTTGGAGGGATTGCCTTTAACAGTATGCCTTTGTTATGGCTTGACATCGGCGCCGATGGCTATGCTGAAGATGCTGACAAGGGCGCGCGCGCTGCCAATATCTGGTGGGAAGAAAAAACCGCACATGGGCATTCTTAAAGAAGAATTGTTAAGCCGACCAGAAGAACTTGAATTGTATCTGGATTCAGTCAGTGCCACCGGAATCGCACTCATCGACCCGGCACTAAACATTTTGGACTGTAACCAGGGTTTCAAGAGGATGTTTCAATTACAACAAAAACCCATTGGCTCACCTGTTGCCGATTTTCTGATACTGGATAAAAATGACCTCAAAAACATTGAAACATTCAGAGTCTCTTGTAATCATCGAGCGGGCGTGAACAGTAACCTTTACTGTCGTTCCTTTGAAACAAAAAAAGGATACCTGCTGTTCTGCGAACATCTAATATTGACAGAAAGCCGGGCAATCGAACAGATAGGAATAATAAATAATGAGCTGATCAATCTACAGCGCGAATCGGTGAAGAAGAACCATCTTCTTGAAAAATTGGGTCGGGAACTCGATGAGCGTATTGCAGAACTCGAAGCCACTATCGTTGCCCGTAAGGAGGCAGAGGCAGAACTGGAATCAGCCTTGGCCAGTTCACGGGAACTGGCTCTTCGCGCAGAAGCCGCCAATATAGCCAAAAGCGACTTTCTTGCCAACATGAGCCACGAGATTCGAACGCCCATGAACGGGGTCATCGGCATGATCGGGCTTCTGCTCGACACACCGCTCGACGACGAGCAGCGGCGCTACGCCGAAATTGTCCGGGCGAGCGGCGAATCCCTGCTGAACCTCATCAACGACATTCTCGACTTCTCCAAGATTGAGGCAGGCAAGTTTGAACTGGAGACACTGGAATTTGATCTCGGCAACCTGCTTGAGGACTTCACCGCTTCTATGGCCCTGCGCGCCCATGACAAGGCGCTGGAGCTGCTCTGCGGGGTCAATCCCGGTGCGCCGACCCTGCTGCGGGGCGACCCTGGCCGTCTACGCCAGGTACTGAACAACCTGGTCGGCAACGCGATCAAGTTCACTGAAAAAGGCGAGGTGGCGATCCGCGTCACGGTGGAATCTCAAGATGACCATGCCGCGCTGTTTCGCTTCTCCGTGAACGATACGGGCATCGGCATTCCCGATGACAAGCTGGACATACTCTTCGAAAAGTTTACCCAGGCAGACACCTCAACCACCCGCAAGTACGGCGGCACCGGACTGGGACTGGCCATCTCAAAAGAACTGGCTGAGTTGATGGGTGGGCGGATCGGTGCGACCAGCAAACCAGGCAAGGGATCAGCGTTCTGGTTTACGGCACGCTTTGAAAAGCAGTCCGACAGGGAGCAGGTTGAGCTGCCTCTGCATGAAGATTTGCGGAATGTCCGGGTGCTGATCGTGGATGACAATGCTACCAACCGAGAAATCCTGATGACCCGCCTGGACTTCTGGGGCATGCGCCCGTCGCAGGCGGAGAACGGGCCCTCGGCGCTTGAAGCGCTCCACCGGGCAGCGGCGGAAGACGACCCCTTCCGGCTGGCGGTTATCGACATGCATATGCCCGGCATGGACGGAAAAACCCTGGGGCGCGCCATTCAGGCGGAACAACGGCTGAAGATTACCCGCATGGTGGTGCTGACCTCCCTTGGCGACCGGGGCGATGCAAAGGCATTCGCCGATCTCGGTTTCGCGGGCTACCTGACCAAACCGGTCCGGCTCCATGAACTGCGGGGTGTACTTTCTTTGGCCTTGAGTGAGCCGCCTGCTTCGGCCCGCTCCATCGTCACCCGCCACATGGTTCGGGCAGCTCTGCCTGAATTCCAGGATCGCAAGACCCGCATCCTGCTGGCCGAAGACAACATCACCAACCAACAGGTTGCCCTGGGCATTCTGAAGAAGCTGGGCCTGTCTGCCGACGCCGTGGCTAACGGATGGGAAGCCGTCGATGCGTTGCGTATGCTTCCCTATGACCTGGTGCTCATGGATGTTGAGATGCCCGAGCTGGACGGCCTGGAAGCTACCCGGCACATCCGCGACCCCCAATTCCAGGTCCGCAATCCAGATATTCCCATCATCGCCATGACCGCCCATGCCATGGACGGAGACAGGGAAAGATGCCTGGAAGCCGGAATGAACGACTACATCTCCAAGCCGGTTTCGCCCCAACTGCTTTTTGAGGCAATAGAAAAATGGAGCAAAGGCAAGGATAAAAACCCGCAAAAGGAAACCGACGGGCCTCCGGCAGGCAGAGCAGAGCCGGACAAACCCGGGCCGCCCGTGTGGAACAAAAAAGCCATGATGGAAATTCTGTTCAACGACAAGGTCCTTGCCAAATCCATTGTGGCTGTTTTTCTGGCGGATATTCCCCTTCAGATAAAGGCTGTTGCCGAAATGCTCAAAACAGGGAATGCTTCCGGCACCGAGTCTTGCGCCCACACCATAAGGGGCGCTGCTGCCAATGTGAGAGCCAGCGTTCTGGAGGACCTGGCCCTGGAAATGGAAAAGGCAGCCAAAGCCGGGAATATGGACAGGGCCACAAGCCTCATGGCAGACTTGACGGATGCATTTGAAGAGCTGAAAATAGCCATGGAAGAATCGCAAAACTCAAAGAAATCCTGAGAGCCGACTCAAGCAGCAAACTCGGTCTGCCACAAAGGGTGGCCAGCATCGAGGTAAAAAATGCGAATCCTTATTGCCGAAAGATGATTCCACATCCCGCAGCATTCTGACGGCCATACTTAAAAAACAGTCGAGATCACTCAAGTGATGGAGTTCAGTCCCTTGAGATTCTTGAGGGGCCTGACGCCCGCTGAACACCTCATGACAACCTCGCCGGAAATCTTTACTTTGACATGGCACTAAAAAAGGGAGGTTTACAATAGAACAGGCAGCGGACATGTGCTCAACGCCTTACGGCATCAGAGGTATCAACAGACCCGGCGGGAGCTTAAGGAGCTTAAAAGCCGGGGGTGCTCAACGCCTTACGGCATCAGAGGTATCAACAGAGAGCCGAAAGCGCCCTTAAGCGAGTCACCCGTGAGTGCTCAACGCCTTACGGCATCAGAGGTATCAACAGGGGCCGTTGGTATAAGTTCCTCCGGTTCCCCTGGCTGTGCTCAACGCCTTACGGCATCAGAGGTATCAACAGGCAGCCGGAACTAACCCTGGCCACACCCTGCACCAAGTGCTCAACGCCTTACGGCATCAGAGGTATCAACAGCGGCCCGTTGCTTACCACGGACGCCACGGGCGGCGACGTGCTCAACGCCTTACGGCATCAGAGGTATCAACAGTGGCTTGGTGCAGTCAAGGCAGGTTTTAATAGTCATGTGCTCAACGCCTTACGGCATCAGAGGTATCAACAGTCTGCGTAGGCGTTGCCCCAAAGCAGCACATGGGCGTGCTCAACGCCTTACGGCATCAGAGGTATCAACAGTCAGGCCAGCGTCAGAAAAGGCCAAAACCTCATCAAGTGCTCAACGCCTTACGGCATCAGAGGTATCAACAGACGAAACCGGCACAACAGACACGGTGTCAGTTAAGTGCTCAACGCCTTACGGCATCAGAGGTATCAACAGGTTCGCCTCTTTTGCGGCCCCCGAAAAATGGTTTGCAATGTGCTCAACGCCTTACGGCATCAGAGGTATCAACAGTCCCGGAGGAAGCAGAACGCCGCCTTAAACAGAGCGTGCTCAACGCCTTACGGCATCAGAGGTATCAACAGAGGAAGGCGGAGTCCCGCGTCTGTGGCGTGTCCCGGTGTGCTCAACGCCTTACGGCATCAGAGGTATCAACAGAGTTGACCGCCAACACCAACGGCAAGGCTCATCTGGTGCTCAACGCCTTACGGCATCAGAGGTATCAACAGGATATTATCTGGGATGTTTCCGAAGGTTCTTTGAGTGCTCAACGCCTTACGGCATCAGAGGTATCAACAGCTGTTGAAACACCGGCAGACTGTGCAGCCTTGCCGTGCTCAACGCCTTACGGCATCAGAGGTATCAACAGTGGCAAGCGTTGCGGCCATTGGTATGGCAAGGCAGGTGCTCAACGCCTTACGGCATCAGAGGTATCAACAGCTCCACAAAATGGGCAACCGCTTTGTGGCAAACAAGTGCTCAACGCCTTACGGCATCAGAGGTATCAACAGAGACTCTAAACTAGGGTCTATGCGGATGCGCACCTGTGGTGCTCAACGCCTTACGGCATCAGAGGTATCAACAGGCCGTCTCCGGCGGGGACTGGATGCCATACTTCTTGTGCTCAACGCCTTACGGCATCAGAGGTATCAACAGAGGCCCGCGCCACGCTGGAAACTCGCTACCTGGCGTGCTCAACGCCTTACGGCATCAGAGGTATCAACAGGTCTCTCCGGGCTTCCAAAACCACGCCTGAACAATGTGTGCTCAACGCCTTACGGCATCAGAGGTATCAACAGGTTAGCGTCCGAACTCTTCACACATTGGCGTGGAAAAAGTGCTCAACGCCTTACGGCATCAGAGGTATCAACAGGCCATGAACACGCCGGAAGGCGAAAAGGAGACAAGCGGTGCTCAACGCCTTACGGCATCAGAGGTATCAACAGTCGGGATGACTGCCTGCGCCTTGAACCGCACGATGTGTGCTCAACGCCTTACGGCATCAGAGGTATCAACAGCCGTGCGAGCTTATCGGGCTATCAGACAGGTACATGTGCTCAACGCCTTACGGCATCAGAGGTATCAACAGTTGCCGAAATTATCTATTATACAGCAGCCGCGGTGTGCTCAACGCCTTACGGCATCAGAGGTATCAACAGCACCAGTGGGTTTACGAGGTGGCCGAAGAAACCGAGTGCTCAACGCCTTACGGCATCAGAGGTATCAACAGACTTCGCTCCGCAGGGCATCAGGCCCCGGCAGGGCAAAGTGCTCAACGCCTTACGGCATCAGAGGTATCAACAGACCAAAAGCCGCCTTTGGCGTATCCTCAATTTAGAGTGCTCAACGCCTTACGGCATCAGAGGTATCAACAGCTTCTACGAGGCTCCTGCTTCGCCGTAGCTGCATGTGCTCAACGCCTTACGGCATCAGAGGTATCAACAGGATACGGGCCAGAACTTTAGCCATGAAACGGAAAGTGCTCAACGCCTTACGGCATCAGAGGTATCAACAGTTCGGACCTGTCTTATCATTTAGGCAAGCTCCTTCAGTGCTCAACGCCTTACGGCATCAGAGGTATCAACAGTGCGCCTTGCAGAGTCACTCTCCAGTTTGCAAAGGGTGCTCAACGCCTTACGGCATCAGAGGTATCAACAGGTCATGGCCGTGAACCTGTTAGGGTTTTGGTAGCTGTGCTCAACGCCTTACGGCATCAGAGGTATCAACAGAGCGAACATAAAAACCTCCTATTGCAGCCGTATTCAGCGGGTGCTCAACGCCTTACGGCATCAGAGGTATCAACAGAATAGATTTTGCGCCTATCATAACCCGGTTGTTTCGTGCTCAACGCCTTACGGCATCAGAGGTATCAACAGCGGGCCGGATATTGACGCAGTAAAGAGCCGGGCGCAGGGGTGCTCAACGCCTTAC
>JAGVAW010000168.1 GCA_020060085.1 Desulfobacterales bacterium
CTTATGCCTCGTGCCCTCGTTCCAGCGCACCCCGCAAGCCTTGCTTTCGTCTCCCTAGGGCTGCCCTTTGCTTTTTTTTCGTGTGTTTCGTGTTTTTCGTGGTTCCATTTGCTGTTTTTTTACCCCAAGGCCGGATTTCCCAGTTTATTCGTACACCCTCGCCCCTCATTCCTCGCAAAGTGCGCCTTGCATACGCTCCGTCTGGGACCGCCCTGTTCTTTTGTGATTGGGGGAAAAAGCAAAATCCCTGATCCCCCCTTATGCCGCCTTCGTCCTTGTCTGGCGAAGCGCAACGCAGCATACGCTCCGCCTGGGGTTGCCCTTTGCTTTTTTCGTGTGTTTCGTGTTTTTCGTGGTTCCATTTGCTGTTTTTTTACCCCAAGGCCGGATTTGCCAGCCCGGCACACCAAATCCCAAGCCAACCCAGGTAGTAAAAAATATACCCCTGCATTTTGTCTAGCCTCTGCAAATTCCCTTTTGTTTCCACTTGCCCCTTTGATTTTTTTTAAAGGCTTCCCATCCAAAAAAATCAGGGGAACAACAGATTTGAGACTTCAAGGGTGGGAATAAACAAAGCCAACAAAATGTAGTGTCTCTGCCTTGGCAAGGCCCAAGATGAAGCGCATATTTCTTGACAGAAGTTTAAAAAATGCTTATTTTTATTTGCCCAAGGAAAGGACCCCCCCTTTTCTTTGCGGTGGCCCCTGGCAGTATAGGGAGCAATCCCAAACTGCCGGGGGTTTTCCTTTTCTGGATGAGTAAAAGCCCATAAAATATTAAGCCTACTGCTTGTTTTTGCAAGTAAAAAGCCAAAGCCTTCTGCCCGAAAAGGCTTTTTGGCAGAAGGAGATTTTTTTCAATCACCGTGCTAAAATGAAAAAATAAATTTGCTGACCTGCATCAAAAAGGCCGGAAACTTTAGGAGGCTTTTAGCGCATGGAAAAAATTAAGATGACTCCCATAGGCCTGCTTCACACACCCCACAAAACACCAAAAGGCGCGCCCATTCAGCCTTCCGGCGCACGGGGCATTGCAGGAAAGGCGCAGCTCTTTGCGCCCTACAAGGAAGGACTAAAGGATCTGGAAGGCTTTTCCCATGTCATCCTTCTCTATTTCTGCCATCTGGTTAAGCCCTTTAACCTTTTGGTAACCCCTTTTCTGGACAACACCCCCAGGGGCCTTTTTGCCACACGCGCCCCATCCCGGCCAAACTCCATAGGCATTTCCCTTGTGCGCCTTGTAAAGGTGGAGGATGATACCCTGTTCCTTTTGGATGTGGACATGGTGGACGGCTCGCCGCTATTGGACATAAAGCCCTTTGTGGGGGATTTTGATATGCCTTTAAAGGATGATCCGGTTCGCACGGGCTGGTTGGAGAAGCGCGCCGAAGGAGCGGCCCAAAAAAAAGGCGATGACCGCTTTTAGGGAGGGGCAAGAATCGGAAAACAGCGTTGTTGCCGGGTTACGCCCAAGCCAGCCCAACCTGCGGATCTGCGGGTCTGTGGCGTGTCATGGCCGGGCCGGGCTTGGGTCTGCTGCCTGCTCAACAGAGACAGCCTCCCAGACCCTTCTTAGCTTGAAGTAAAGGCCCTTCTTTTCCATAAGCTCGCTGTGGGAGCCCATTTCCGCCACCCTGCCCTTGTTCAATACAATTATTGTATGGGCCTTTTCAATTGTGGATATGCGGTGGGCCACCACAAGGGTTGTGCGCTTTGAGGTCATTGCGGAAACCGCATCCTGAATGGCCCTTTCCGTTTGTGGGTCAACGCTGGAAGTGGCCTCGTCAAGGATGAGTATATCCGGGTCATTGTAAAGGGCGCGCGCAAATGAAAGAAGCTGGCGCTCTCCGCCGGAAAGGTTTGCCCCCCGCTCGGAAAGGGAGGTTTCAAGGCCTTTTTCCTGGCCTGCCGCAAACTCCCAGGCCCCGCAAAGTTTAAGGGCCTGCTCAAGGGCATCGGGCTGCATGGCTTTTCTGCCCAGGGTCACATTTTCCGCTAAACTAGCAGAAAACAGAAAAACATCCTGGCTCACCAGGGCTATGCGCTTTGAGCGCCAGTCCGGGTCTGCATCCTTCATGTTCACGCCGCCCACGCTCACCGCCCCCTTTGTCGGGTCGTAAAAACGGTTCAAAAGGTGCGCGCAGGTGGTCTTGCCCTCGCCCGTGCGGCCCACAAGGGCAACCATCTCCCCGGCAGGTATTTCAAAGCTCACATCATGAAGCACCGGCTTGGCCGGGTCATAGGCAAAATCCACATTTTCAAAGGATACTGCGCCCGGCCCGGGGGCAGGCCTTTTTGGGGAGGCCGGCTCTTTCAGGCGCTCGTCCGTGTCCAGGTATTCCACAATCCTCTCTGTGGAGGCCAAAGCTGCCTGCATTATGTTGAATTTTTCGGAAATGTCCCGCAAAGGCCGGAAAAACATCCTCAAATAGCTTATAAAAGCCACAAGGGTTCCCAAAGTCACGCGATCTTCCAGCACCAGCACGCCGCCCCTCCACAAAAGAAGGGCAACCCCCAGGGAGGCCAGCCATTCCATTAACGGCATAAAAATGCCGAAAATCCTTATCTGGCTCATGCCTGCGTCATAATTCTTCTGGTTTATGGCTGCAAAGCCTTCCTCCTGGGCTGCCCGCGCATTGAGCAGCTTCACGGTTCGCACAGCCGCAAAGCGCTCCTGGCAGAATGAGTTGATGGCGCTGACCGTTTCGCGAAGCTTGCGGAAAACCGAGCGGGCCAGGCGCGAAAAAAGCATGGCCAGCACAAAAACAACGGGGATAAGCGCAAAGCACAAGAGGGCCAGCCGCCAGTTCATCACCGCAAGCAGCACAATTATGCCAAAAAGCAGAAGAATATCCTGAAAAAGGGTGACCATGACCGACTTGAAAAGCTCGTTTAGGTTCTCCACATCGTTTGTCACCCTTGTAACAAGCCTGCCCACCGGGTTGCGGTCGAAAAAAGCAAGGCCCTGGGTCTGCACATGGGTAAAAAGCGCAACCCTTATGTCTGCCATTATTCCCTGGCCGGCCCGCTCCAGCCATATATATTCCCAGTAGCCCAAACCAAAGGCGGCAACTGCAAGGGCAAAAAGCAAAAGCCCCATTGCCGCCGTGCCTCTTATGTCTGCTTCGCGCAGGGCCTTTCTTGCCTCCGGCCCAAGGGCGGCAAGCTCGTTGTGGGCAACAAAGGCACCGGCCTTTTGGTCAAAAACTGTTTTC
>JAGVAW010000276.1 GCA_020060085.1 Desulfobacterales bacterium
AGAACCCTCCTTGTCTGATTTTTGCACCAGAAGGCTCTACTTTTCAATGGCCCTATTTTAGGGGAGGGTTACATGCCGCCTAAAAATGCCCGGCGGTTTTTTCTGGCTAAAAACCTCCAGCAAAGGATGTAAGCCTCCCATGCCCCTTTATGATCTCTCGGAATTTTTCAGCCTGTCCCGGGCGATCAACTACAACCTGTCCGCCACCACATCGGGCAGGTACTACATGTTAAAATACATCACGGACACCAAGCATCTTTCTTCTGTTGAAACAGGCATTTTGATGAAGGCCATGCAGTTTCTCATCAATGCCTATGGAGACAAGCGCCGCCGCCTTGGGCCTCCGGCGGTTCTTCATCCCCTTCGGGCTGCCACCCTTTTTTCAAGGGCCTCGACCAATCTGGCCATACTGGATATTCTTGTGGCCATGTTTCACGATGTGTTTGAGGACATCTACCCCTTTGATGTGGAAAATCCCCACTGGCAGAAAATAATGCTCCAGGAATTCAGCGAGATGCTGGGCCGCCTGGACAACGATGCCGGACAAATCCTGTTCGACCGGCTCATTCTGCTGTGCCGCAGGGATGACGAAAGCTACTACCAGTATATCGGCAGAATTCTTGATGAGCCGCAGCATGCAGACCCGGCCCTGCGGGTGAAGCTGGCAGACCGGCTGGACAACACCCTGGACATGAGGATAGACCTTTCCGACATTCCAGAAGAGCAGGGTTTTTTTCAGGAGATATTTGAAACCCTTTTCCTCAATGTGCCTGTGCGCTCCCCCCTGCCGCAGGTGCATCCGCCCCCGGCCCCCCTAAACGGGGCGTGGCGTCTTTACGAGCTTTTCAAGAGCACGGTTTTGCTCACCCTTATCCGCCAGCACGGCAACCAGTCCACCTCGCGGGGCTACCACCAGCTTTTCCACGCCCTAACCGTGGCAAGCTGGAACGAGGCCAAACGCATCTTCACCCACATCCACAGCTTCCACGGCCAGGGCATGAGCAATATCCGCTCCGTGCTGCTGGAGGCCATGGAATACTGCCACACAGACCGCATAAACATGATAACCCGGCCTGACGGCCGCTACCGTCTTGACGGGCTTTTCTCCTATTATTTTGATCAGGCATCCCCGGAAATCCGCAAGGCCCGCCTTGCAGAGCTTTACAGGGACAAGGCCCTCATGGCCCAGGCAGCAATCGCCTTTGTGGTCATATTTTTGAGCTTTCTCCACGACCCGGATTATTTCATCAAAGGCATAAGCAAGCTTGGCATAAAGCCTAGCTGATTTTTTTAAGTTGCAGCAAGCTTAAGCCTTTTAAACGGGTTTTCTTTACCGGAAGGCATTTTTTACCTTCTGTAAAAAACCCTTGGGGACAAAGACCTTCTGCCCCCAGGAATTTAGACCCTATGCCATCTTTGGTATAATATACTGAATTATCTGTATTATTGTCCCTTAATTTAAATGCAGCTCAATCCCCCGGCCTTTATCAGGGATTTACTGGCAGGATTGCAGAGTGAAAATCGTCACAGTTTTTCTATATTGTAAAAATTCTGATTGTCACTAACTTTGGGCCTGTGATATTTTAAAAAATAGCTGCTTCATAAAACTCCATAAACCAGCCCCGTTCCCCGGGCTTGCCGGAAGCGACCATGGATCGAAAAAGAAGCTACTACGAGGATGTCGCCCTGTTTGACAGCAAGGCCAAGCTGTTCTGGTTTTTCGTGCTCATGGCCTTTCTTGTGGCTTACCCCCACATAGTCCCGTCCAACAGCTATATCTACATGGCCAATCTCATGGCCATCAACATCATCGTGGTTCTGGGGCTAAACCTTCTGGTGGGCTTCACGGGCCAGATATCGCTGGGCCATGCGGGCTTTTTCTGTGTGGGGGCTTACGCCACCATCACCCTCATGATCCATGCGGGCCTGCCCTTTATTGTCGCCCTGCCCGCCGCAGCGCTCATATCCGCCCTGCTTGGCTTTCTTTTGGGCCTGCCTGCCCTGCGGCTGGAAGGGCCTTACCTTTCCATCGCCACACTTGGTTTTGGCATTTCCATAACCAAGGTTATCGGCAAGATGCAGTTCTTTGGCGGCCGCCAGGGCCTGCACGCGCCGGAATTGACCATAGGCTCCTGGAATCTTGACACGGATCTGGACTTTTACTACCTGGCCGTTGGCCTCACGGTGCTTCTCACAATAGCAGCCCGTAACATAGTTAAAACCCGCGTGGGCCGGGCTTTTATAGCCATCCGCGAGGACGACATAGCCGCCCAGACAACAGGGGTCAACCTCACCTATTACAAGACTTTGGCCTTTGCCCTTTCCGCCTTTTACACCGGGCTTGCAGGCGGGCTTTTTGCCTTTGTGCTGCGCTTCATTGAGCCGGAGATGTTCACTTTGCTCATGAGCATACTTTTTCTTGCAATGGTGGTTGTGGGCGGGCTTGGCTCCATAATGGGATCCATAACAGGGGCGGTTCTTATAACCTGGCTGGATTTGCAGTTAAGGCACATACTCACAATTCCCTACATAGGAGACTGGCTGCGCACGCTTTCCCAGTCGTGGTTCTCCATAACCGGCGTTTCCAACATCCAGTACATTGTATTGGGAACCATTGTTGTTCTCATCATGGTATTTGAGCCCCTTGGCCTTTACGGGCTTTGGATTCGAGCCAAAAAATACTGGAAAACCTGGCCCTTCTAATAACAAGGCCGGAGATAGAATATGATAGATTTTATCCAGATGCTTCTTTCGGGTGTGGCTGTTGGCAGCTCTTATGCGCTCATGGGGCTGGCTATGGTTCTTATTTACAAGACCAGCGAGGTGGTCAACTTTGCCCAGGGTGAGATGGCCCTGGTAAGCGTTTTTATGACCTACCTTGTGCTGGCTTTTCATGGCTGGCCCTTTCACCTGGCTTTTCCCGCAGCCCTGATTTTCTCGTTTTTTCTTGGCTGCTTTCTGGAGTGGGCGGTGCTGCGCAGGGCAAAAACCCCCAATATTTTGAGCATGATAATCATCACAATCGGCATTGAGATGATTCTTCTGGGCCTTGTTAGCTGGAAATTCGGGGCAGACCCCAAGACCCTTCCATTCCCCATCGGCCCTTATGACGCTTTTCTGGTGGGCGACCTTTTTATAAGCCACCTGGAAATAATGACCCTGGTGCTCGCCCTTGTAATAATGGTCAGCCTCTTTTTATTTTTGCGCTACACACGCTTTGGCATGGCCATGAAAGCAACCCAGCAGAACCCTGTTGCAGCAAGGCTCATGGGCATCCGCGTCAACAGGATTCTCATGGTCACCTGGGGCATTTCCGCAGGGGTTGGCGGCATTGCCGGCCTGCTCATAGCACCCACGGTTATGAGTCCCTTTATGATGTGGGACCCCATGCTCAAGGGCTTTGCCGGGGCCGTGCTCGGCGGCATGACCAGCCTGCCCGGTGCCGTGGCCGGAGCCTACATTGTTGGTGTGGTGGAAAACCTTTTCGGCGGCTATGTGTCCACAGAGTTCAAATCTGTGGTGGCATTTGTAATCATCGTGGTGGTGCTCTGCGTCAAGCCCAGCGGATTACTGGCGCGGCACTATGTAAAGAAGGTCTGATAAAGGCTTTTGCTGCTCAATTTTGTTTGGGTATCGGCTTTGACAATTCAGCCGGAAACCTTAACCGGCAAAAGAACAAACACAAAGCAAAGGAGGCTCTCGATGAAGATTCGAAGCGTATTGGCGATAATGGCGGCTCTGGTCCTGTGTGTGTTTTCAGCAGGTACTGCTCTTGCCCAGAACGGAGTTACAGACACGGAAATCCATATCGGCCAATGGGGGCCCCAGACCGGCCCGGCAGCCCCCTGGGGGGCCGTGGCACGCGGCACAGGCGTTTTGTTTGACATGGTAAATGCCCAGGGCGGCATACATGGCCGCAAGATCGTCTATCACATGTTCGATGACGGCTACAACCCGGCCAAGACAATGGCAGGCGTCAAGGAGCTTCAGGAATCCAGCACCGGCATCTTTGCCTGGGCTTCGGGTGTTGGCACAGCCCCTGGCCTTGCAGTCAAGGAATATCTTGCCAGCCGTCAGGTGCCCTGGGTAGGCCCGGCTTCCGGGTCCCCCCACTGGAGCGAGCCGCCCCAAAGAAATCTTTTCGGTGTTTACCCCCTCTACTTCCTTGAAGCAAAAACCCTTACCCGTTACGCTGTCGAGCGCATGGGCAAGAAGCGCGTGGCCATAATGTACCAGAACGATGACTACGGCAAAAACGGTGTTGACGGGGCAAGAGAAGAGCTTGCCAGCCACGGCCTGGAGCTTGTGGAAGCCGTGCCTGTGGAGCTTACAGATACGGATTTACGCTCGCACCTTCTGCGCCTGCGCCGCGCCAATGCAGACTGCGTGCTCTTGTGGCTCTCCCCCACCCATGCTGTCATGTCTGTGGGAACTGCCAAGGCCATGAACTTCACCCCCCAGTTCATGAGCACCTCCACCTGCTCGGACTTTCCTCTTATGATTCACATCTCCAAAGGCCTCTGGGAAGGTGTAATCACAGCAAGTTTTGGCGAGCTACCCACCTCCGGCAGCCCGCTGATGCTGGAATATAGAAAAGCATTTGACCAGTTTGCCGCCAGGGAAGAGCGCTGGGGCGTTTTCTTCACCGCAGGAATGGGCTTTGTGGAGCCGATGGTGCAGGCCCTTCGCAATGCAGGAAGGGATCTCACCCGCGAGCGCTTTATTGAGGAAATGGAAAAGATTCAAAACTTCCAGGGCATTCTTGGCAACATTTCATTCAAACCCTTTGATGCCAACGATCCTTCCAGCCGCCAGGGCCAATACGAAGTCTTTCTGATTGAGTGTCTGGCAAACGGAGATGCCCGCAGGCTCACAGGATGGATTGACGCAAGATAAAAAAGGCAGATGCCAAAGCGCATTCCTTAAGGCGCTTTCAGTTGTAAAACAGAGCCAAATCAGGTGGTTCATGTCATTTTTCAAGGTGGAAAATCTTTCGGTTTGGTTTGGCGGGCTTGCAGCCATTGACGGAGTGAGCTTTGAGGTGGAGCCTGGCCAGGTCTTTGCAGTAATAGGCCCCAACGGTGCAGGCAAAACCACGCTCTTTAACTGCATAAACGGCATTTACAAGCCCGGCAAAGGGGAGATTTTTTTCAAGGGCAATGAAATTGTTGGCCTAAAGCCCGATGCTGTTGCACGCATGGGCATTGCCCGCACATTTCAGAACATTGAGCTTTTTGACCACATGACCACCATGGAAAACCTGATGCTGGGCCGCCACATCCACATGAAAACAGGTCTGCTGCGGGGCGCTTTCCTTTGGGGGAAGCGCTCCTTTGCAGGCCGCGAGGAAATGGTTCACCGGGAAAAGGTTGAGAGCATAATCGACCTGCTTGAGCTTCAGTCCGTGCGCAACAAGTTTGTGGGCGCGCTTCCCTACGGCACACAGAAGCTTATAGAGCTTGGCCGGGCGCTGGCGTTGGAGCCGGAGCTTCTGCTTTTGGACGAGCCATGCGCGGGCATGAACGCAGAGGAAAAGCAGGACATGATTTTCTGGATAAAGGACATCCAGGATGAGCTTGGCATAACGGTCCTTCTCATTGAGCATGACATGAAAATGGTCATGGACATTTCCGATCAGGTGCTTGCCATCAACTTCGGGCGGCCCATCACCCAGGGAACGCCCCAGGAGGTGCAACAGCATCCGGAAGTCCTTGCCGCATACCTGGGAGAGGACGCATAGGGCAACAGCGACCGTTTTTTTTAAAAGCCGAAAAAACAAAAGGCCATAAAGCTGTGCGGGACGGAGGAAGCACTTGGCGCCCATACTGGAAATAAAAAACATTGAGACCTATTACGATCTCATCTATGCCATCCGTGGAGCTTCTTTAAGCGTTGAGCAAGGCTCCATCACCGCCATTTTGGGCAACAACGGCGCTGGCAAGTCAACCATCCTAAAAACCGTGATGGGCCTTATTGAAGACCAGCCCGATAAGGGAAGCATAGAGTTTTTGGGAGAGCGCATAGACGGCCTGGACACGGAAAAAATCGTGCGAAAGGGGCTTATTTATGTGCCTGAAGGCCGGGAGGTCTTCAACGAGCTTACTGTTGATGAAAATCTGCTCATGGGCGCCTACACCCGCAAGGACCGCAAGGCTATGAGCCGGGAGTTTGAAAGGGTCTATGCCTATTTTCCCGTGCTGGCCCAGCGTAAAAAGCAGTGGGCTGGAACTCTTTCCGGCGGAGAGCAGCAGATGCTGGCCATAGGCCGTGCGCTGATGGGCAGGCCCAAGCTGCTTTTGCTTGATGAGCCTTCTTTAGGCCTTTCCCCCATTCTGGTTCAGGAAATCTTCAAGATAATATCCGCCATCAAAGAAGAAGGCGTGACAATTGTTCTTGTGGAGCAGAATGCCAAAAAGGCACTTGCCATTTCAGACTTTGCCCTGATTTTGGAAAACGGACGATTTGTCATGGCCGGGCCTTCTGCAAAGCTTGCCCTTGATAAGG
>JAGVAW010000058.1 GCA_020060085.1 Desulfobacterales bacterium
ATTTTGAATACCAGCCCGCTTTTTGCATTTGAGCTTTGTGCTTGACAGGGGGGAGACATTTTTTTAAACATGGCGAGTTGTTTTTAGTTTTTTCCCCCATTAGCCCATTTGCCCACAACGGAGGACAACATGAGCACAGAAGTTCAGGCCCCTATGCCGGGCACCATTCTTAAAGTCCTGGTCAAAGAAGGCGATGCTGTCAGCGAAGACCAGGAAGTGCTGATTCTTGAAGCCATGAAAATGGAAAATCCCATTTCAGCCCCTGCAGCAGGCACGATTAAATCCATAAAGGTCAAGACCGATGACAAGGTGGACACCGGCCAGGTGCTGATGACTATTGAATAAGCCTTATGGGGCGGCCTTTAAAGGCAAGCCTTTTATTAAGCGCCATGTTTCAAGCGCCGGCTTCTTTAAAGGGGGTCGGCGTTTTCTTTTTTTTGGGCAGCCGGGCAGCCCTTTTCCGGGCGGCAACTTTTAACCGGCAGCAGCTTGTGCAAAAAAGCTCGGCATAAAACCCTTGCCCCCCTCTTTGGGGGCCGGGCTTTAAACCCGGCGGCATAATGGAGAATTTCCATGCGCGTGCTTATTACCGGCGGCTTGGGCTTTGTGGGCCGTTTTCTTACCCGGCGCCTTCTTGAAAAGGGCCACCAGGTGACTGCTGTGGATCTGCCTTCCGCAGCTCCAAAAACTAGCGGCCCCTATTCTTACATAAGTGCAGACACCACCTTGCCCGGCCAATGGCAAAAAGCCCTGTCAGAGCAGGATGCTGTCATCAATCTGGCAGGAGCCAGCATTTTCAAGCGCTGGAACCCCTCCTACAAGAAGCTCATTTACGATTCGCGCATTAAAACAACTGCCAACATTGTGGACGCCCTGCCAAATAACTCCGGCTTCACCCTCATAAACACATCTGCCACAGGCTACTACGGGCCGTGCGGCGAGCAGATTTTAACCGAAGACTCCCCTAACGGAAGCAACGATTTTCTGGCAAAGGTCTGCCATGACTGGGAGGAGCAGGCCCACAAGGCCGCCAGCAAGGGAGCCAGGGTGGCAATCGCCCGCTTTGGCGTGGTTCTGGGGGCCAGCGGCGGCGCGCTTGCCCAGATGAAAGGGCCTTTTTCGCTCGGCCTTGGCGGGCCTTTGGGCAGCGGCAGGCAATGGTTTGCGTGGATATGCGAAGATGACCTTGCAAAGGCAATGGAATTTATTCTTGCAGATAAAAACCTTTCCGGGGCTTTCAACTTCTGCGCGGAGCCGGTTGTTAACCGCGATTTTGCCAAAACTTTAGGCAGGGTGCTTGGCCGCCCGGCAATTCTGCCTGCTCCATCCTTTGCACTGCGCCTTTTTTTGGGGGAATTTGCAGGCGTGCTTTTAGGCGGCCAGCGGGCTGTTGCCCATAAGCTGCTTAAAAGCGGTTTTACATTTGATTATCAAAATCTGGAGAGCGCCCTTTTGCACCTGCTTAAAAAATAGCAGACAAAGTGAGTTGGATGCTTATATTAAGATTTGCCGTCCGGGCCTGCTCAATGCAAATTGATTTTGCTTAAGGCTTGGGGCGATTTTTTATTGCAAAAAAGCTGTAAGGAGAAACATTTGATGGAATGCCACAAGGAGAGAAATTTAAAGCGCTGCAACTGCACCTATGACCCATGCTCCCGCAAGGGACTTTGCTGCGACTGCATTGCATACCACCTAAAAAGCCGCCAGCTTCCGGCCTGCTGCTTCCCCGCAGATGAGGAGGCCACCTTCGACCGCTCCTTTGAGCATTTTGCCAGGCTGGTCGGGGCCAGGAAGGTCTGAAAAAAAGCTCTTCGTTCAAGAGCAAAAAAACAGAAAATCTTTTTTGCTTTCGGGGGGGATTTTTTGTAAAAAATCCCCCCAGCATCCATCCCTTTAAATAATTTAGGCAATGATAACGAGTAGTTATATTGTTAGATGAGATGCAACCCTGCCATAGTGCCCTGGATGGACAGGAAAATATTGAGGCCTTTTAGAGGCACTTGGCTTTGTTGGCGGCCATCAGCTCGATTGTTGTGTATAATAGAAAATATTTTAAGTTTTTTTGAAAGGGGTGCGGGGAAAACTTTTTTTCCAAAAAAAGTTTTCCCCGCAAATTATTTTGGCTTTGCAACTACCTGCCTTTTCAAAAAAGCATTTCCTTAAGCTGCAAAAGATTAGGGATGTGCCAGTCTGCTGCAAGTTGCGGGTTATTGTAGCTGACAAAGGGAACTTTTGCTGCAATGGCGGCTTTTTCGTCCACCTGGGTGTCCCCTATGTAAATAGCCTCATCAGGCTTTAGGCCAAAGGCATTTAAAATCTTTAAAAGCTGCTCTGCATCGGGCTTTGGCTTTTTAACATCCAAAGCAGTTACAACCATTTCAAAAAATTCTGCAATTCCGTGCTGCTCAAGCACGGAATTCATTGTGTTGGTGCGGTTTGTGGCAACAGCAAGGCGCTTTCTGGCCTGCTGCAAAAGGCCCAGAAGCTCCTTTAGGTGCGGCTCCATGACCATGAGCTTTATGAAGGGAAAATAGCCAAGCTCCTTGCGGAGGGCATGAGCCTTCTGCTGCTGGGCGGAATCGGGAAAAAGGTATTCAATCACCTGATGCACTGTTGCCATGTGGGCAAAGGCAAACTGCACATCTGTGAGGGGCGGCCTGCCAAGGTGCGTCAGAATGCGGTTGTAATACTCGCGGTTTGCAAGGGCAGAGTCGAACATCACCCCATCGCAGTCAAAAATCACGGCCTTTGGGGCCAATATGCTTTTTTTTGTCATTGCCTGTTGTTTTTCCGGTCAAGGCGCGCCCGACCCTGTAGATAAAGGCGGAGCTATATACCCGTGTACATTTATGGAAAGCTCCTTGCGCCTGGGGTGATCCGTTGAAAGGTAGATTGTGCCGTAATAGCTGCCCGTGTGCCGCTGCCGGTTTTCCACCACAAGCCTGTAAACCCTTTCTCCGCGCTGCTCATCCTGTTCCAGGCGATGTGCAAAGGGCGCGTTATCGCCCATTGGAACCTGCCGGGTGGCGATAATGCTGAAAGAATGGGCATCTGAAGGGATGATGACAACCACCTGCTCCGACCGGAAATCTTCCACAGATGCGGCAAGCCTCACAAACCTTGGGGTCATGGAGGCAAAGGCCTCCACCGGGCCGCCCAGGGTAAGAGCAATGCGCCGGTTGGCCGGGTCATTGGTGTAAACCATGATATTCTGGCTGACAGTTCTGCCGCCATAGCCATCTGTGTTCAAAATCAGGCTTATTTTTCCCTCGCCACCGGCAGGGATGTTCCTCGTAAAAGAGGAAGCCGTGCAGCCTCAACCCGTGTATATGCGCTCGATAACAAGCTCCTCATCCCCCTTGTTGCGGATTGTAAAGGTGTGCTCCACCTTTTCGCCTTCCAGAACCATATCAAAGGCATGGTGATTTGAGTCCATTTCAGCAAGGGGCTGGCCGGCCTGGACTGCCGGACGGCTCTCATCAGCCAGGGCAAAGCTGCCGTAGTGCCAAATGGCAAGGCCCGCAAAAAGAATTGCCAAAAACTTGTAGCGCATTTTTGTCCCCTTAATATGCAGGTCAATCTGCTTGAAGGATACCAGCCCCATCCGCCGCCCCTTAAGTAAAGGTCTGCACCGGCATCTAAAAGTCAAGGGGTTGGACCTAGGAAATGATGTCCATTGAAATATCCACGCTTCTGGCGGAATGGGTGAGTGCGCCTGCGGAGATTATATCCACCCCCAGGCTTGCCAGCCGGGCAATGCTTTTTTGGGTGACTCCGCCGGAGACTTCCAGAAGGGCCTTGCCTGCATTTATCTCAACAGCCTTTTTCATCTGATCTTCGCTCATGTTGTCGAGCATTATCACATCTGCCCCTGCTTCAAGGGCCTGCTTCAGTTGGGCGAGATCTTCCACCTCCACCTCTATTTTAAGCAGATGATGCACCTTTTGTCTTACCTTTTGCACAGCATGGGCAATATGATCGCAGGCTGCAATGTGGTTGTCCTTTATGAGCACGCCGTCATAAAGGCCGAATCGGTGGTTGCCAGCCCCCCCCACCCTTACAGCGTATTTTTCCAGAACCCGCCAGCCGGGGGTTGTTTTTCGTGTGTCCACAAGCCTTGCCCTGCTGCTGCCCATTGCTGATACAAAGGCGTCAACATGGGTTGCAATGCCGCAAAGCCGCTGGAGAAAGTTAAGGGCTGTTCTCTCTGCGGCAAGCAGGGAGAATACCCTGCCTTCCACAACCGCAATCTTTTGGCCCGGCTCAACAAAGTCGCCGTCCTTTACGCAGGCAAAATAGCGCAGGTTTTTATCCACACGGGCAAAAACCTCGCCGCACACTGCAAGACCTGCCACCTTCAATGGCTCGCGGGCCAGAATGATGGCAGAGCCAAGTTGCTCCGGGCTTATGCAGGCGCTGGTGGTTATATCCCCAGAGCCGATGTCCTCCTCCAGGGCCAGATCAATGAGCCGGGTAACCTGGCTGCTTTTTGCAATGTCAGAATCCTGCATTTTCGCCTCCAACATTTGTGCCCTGTGGATTTTTGGCCTTTGCTGCCTTTTATGAGCCTGCAATTTCCCTTATGCGCTCCTGGGTGGCAAGAAGGCCGGTGCGTTTTTCGGATAATTCGCCCTGCTGGGCAGAGACCTTTTCCACAATATCCTGCGGGGCCTTGTCCATGAAGGCCTTGTTATTTATCTTGGCATTGAGCTTTTCAAGCTCCTTGTCCAGCTTGGAGATCTGGTTGTCCAGCCGGGCTATTTCCTGGTTAAGGTCAATCACCCCTTCCAGAAGCACGAAAACCTTAAGATCAGCAACCAGGGCTGTGGCTGCTCCCTTGGGCCTGGGTGCAGCGGCCTGGATATCGAGCTTTTCAATTTTGGCAAGGTTGCAGATTATGTCCTGATGGGGGGCAACCCGCTCTCTTGCTGCTTCATCGGGCAGGCTGATGAGAACCGTAAGGGCCTGCTTGGGGGCAATGTTCATCTCGCTGCGGATGTTTCTTACAGCCGTGATGATTTCCATCACCAGATTCATCTGCTCGATGGCCAGGGCATCATCTACAGCCCCGGAGGGGAAGCTTTCCAGCATGATGGAGCTTTTGGCTCCCGGCAGCTTCTGGTAGATTTCCTCGGTAACAAAGGGGACAAAGGGGTGAAGCATGATGAGCGTGTCGGAAAGAACCTTGTAAAGAACAGCTTGAGTGGGTGCGGGGTCTGCATTGCCATCGCTGTACAGCACGGGCTTTATGGCCTCAAGGTACCAGTCGCAGAACTCTCTCCAGGTGAACTGGTAAAGGGCGCTGGCTGCCTCGTTGAAGCGGTAGGTTTCTATGTCCTTTGCCACGGAAAGGGCTGTCTGGGCAAGGCGGGCCTTTATCCACCTGTCCGGCAGAAAGTCGGACTTTGGCGCTTGCCGGGCCGGGTCAAAGCCTTCCAGCAGGGGCAGGGAGAATCGGGCTGCGTTCCAGAGCTTGTTGATGAAGTGGCGGTAGCCCTCAATGCGCTCCATGGAGAGCTTTATGTCCCGGCCCTGGGCTGCAAATGCGGCAAGGGTGAAGCGGAAGGCATCGCAGCCAAGCTTGTCAATCACCTCCAGCGGATCAATGACATTGCCTGTGGACTTGCTCATCTTCTTGCCATGCTCATCCCGCACAAGGGCATGGATGTAAACATCCTTGAAAGGCACCTCATCCATGAAGTGAATGCCCATCATCATCATGCGGGCCACCCAGAAAAAGAGGATGTCAAAGGCTGTTACCAGAACGCTTGTGGGATAGAAGGTCTTTAAAAGCTCGGTGTTATTGGGCCAGCCCATTGTGGAAAAGGGCCACAGGGCGCTGGAAAACCAGGTGTCCAGCACATCGGTTTCCTGGGCAAGCTTTTTGCTGCCGCAAGCAGTACAAGCCGTGGGGTCATCAATTGCCACAATCATCTGGCTGCAGTCTTGGCAAAGCCAGGCCGGAATGCGGTGACCCCACCAGATCTGGCGGGATATGCACCAGTCGCGGATATTGTTCATCCATTCAAAATAGGTCTTGGCCCACGATTCGGGCACTATTTTTGTCTGCCCGCTTTCCACGGCTGCAACGGCTTTTTCTGCAAGGGGCTTGACCTTTACAAACCACTGCTTGGAAAGGTTTGGCTCCACAGTGTCCTTGCAGCGGTAGCAATGGCCAACCGCATGGTTGTGGGGGGTGATTTTTTCCAGCAGACCAAGTTGTTTCAAGTCCTCCACAATGGCCTTGCGGGCTGCAAAGCGGTCTAACCCAGCGTACTTTCCAGCATCCCCGGTCATGAGGCCGTCATCGCCTATCACCTTGGGGGCAGCCAGCTTGTGGCGCAGGCCAAGCTCAAAGTCGTTGGGGTCGTGGGCAGGGGTCACCTTGAGCGCGCCCGTGCCGAATTCCTTATCAACATAGGGGTCTGCAATGACGGGTATTTCCCGGTTCATCAGGGGCAGAACAAGGTTTTTGCCTATCTGGCCTTCGTAGCGCTCATCCTTGGGGTTGACAGCCACGGCAGTGTCGCCCAGCATGGTTTCGGGCCTTGTGGTGGCCACAACCAGGCCCGGCCCGCCATCAGCAGCAGGGTAGCGGATTGCATAGAGGTTGCCCTCTGTGTCCTCATGCTCCACCTCCAGGTCTGCAAGGGCTGTGCGGCAGCGGGGGCACCAGTTTATGATGTAATCCCCCCTGTAAATAAGGCCCTGATCGTAGAGTTTTACAAACACAGCACGCACGGCATCGGAAAGGCCTGCATCCATTGTGAAGCGCTCGCGCTCCCAATCGCACGAGGCCCCAAGGCGCTTGAGCTGGTTTATGATGGCCCCGCCGTACTGCTTTCGCCACTCCCACACCCTTTCTATAAAGGCATCCCGGCCAAGCTCGTGGCGGTTGGTGCCCTCCTGGGCAAGCTTGCGCTCCACAACATTCTGGGTGGCAATGCCTGCATGGTCGGTTCCGGGCATCCACAGCACATTGTGGCCGGTGAGCTTCTTGTAGCGGCAGAGTATGTCCTGAAGGGTGTTGTTAAGGGCATGGCCCATGTGCAGAACGCCGGTTACATTGGGCGGAGGAATGACTATGGAGTAGGAAGGCTTATCGCTTTTTTCCTGTGCCCTGAAAAGGCCCTGCTCCTCCCAGAAGGCGTAAATCCTCTTTTCCACATCATTTGGCTCGTAGGCTTTATTCAAGGTGCTCTCACTCATTATCAGGCTCCAGAATATATGGCTAAAAAAGAATTATAGATGGCAATACCACGCGTTGACAGAAAAAACTGTTTGCATTCCAGAACAAAACGAAAAAAAACCCCGCTCTTGGGCGGGGCGAAAAAATTCGGGATTGGCAGGGGCTTATTTTTTGCTGATGAGATTTTTCAGCTCCATCTCCACAGCCTGGGTTATGGCGTGGCTCAAAATATGATCCATCCTCTCCCAGACAAGCTCCTTGACTGTGCTGACAACATTTTGGGTTATCAGGGCGATGTCCTCATCCGTAAGGGATTCGGCCACTCCCACAGGCAGGCCTGCATCCGCAAGGGGCGCTGGCCCGGAATCGTCAAGCTCAATTCCTATTGCGCCCATCAGCATATCCGCATCATCCCCGCCAGGGGCTTCCATTCCCAGGTTTGCCTTAAGGGATTCATCTGCCGGAGGGCCGGAAGCGCCTGCCTTGCCTGCAACAAAGGAATCATCGTCCATGAGCCACCTGAATGCTTGGATGGTAATAAAAAGGCCCCTGCCCAAAAATGCTGCAAGCAGAACTTATCATATTTTAATTCAATAGCAAAGGGGACTTGCAGTGTCAAGATTGCAGGAAGATTTTAAGGCAAATCCAAGGGCTTTAGAGGCTTTTTTGCCTTTGGCGGCCAAGGTGCTTGCAAAGCCTTTGCCCTGCCCGGCTATCCCTTGCCTGCCGGGCAAATCTGCTCCCCCTGCTCCTTTAAAAGGTCTGCAAAGGTTACCTCGTTTAGCTTTTCAAACATGGCCCTTGCAGCATCCTGCCAAAGCCTGCGGGTGACACAATTGGGCGACTGGCCGCAGATTCCTTCATCCTTTGCACATTCAATGAGATCCATGCCCCCTTCAAGCAGGGCAACCACTTCGCCCACCCTCAAATCTTTTGGAGCAACAGCAAGGCGATGGCCGCCCTTGGCCCCCCTCACGCTGTCCACCAGGCCTTTTTTCTTCAATGGCAGAATAATCTGCTCAAGATATTTCATGGAAACGCCCAGGCGTTTTGCTGCCTCGCCCAGTTGGACAAAGCCCTGTCCCTGGTTAAGGGCCAGATCAAGCAAAAGGCGCGCCCCGTAACGGCTTCTTGTGGAAAGTTTCATGTGTTATCCCCTGAAGGTGTTTACCGGCCTTGTTTTTGGGGCCGGAAAGCGGGTGTCTGCGCCAAAGGCTCTGGCTCAAACAAAATTTAGTCAAAGAAGCCGTATTTTTTGCAGCAGCCTGAAATTTTTATTGCCAAATTAGCATTGGCCTTTGTCTTGAAAATCTGCTACATGGCTAAAAAAGGCCATAAGCTTTCCCAAAGGCGGGCAGGCCTTGGCAAAAGAGCAAATTATGTTTATGTTGCAATAATCCTATTGCCTGGGTGGGATATATCATAAAACAATCCCAGGCTCAACGCATTTCGGAAGGGAGAAGGCCATGTACAGCAAAACCGTCATGGATCATTTCAAAAAACCCCGCAATGTCGGCGAGATTGAAGGTGCTGACGGCATCGGACAGATAGGCAACCCGGTGTGCGGCGACATGATGACCATATACCTGGATATTGAGGATGATGTCATAAAGGACATCAAGTTCCAGACCTTTGGCTGCGGGGCTGCCATTGCCGTGTCCTCAATGCTTACAGAGCTTGCCAAGGGCAAAACCCTTGAAGAGGCCAAGAAGATAACCAACAAAGATGTTGCCAATGCTCTTGACGGGCTGCCCAAGAACAAACTGCACTGCTCCAACCTGGGGGCGGACGCTCTTCATGCGGCCATCAAGAATTACGAGGATCGCAAGTCAGGCAAAGTCATGCCGGATGACAATCAGGAAGACAAGCATGAGCATGATCACGATGAAAAGTGCTACTGCCCCTATTGCGACAGCGAGCTTGGAGACGGCCAGACCTTCTGCAAGAGCTGCTCCCTGGCCGAAGAAGGGCCCGAAAAAGAGCCTGCTTGAGATTTTTTTAAGTATTTTCTGGCGCAATCTGCCTTTAATTTAAAAAGGGCAGTTTGCGCCTTGCCCTTTGGAACAAAGGCCATTTCTTAAAAAGGGCGGACAGCTTGTTTTTTTAAGCGGCAATAACTCCATAACACAAGGCAGGGCGTACTTTGCGCGGGCTTTTAATAAAGCCTATGCCCTGCAAGCAAAAAAGAGGGGCCATGGGCTACATCAATCTGGATAACATCAACTTCAAGCATCTTGTCCCGGAAGCCAGCCAGGCCATGATAGACGCCATAAAGGCCGAGTATGGCAACCCCAGCAGCCAGCACCAGAAAGGCGATGAGGCCCGCGAGGTGCTGGAAAGCAGCCGCGAGACGGTGGCTCGGCTCATCAACGCCAAAGACCCCAGGGAGATTGTTTTCACAAGCTGCGGCACGGAATCCGTGAACATGGCAGTAAAGGGCCTTGCCTGGGCCAGGCAGGACAAGGGAAAGCACCTTGTGACCTGCAACACGGAGCACAATGCGGTCATCCGCAGCCTTCGGCGGCTCAAGCAGCTTGGCTTTCAGGTCACTTCCGTTCCTGTGGACAAGTACGGCGTGGTCAATCCCCAGACAGTCAAAAGGGCCATCCGCGAAAGCACCATCCTTGTTACAATAATGCACGCCAACAACGAAATAGGCACCCTGCACCCCATTGCCGAAATAGCAGCGGTCTGCAGGGAGGCAGGCGTTGCCTATCATTGCGATGCGGTTGATTCCGTTGGCACAATACCCATTGATGTTGAGGCGTTGGGCATAGACCTTTTGAGCTTTGCCTCCAACCCCTTCTACGGGCCAAAGGGCGTTGGCGCTCTCTATGTGAGGCGCGGCATAGGCCTGTGGAACCTGCTGGACGGAGGCGCCCAGGAAAACAGGAAGCGGGCGGGAACGGAAAACCTTGTGGGCATTGTGGGCATGGCCGCAGCAGCAAAGGTTGCCATGCGCGACATGGAAAAGCGCCTGGAGCATTACAAGAATCTGCGCAGGCATTTTCTGGCCCAGTTGCCCAAATACCTGGAGGATTATCTGATAAACGGGCATCCTGAACAATGCCTGCCCAATCACATAAGCCTTTCCGTTCGCCATGTGGAAGGCGAGTCAATCGTTCTCATGCTAGATGAGCAGGGCTTTGCGGTTTCAACCCGCTCGGCCTGCGCTTCAGGCAGTTTAAGGGCCAGCCATGTGCTTCTTTCAACAGGCCTGTCCTTTGCAGACGCCCAGGGGACCCTTGTAATAAGCTTTGGCACAGACACCACCACTCAAATTATAGACAATTTTCTGGCAGCCCTTGCGGAATCGGTTAAAACCCTGCGGGCAATATCGCCCCTTTATGCAGCAGCGCAAAAGGAAAAGGCAGGAAAATAAATCATGGAAGGCACGGTTGTCTCCATTGCGGTGAGCGATGAAAAGGGCGTTCCCAAAAAGCCTGTTGATGCGGTTTTGCTTATTGCCGACTACGGAATAAAGGGGGATGCCCATGCAGGGAAATGGCACCGCCAGGTGAGCCTGCTGGCAGCAGAGGACATAAATGCTGCAAATGAAAAAGGGTTTGCCGTGACCTTTGGCGACTTTGCGGAAAACATTGCCACCCTTGGGGTTGACTGGCCTGCCCTGCCTGTTGGCACAAAGGTGAAAATAGGCCCTGCGGCCCTCCTGGAGATAACCCAGATAGGCAAGAAATGCCACGACAAATGCGCTGTTCACCAGCGGGTGGGAGACTGCATAATGCCCCGCAAAGGCGTTTTTGCCAAGGTTCTGGCAGGCGGGACCATAAGAAAACAAGACCCGGTGAAGGTGCTTTCCGATTAAGCCCCTAACCGCGGGAAGGAAAAAGCATGAGCGCAAAGGATGCTGATTTTGAAGCCTTTTCGGCCATCCAGAGGATAAAGCAGGAGCAGGGGGATTCCCTTGTCATTCTCGCCCACCATTACCAGCGCATGGAAATTGTTGAGCTTGGCGACTTTGCCGGAGACAGCTTTGAGCTTTCCCGCAGGGCCGCAGCAAAAAAGGACGCCAGATTCATAGTGTTCTGCGGCGTTCACTTCATGGCCGAGAGCGCAGCCATACTTGCCGGAGAAAACCAGGTTGTACAGATTCCCGACATGAATGCAGGCTGCCCCATGGCGGACATGGCAGACCTTGTTTCTGTGAGCCGCGCCTGGGAGGAGATTGGCAGCGTTCTGGACACAAAAAAGCTTGTGCCGATTGTCTATGTCAATTCCGATGCATCCCTTAAAGCCTTCACCGGGCGCAACCGCGGCTGCTCCTGCACCTCGGCCAATGCACAAAAGGCCATAACCTGGGCCTTTGAAAAAGGCGAAAAAGTCCTGTTTTTTCCTGACGAGCACCTTGGCCGTAACAGCGGCAACGCTTTAGGCCTGCCAACTGATGAGATGATTGTCTGGAAATCCAACGAGCCATTGGGCGGCAACACGGCCCAGGATATAGAAAGGGCAAGGCTCATACTGTGGGACGGATTCTGCCATGTTCACACAAATTTCACCCCTGCCCACATTGAGCAGGCCCGCAAAAAATTCCCGGATGCAAAAATAATCGTGCATCCCGAATGCCCCCAAGAGGTCGTTAAGCTGGCCGATGCCTCCGGGTCCACAAGCAGGATAATCCGCTTTGTGGAAGAAGCTCCGTCAGGCTCCACAATTATTGTGGGCACGGAATTCAACCTTGTGCAGCGCCTTAACATAACCACCCCTGAAAAAGTGGTCATGCCTCTTGCCCGCTCTGCTTGCCCCAACATGGCAAAAATCACCCTGGGCAAGCTTTTGCACACATTGCAGAACCTGGGGACATTCAATGTGGTGAAGGTTGACCCTGCCACAAAAAAGGATGCGGCCCTGGCTTTGGATCGAATGCTGGCCCTGGCAGGATAGAGCCAACCGGGGGAATCTTAAATGCTCATCAAGCTTGCTTTGCTTTCCCTTGCCGGGGCTTTAGGCACCCTCTCCCGCTTCGGGTTGGCAGGGCTTGTATATCGCTTTACCGGAATCGGCTTTCCCTGGGGAACCCTGGTTGTAAATGTAACGGGCTGCTTTGCTGCCGGGCTTTTGTTCGCCCTGTTTGAAACGCGCCTGCCCGTGGCGCCCCAAACCCGTCTCATTGTGCTTGTGGGCTTTTTTGGGGCATTCACAACCTTTTCGACCTTTGTGCTTGAAACCGAGGAACTGCTGCGTGCAAGCCAATGGCTTTACGCAGGGGCCAATGTTGCCATGAACAATGTGCTGGGGCTTGCGGCCCTTGTGGCAGGTGTGCTGCTGGCGCGTATTCTATAAGGAGGTCAAAGGCATGAAGCTTCCTGCCCAGGCATCGCTGTTGCGCATTTTCATAGGGGAGAGCGACAAGGTGGGTGGCCGCCCCCTTTACGAGGTCATTGTGGAAAAGGCAAGGGCAAGGGGCTTGGCCGGGGCCACGGTTTCGCGAGGGTTTCTGGGCTTTGGTGCCAACAGCAGAATACACACCACAAAGGTTCTGCGCCTTTCTGAAGATCTGCCCGTGCTTGTGGAAATTGTTGATGCACCCGAAAAAATTGAGGAATTTGTGCCGGAACTTGATGGCTTGATAGGTGAAGGTCTTGTCACACTGGAAAAAGTTCAGGTTATTTTTTACCGGCACAATTCAAAGCACACATAAGCAGCAGGGCGCAACGGCCAAGGCATGAGGCTATGCCCGGCCCGTTGTTGCGCCATTCCACTCCAAAACCCTTCCGTCTGTTTCTTATTCTCCGGCCAGATTCATCCGCAACAGACCGTCGGGCATTCGCCAAGGCGGTCCGCTGGAAAGAAGTCCGGCCGTTTGACAAGGGCCGGGATATTTTATAAATATAAATCCTTTCCGGCAGGTGGCGGGGCCTTAATTATCTTGCGCCCTTCAATCTGCCCGGCTGTTTTTCGCAAAGGCCTGTTGGGTAGAACCAGACCATATTCCACAGGAAAACAAAAAACTGACCAGCAAAAAAGCGGCAGGGGGAAAGTGTATTTGAAGCAAGGCAAAAACGCTTGAAAACCCTTCAAGCCAAGTATCGGGAGTATTAATATATGGGAGAAACCGCAAAAATAATTCTGGGTGACAAAACCTACGAGCTGCCCGTCATCACGGGTAGCGAAGGTGAAAAGGCCATAGACATCACCAAGCTGCGCGCCATTACAGGCCACATCACCTATGATCCGGGCTTTGGCAACACAGGGGCCTGCAAAAGCGCCATAACCTTCATGGACGGCGAAAAGGGCATCCTTCGCTACCGGGGCATCCCTGTTGAGGAGCTGGCGGAAAAATCCACCTT
Organism: Desulfobacterales bacterium; assembly: GCA_020060085.1. Classification (GTDB taxonomy): domain Bacteria; phylum Desulfobacterota; class Desulfobacteria; order Desulfobacterales; family Desulfatibacillaceae; genus JAGVAW01. Next base: position 13,501 of record JAGVAW010000058.1, read on the forward strand.
TGTGGAAACAAGCTTTCTGCTCATCAACGGCCATCTGCCCACCCGTGCGGAGCTGAACCGCTTTTCCGTGCTGCTTAACGACCACAGCCTTGTGCACGAGGATATGCAGGCATTTTTTACCAACTTTCCCCGCTCGGCCCACCCCATGGGCATTCTTTCGAGCATGGTCAATGCCTTGAGGAGCTTTTACCCCAAGCTGGACGGCCACTCCAAAGACCAGGATATTGTCGTGCAGATGACAAGGCTTTTGAGCAAGGTCCGCACCATGGCCGCCATATCCTATAAAATAAGCATGGGCCACAAGGTTGTTTATCCCAGGCCGGATCTCTCTTACTGCGCCAACTTTCTCAACATGATGTTCGACAGCCCGGTGCGGCCCTACAAAATGGATGATGACATGGTAAAGGCCTTAAATGTGTTCTGGATTCTGCACGCAGATCACGAGCAGAACTGCTCCACCTCGGCTGTGCGACTTGTGGGAAGCGCAAGGGTGAACCTTTACGCAGCCATTTCCGCAGGCATTTCTGCCCTGTGGGGGCCTTTGCACGGCGGAGCCAATCAGGCGGTCATACAGATGCTCAAAGAAATTCATGCAGCAGGCGGGGACATGGAGCCTTTTCTCGCCCGCGCCCGCGACCGCAACGACCCCTTCCGCCTAATGGGTTTTGGCCACAGGGTTTACAAAACCTACGACCCGCGCGCCAAAATAATGAAGGCAATGGTGCACAAGGTGCTTGCCAAGCTGGATATCCATGACCCCTTGCTTGACATTGCCCAAAAACTTGAGGAGGTGGCCTTAAGGGACGCCTATTTCATTGATCATAACCTTTATCCCAATGTGGATTTTTACGCGGGAATCCTTTTGCGGGCTTTGGGAATCCCCACAGATATGTTCACGGTCATGTTTGCCATCGGCAGGCTGCCCGGCTGGATAAGCCAGTGGAAGGAGGCCCAGGACGACCCGGACTGGAAGCTGCACCGGCCCAGACAGGTTTATGTGGGTAAAAACGAAAACAAGTATCTATACATGGACGAACGGTTAGAATTATAGGGCGGCCCCAGGAAGACGATAGCTGTGTTGCACTTCGCCGGGCAGGAACTCGATGTACAAAAAGTACACCTCGTTCCTGCCCGGCTTGTGCGCCTTGCTCTCCCTTCCCTGGAACCGCCCTTTGTGTTGCAGGGCGCTCCCAGGCGGACGGCTGCTGTGTTGCGCTTCATTGTGCAGGGGACTTGATGTACTTGAAGTACACCTGCGCCCCTGCCCAACTCGCGCGCCTTGCATCCGCCTCGCCTGGAACCGCCCCGTGCGTTTGTGATTGAAGGGAAAAGCAAAAAACAAAATCCTGATACTCCTTCCCTGCCCAACTCGTGCGCCTTGCTCTCATCTCCAAAGATACCGCCCTGTATGCTGGTGGTTGAAAGGGGAAAGGACGCAAAATCAGTAGGTTGGGCTAGCTTGAGCGAAAGCGAAAGCGTAGCCCAACAACAAGCCTTTTACCTTTTTTCCGTGATGGCTCGCGACAAATCCCACAGCTCCCTATCAGCACCACTTCCGCCCAGGGTGGACCCATAGGGTCATGGACAAGGCTTGCGAGCAAGGCAGGGGCTTTAGGTGTACTGTTAGTACATTGAGACCCCTGTGAGGTGGAGATCAACACAGCAGCCGTCCGTCTGGAAGCGACCTTCCATGCGTACAGGGCGGCTCCAGAAAAACGAGAGCAAGGCGCGCAAGCGAGGAATGAGGGAGTGTACAGTTGGTACATGACCGAATTCCGATGCGCAGCGCAACGTTAGCTATTGTCTCCCTGTCAGCACCACTTCCGCCCAGGGCGGACCCATAGGGTCATGGACAAGGCTTGCGAGCAAGGCAGGGGCTTTAGGTGTACTGGTAGTACATCAAGACCCCTGTGAGGTGGAGCGCAACACAGCAGCCGTCCGTCTGGAAGCGACCTTCCATGCGTACAGGGCGGCTCCAGAAAAACGAGAGCAAGGCGCGCGAGCGAGGAATGAGGGAGTGTACAGTTGGTACATGACCGAATTCCGATGCGCAGCGCAACACAGCTATCGTTTTTCTGGGGCCGCCCTGTCCTGCACAGCTTTCATATAGCCCAATAGTGACTGCTTGGCCGCATACCTCTCTATGCTGGCTGGCACCGGCACCCTGGATTCTATGACGGGCGAGTACAGATAGATGGTTTTGTTCTCGCCAAAGGGCTTTATATAGCCGAAACCGGCAACGCTTTTTAAGGCCCAGAAGGGCTTTACCGCATCAATACCCTCATCAATGAATGCCTGGGCCTCGTCATCATCTAACAACCGCCAGTCCTGGCGCAGGTTTTCTTCGTCAAACACAACTGCAAGGGTGTAGGGGACTTTGAAAAGCAGCACCTTTATCTGTCCGTGGATGAGATTTTCGTAAACCCCTTTTTCATCCTTTGGCCGCAGTTGGTGCACGGTTTTGTAGAATTGCAGGGTTGGCACATAGCCGCCCATTGCATCCCAGTCTGCCAGAATGTCCCACACAGCATTTACAGACGCATCAATTATGCAAAGGCCCACCACCCTTTTCTTCACGCCTTCGCCTTCCACGGGAAACTCAAGGATGTAGGTCAGAATCTCCCCGGCAAGGAGCTTTTCCATGTCTATGGGCTTGTCCGGGGGCAGATCCGCAAGCTCATTCAAAATAGCCTCATCTTCAGCCGTGGGAGCTTGGGGATCTGCCATTGCGCCGGAAAAAGGAAAAATCAGCAACAGGGAAATAAGCAGGATTTTTTTTGTTGCGGCAAAGAACATTGAACCTCCTTTTAAGCAAGGCAACCGGCACATAGCGGCCATCCCATTGCGACTGTTGGTACATGGCCAAGACTTGATGCGAAGCACAACACAGCGCACCCTTCCATACTTACAGGGCGGTTCCAGGGAGCCGTGGGCAAGGCGCACAAGCGAGGAATGAGGGAGTGTACATCAAGTACATGACCTAATTCCGATGCGCTGTGCAACTTTAGCTATCGCCTGCCTATTGACACCACTTCCGTCCAGGGCGGCCCCAGGGAGCCGTGGGCAAGGCGCACAAGCGAGGAATGAGGGAGCATACTCATAGTATGTGACCGAATTCCGATGCGCTGTGCAACACAGCCCACGGCTTCCTGGGGCCGCCCTGTTTAGGATATGTGGAGTTCCTCCCTTATAACTCTCCTCAAAACCTCCTCTACCTCCTCTATGGGCTGCTCCCTTTTAAGCATATGGTCGCGCAGGGCGTCATTTAGCATGGTCTGGTAATTACCGCCCCCCTGCTTTTCCACCTGCTTGCGGAACCAGTCAACAATGTCGCGATCCAGCCTTATGGTTATGCGCACCTTGTTGCCGGATTGCGGCAGCACCGCGCCCCGCTTTGCCTTGCTGAAGTCATATTTCGCTTTCATATTGTTTCACCTCGTGGCGTACAGCCTTGCGTGCGGAAATTATTCTTATATTTTCTCCGCGCCAGGTGTAAACAACCACCAGTACTCGGCCAAAGGCATCCATGCCGATGGTGACAAACCTTTGCTCGCCAGACTCAAAATCATCCATTGTCAAGCTGTCGGGATCTTCAAACACCGCAAATGTGTCTGCAAAGCGAATTTTGTGTTTGAGCACATTGCTGGCATTCTTTGTTTCATCCCACTCAAACATGACGCCTCATTGTATGCACAATCGTATGTACAAGTCAAGCCAAGCAAAAATCCTCTGCCCCGCAACTACAGCCTGTGGTTGCGGCTTTTGCCTTTCTTTCCGCGTGCTTCGTGCTGTTGGCTGCAAGAAGTTGCCGCTTCCTCGTCAACCACCAGCTTACAGGGCGGTTCCAGGGAGCCGTGGGCAAGGCGCATTACAACACATCGAATCTTCCAGGGTCTTTCACCAGCGTACAGGGCGGCCCCAGGGAGACGAGAGCAAGGCTTTCGGGGTGAGCCGGGGCTTTAGGTGTACTTCTTGTACATCGAGACCCGGCTCACCCCGCATAACGCAGCTATCGTCTTCCTGGGGCCGCCCCTTCTTTTATCTGGGTTTTATGATGACCGTCCCCGTCCTTGCCACCCACTCCTTGGGTGTAAGACCAATGAGAAACTTGTGGATAAAGGCGTTTAACGGCCCAGGCACATAGGCCAGCTTGCCCTTTTTGAATGCTCTATAGCCTTTTTGGGCTATGGTTTGGGGTTCGGGAAAGCCGGAAACTGCAAACCAGCGCAGCCTGCCGGGAAAGTTGGAGGTTTCTTTGTTTAGCAAAGGCGTGTTGGTATAAGACGGGTTGAGGCTGCACACGGCAACTCCATAGGGCCTGACCTCTTGAGCCACAGCCAGGGATGTGTGCAGAACCGCAGACTTGGTTGCCCCGTAAACCGCGTGCATGGGGGTTGGCTGGAATGCCGATGCAGAGGCCACATTAAGGATGGCCCCTGATCTTCTTTCCACCATTGGCCCTATGGCAAGGCGCATGAGAGCAACATAGGCCGTGTAATTTACCTGAATCATGCGCTCAAGGTTTTCATAGGGCACATCTTTAAATTCCCCGTATGTTAGAATTCCTGCATTGTTGACAAGAACCTCTATTTGTTTGGCCGCCTTTGTTGCCTCGTCAAAGAGCTTTTGGGGGCCATCAGGCTTGGCAAGGTCGCTTGTAAATGTCCAGATTTTGCCGCCGTGGCGATCCATGAGGGTTTTGGCCCAGTCGGCAAGGGCCTTTTCCTCGCTAGGGTGCGCGCTTAAAAACAGCTTTGCGCCATCCTTTGCAAAGCACTCGGCAAGGTGCTTGCCAATGCCCGAACTTGCCCCTGTGATGAGGGTGTTTTTGCCTTTAAATGAAAGGTTCATTTTTTTACGCCTTTTCTAAAATGGTGATGCACATGGCAGCTTCTTCAACCCCTATGTTGCCGCCGCCGTTTTCTGCAAGGCCTATGCGCGCGCCTTCTACCTG
>JAGVAW010000214.1 GCA_020060085.1 Desulfobacterales bacterium
CGCATCGCAATTTCGGTCATGTACCAACTGTACACTCCCTCATTGCTTGCTTGCGCGCCTTGCTCTCCTTTCCCTGGAACCGCCCTGTGCGCGGGTGGTTGAGAAGAAAAAAAACCAACGGCAAAGCCCTCGTTCCGTTGGGTGGCACTGGCAAATGTTGCCAGTGTGCTTTTAGCACAAGAGGTAAGAGATCAGGGCCGTAGGTTGGGCTAACGCCGCCGTAGGTTGGGCTAGAAATCCCGGCCAGCAGGGATTTTGCTCCAACAAAAGGTTTTTCCGGGATTTTGTGGCCCAACAAAAACCACACCCCGGACAGCGGGATTGCACCGGGTAAGCGCAAAAGCCCAACAAAACCAGGCTCAAGGCGGCAAGGGAGTTTTTGGGAAAAAGGGTGCATTCAAACGAAAAGCAACAGAACCGATGCAGGGCGGGACAGATTTTGTCCGGCAGGCAAACAGGATGAAATAAATATGACCACAAAGAGCAATGCCCAGTCTGTTGGCGAAAAGCAGGCGCAGCACCCCTTGGATGACCTTCTGCGCACGGATCGCATTCCCCATATCTGGTGCCCTGGCTGCGGAATTGGAACAGCCTTTGCCGCCACGCTCACGGCCATAAAGGATTCCGGCCTGGATTTGGAGCACACGGCAATGGTTTCGGGCATTGGCTGCTCCGGCAGGGGCGCAGGCTATGCAAAGCTCGACTCCTACCATACCACCCACGGCAGGGCCATTCCCTTTGCCACGGGCCTCAAGCTTGCCAATCCCAAGCTCAATGTTGTGGTCTTTTCAGGAGACGGAGATCTCTTTGCCATCGGCGGCAACCACTTTATCCATGCGGCCCGGCGCAACATGGATCTCACCGTTATCTGCGTAAACAACTTAACCTACGGCATGACGGGCGGACAGGTGGCAGCCACCACCCCGCACCTTGCAAAAACCACCACAACCCCTGTGGGCAATCCGGAAAGCCCATTCAACCTGCCCCTTCTTGCTTATGCCAGCGGTGCCACCTTCATTGCCCGCTGGACCATAATGCACGGCAGGGACATGGTGGAAAGCCTCACCGAGGCCCTTTTGCACCGGGGTTTTTCATTTGTGGAAATCCTTTCCCCCTGCCCCATCAACTATGGCCGCAGGAACAAGGAAAGGCCCCTTGAAACATTGAAGCTCTACGAAGAAAAGAGCATCATCAAAAACAAGGCCAATCCGCTTGAAATAACTATGGATGCTGAAAAAGGCATCGTGCTTGGCAATTTCCACAAGGAATCGAGGCCAAGCTGCATTGAATCGTACGACCGCACCTGCCGCCCGGATTTTCTGGAGCAATCCTCCTGACCGGCAGCAGGAAGGCGTTAAAAAAAATACTTCACAAACAGGTGCGTCATGACAGGCCAGGAAACCAGCAGCAAAAAGGAAATAGTTGTCACCGGGTTCGGGGGCCAGGGCATTGTCCTGGCAGGCCGCATCCTGGGCAAGGCCGCAGCCCTGGGAGATCATCGGGAAAGCACCCTTGTCCAGTCTTACGGCCCGGAAAGCCGGGGCGGGGCTTGCAGCGCCCAGGTCATCATCTCGGACGGGGTTATCCACTACCCCTATGTGCGAAAGCCCGACATCCTTTCGGCCATGAGCCAGGCAGGCTACGAGAAATATGCCGACCTTGTGGAAGAGGACGGCATAATCCTCATTGACCAGGACCTTGTAAAGCCAAAGCCCGGCAAGGCTTCCGTGTTTGCCATTCCTTCCACCCGCTTTGCAGAAGAGCTTGGCCGCAAGATGATGGCAAACATCATAATGATAGGCTTTATTGTGGCCACCACCGGCGCGGTCTCCCATCAGGCTGCCCTGCAAACCGTTGAAAAGTCCGTGCCTAAAGGAACAGAAAAGAAAAACCTTGAGGCTTTTTCCAAAGGTTATGATTTTGGCCTTGCCCTTTTCAAGGGCCGCGAGAAAAAGGCTGCCGGACAGGTTGGAGCATAGAAATCCATGAAAAGAACCAAGGACCGCCTGCACAGGGCGCTTGTGATAGGGGCAACACCGGCAGGCATTGCAGCCACCAACAAGCTTGGGGAAATGGGCTTTCCCGTAACCCTTGTGGATGCGGATGCCGACTGGAACGCCAAGCTTGCCAATGATGCCTGGCGTCTGCCCTGCGGCGTACCCCTCAATCTGGCAAACCGCTCCGGGCTGATGCGCATTCTCTTGAATCCCCAGATCCGCTGTCTGGCCCCCGGCGAGGTCATTTCCCTTAAAAACACGCCCCAGGGCTTTTCTGCCAAGGTGCGCGTGCCTGCCACCTTTGTTGACCCGGAGCGATGCATACTCTGTGGCCGCTGCATTGAAGCCTGCCCTGCAAGGGAGCAGGAAAACGGCCAGAAGCCGGTTTTCTTTTCCGGGCGCATGGCTCTGCCCGGGCGGGCCATAATCAAAAAAGCTGCCTGCCCCCCATGCGAAAGCACCTGCCCGCTTGGGGTCAATGTTCAGGGCTACATTGCCCTTGCCAGGGCCGGAAAGCCCGAAAAAGCCCTTGATGTCATCCGCAGGGAAAATGTTCTTGCTGGTGTCTGCGGCAGGGTTTGCACACATCCATGCGAAAAGGAATGCCGCAGGGCCGAGATTGACGAGCCTGTGTCCATCCGCGCCATAAAGCGGTTTGTTGCAGACAGCGCCAAAGATGAGCAGTTTGCACCGCCGCCCGCGCCGTCAAGGGAGCAGAGCATAGGCATAATAGGCTCCGGCCCGGCAGGCCTTGCTGCTGCCGCGGATTTGGCCCGGCTTGGCTACAAGGTCACTGTTTATGAGGCCATGAAGGAGGCCGGCGGCCTTCTGCGCTACGGCATAGGCCCCTTCCGTCTGCCCAGGGCCGTGCTGGACAGGGATTTGGCCTTTGTGCAGAGCCTGGGGGTAAACATTGTCACCAATTCGCCGGTGGACTGGAAAAAGGGCATCCCTGCCCTTAAAAAGGATCATCACGCCCTCATTGTGGCTTCCGGCGCGTGGACAGACCGCAAATTGAGGGCGCAAGGCGAAGACCTACCCGGCGTTTGGGGCTGCATCTCCTTTTTGAGCGAGCTGTACCAGGGCAGGGTGGGCGACCTTTCCGGAAAACACGCGGCAGTCATCGGAGACGGCAATGCAGCCTTTGATCTGGCGCGGGCCATCTGCCGCAAGGGCGCAAAGGTCACCATCATTTCCTGGTTCCCGGCAGATATGCTTCCGGCTGATGACGAGGAAATCCGCGCTGCTGTTGAAGAAGGCATTGAGCTTGCCTGCCGCTGGCGGGTTAGCGCCTTTGAAAAGCAGGGGAAAAGCAAACCGCTCAAACTCACCCTCTTGCCCCAAAAGCCAGGAGAGCCGGACGCAAATGGCATACCCTGGCCTGTTACTGATAAAGACGGTGCCCCTTCAAGCATTTCCTGCGATTTGGCTGTCATAGCCATAGGCCAGACAGGGCCTTTTGCAGAAAATGCAGACACCTGCCTTGCAGTCAACGAGGCTGGCTTTGTAAGCGCAAAAGAGGATTTTTGCACAAGCATTGAAGGCGTTTGGGCCTGCGGAGACGGCCTTACCGGCCCCTCTGTGGTGGTAAAGGCAATGGCCTGCGGCCGGGCGGCTGCCAAAAAGGTTCATCAGGCCCTTTCCGGCGAGCCTGTTGAGGAGCAAAAGCCCCTTCGCCCCGGCGATGTTCCTTATCCGCCCATCAACCAGAACCTGCCCACAAGCCCCCGGCCAGATGAGCCGGAGCGCCAGCCCGCAGCCCGCATAGCAGACTTTGAGGCTGTCTGCCTTGGCCTGACACCGGCCCAGGCAGAGGCCGAAACCGCCCGTTGCCTGGAATGCGGAATATGCAGCCACTGCCTGGAATGTGAAACCGCCTGCGGAGCCATCGGGGCGCTCGACCACGCGGATAAGGATCGCACCTTTATTGAGCAGGCAGGTGTTGTCATTCTTGCAGACCCCCTGCTTGCCCCCCATGTGCGGGGCGAGGATGTGATCCGCGCATACGGCCCGCCTACGGCCAAGGCAGATGTCAACGCAATGATGGCCCGCGGTTTTAGTGCGGCAGGCAAGGCAATGGTTCTGCTTTCCGGGGCTGCCTCCCGGCCAAAGGGCCACGGCACAGCCTTTAACCCGCCGGACCCTGGCCTTGCGCCGGATGTCCGCCTTGGAATCTTTGTGTGCAAATGCAATGAGGCCCTAGGCTGGGACCCCCGCATGGACCAATTTGTGGAGGGCCTTGGCAGCAGGCCGGGGGTAATATCCACCCAGACAATTGATGCGGCCTGCACGCCCGAAGGCATGGCCCACATTGTGCGCACCGTGCGCACCCTGGGCATCACCCGCATGGTTCTGGCCTCCTGCGTATGCTGCCCGCTGGACTTTGTTTGCAGCGCCTGCACCGAGCAAAGGGGCCGCCTTAAGCACGGCATATTCAAGGGTACAGGGGTTGCCAGAAGCATGGTGGAAACCTGCAACCTGCGGGGCGAGGCATTGAGCCTCCTGCCGCGCAACCGCGAGCTTGCCATTGCCCGGTTCGAGGGCCTGCTCTCCCGCTCCATAATTCGTGCAAGAAGCCTGCGCGCCCTGCCTGCACCCCTTCGCAACTACAACTTCACAACCGCTGTCATAGGCCAGGGGGAAGCTGCCCATGAGGCTGCCTCCACCCTTGCCCTTGCAGGGCTGGATGTATTTGTTTTCGGTGCGCCGGGAAAACCCCTTCAAAAAGCGCCGGACCACCCCAACATCAACGCCTTTATGGGTTCAGCCGTGCATCATGTTTCCGGCACGCTTGGCAACTTCCGCATTCATGCAAAAACCGCAGAAGGCATAAGGGCCTTTGCAGCAGGCTCGCTCATTCTGGGCGCAGAAGCAGGCCGCACAACCCCCTACGAGGCCCAGGCAGGCCTGCCCATGCGGGCCTTGCAGTGGGCAATACAGGAAAACGGAATTTCCGGCAGGCCCTTCCTTGCTCCAGGGGCCACATCCGTGCCAGGGGTCTTTCTGGCAGACCCGCCGGGCATTCATGTTTCCCACAAAAAAAAGGGAGAGGCCGCTGCCGTGCTGGCAGCATCGGTCATGCCGCGCGGCCCGCGCCAGAGCAAGGGCTACACGGTTGTGGTGGATGCCTCCCGTTGCCGGGGCTGCGGAGCCTGCGCTACTGTCTGCCCCTATCAGGCGGTGAGGCTTGCTCCAAACGAGATAAACGGCTTTTACGCCGTAGTGGACGAGGCCCTTTGCAAGGGCTGCGGCAACTGCATAACCGTCTGCCCAACAAATGCGGCAGACAGCCCATACAGGGATCAGGCTTATTTGGAGAGGATGTTGGAAGAGGTCCTCCAGGCTGTGTAGACTATGGGCTTTGCCAAATGAACGCGGGCTGCGTTACGCTCGTTTGGCAAGGGACTCGATGTACGACAAGTACACCTAAAGCCCTTGCCAAACTCGCAAGCCTTGCCCGCCTTCATTTGGCCAAGCCCTGGAGGTTGTACAGCCCGGAGGTTAGGCTATCCGTAGGTTGGGCTAGCTTGAGCTTGCTGCGCGTAGCCCAATAAAAAGGAATCGTGAATCGTAGGTTGAGCTGGCGCTTCAAAGCTTTAGCGTGGCCCAACAAAACTGATGATAGAACAGCGTAGCCTTGCAAGACGGCTTTTTTTAAGCCTCTTGGGGCTGTCGGGGATAACTTGATTATGACAACAGCAACCCGCCCTACCCGCATCGTGCTTTTCTTGTGCAACTGGAGTCCCCATGCTGCTTTCCAGACACTTCTGGACACTGGGGCTGACCTGCCAAGCCAGATAAAGATGGTGCGGATTCCCTGCTCCGGCAGAATCAGCAAGGCCCTGCTCTTCAAGCCCTTTGAAATGGGTGCGGACGGCGTGGCCTTGATCGGCTGCCCGGAAGGCTCCTGCCGCTACGGCGAAGGCGCAAACATCGCCCGGCGCAATGTCACCGACACCCGCAAAATCCTTGATCTGCTGGGTCTGGGCAGCCAGCGACTGCGCCTGGCAACCTTTCACGGCGACAGGCACGACGAGCTTTTTGCCTTTCTCAAGGATTTCACCGCATCCATAGAAGAAATGGGCCAAAGCCCGGTTTCGCCCCAGGCCAAGCCTCCAAAGCCCGAAAATACGGAAGAGATTTTGCGCGCCATTGTGGCAAAGCACGATGTCCACGCCTGCCAGGACTGCGGCAAGTGCACCTCTGCCTGCTCGCTCACCCTTGCAGGCAAGCCCTTTTCGCCACGGGCCATTGCCAGCGCGCTCATCTTGGGAGAGCTTTCCGACCCGGCTGTCACCTCCGGCGTGTGGTCCTGCCTCACCTGCGGGCTTTGCTA
>JAGVAW010000038.1 GCA_020060085.1 Desulfobacterales bacterium
TAATACCTGCAAGCATAATCCAAAAGCCGCCTTCTGCAGAATTGAAGCCAGACCAGCGGGATGATGACGACCTGCCGCCCTACGAGGTGCTTGACCCGATTTTGGAGGCCTACATTGAAAAGGGCATGGACCCGGCCCAAATCGTAAAACTTGGCTTTGACGAGGCTGTGGTGAAAGATGTCACCCGAAGGGTGATGCTAAATGAGTACAAGCGCCGCCAGGCGGCTCCGGGGCTTAAAATCACCCCCAAGGCCTTTGGTGAGGGCCGCAGGTATCCCATTGCCCACAAATACAAGGGTTAGCCCAAATCAGCTTTTTTGCCTAACAGCCGCGACTGCCAGGTTTTTCTATCAACCATTGCCTGGCGGATATCTGCAAGAAGCTGCGCCTTGCCGCCAAGCGCCCAGCTTGGGGCCGCAAGCTCCTGGGGGTGGGGATCTCCGGTCATGCGCTCAATAACTGTATTTGCTGGCAGGCGCTCCAAAAATTCGCACACCGCATCAACAAATTCATCCCGGCAAAGCGGCTTGTAGCCGCCATCCTTATAAAGCTCCTCCATGCCTGTGCCTTTAACCACATAAAGCGCATGAATCTTGACCGCATCAATATTTAATGAACCAAGAAAATCCGCCGTGTGCTGCATGTCGCTGCGGCTTTCTCCGGGCAGGCCGAGTATCACATGGGCGCATACCCTTATTCCCAAGGCTTTTGTTTTTTTTGCGGCCTGTTCAAAGTCTTTTAAATTGTGCCCCCGGTTTATAAGGGCCAGGGTTTTGTCGCAGGCGCTTTGCAGGCCGTATTCCATCATCAGAAATGTTTTTTTGTTAAGGCTGTCCAGCAGACAAAGCACTTCGTCAGGCACACAATCGGGCCTTGTGCCTATGCAAAGGCCGCAGATTTTTTCTTGAGAAAGAGCTTCTTCAAAAACCTGCTCAAGGCGGGTAACAGGCGCGTAAGTGTTGGAAAAGGACTGGAAGTAGGCCAGAAACTTCTTTGCTTTGTAGCGTTTTTCAAGAAATCCCCTTGCAGCTTCAATCTGCCCGGCAATGGGAATGCCCCTTGCCCAGGCTCCTGTTCCGCTTCCCCTCTCATTGCAGTAAATGCAGCCCTTTTGCGAGAGGGTTCCATCCCTGTTGGGGCAGCTAAACCCTGCATCCAGGCTTATTTTGTGCACCCGGCAGCCGAAAATTTCTTTGAGATAGGAGCCAAAATCCTGGTACCAGCCGGGTGTAAGGGGCTTTGGGGCCTTGTTTTCCAAGGGAGCAAATCCTGTTTTGGCCGATAAAGGGCTTGAACTATTTTTCCAGCGCCCGTTCAAAGGTCTTTATGGCGCACATATCGCCGCACATGGTGCACACATCCCTTTTGGCGTCCTCGCTGCCTGCCCGCCTTGCCCTTGCGGTCGGCGGGTCTATGGCAAGCTCAAACATGGTGTTCCAGTCAAATTTTCTTCGGGCGCGAGACATTTTTTCATCCCACTGCCTTGCGCCAGAGACGCCTTTTTCAATGTCTCCTATATGGGCTGCAATGCGCGAGGCAATAACCCCCTGGCGCACATCATCAACGCTTGGCAGGTGAAGATGCTCTGCAGGGGTAACATAGCAGAGAAAATCCACGCCTGCTGCTGCGGCTACGGCTCCGCCTATGGCTCCTACAATGTGGTCGTAGCCCGGAGCAATGTCTGTGGGCAGGGGGCCAAGCACATAATAAGGCGCGCCGTTGCACAGTTTTTTCTGCATGGTGACATCTGCTGCAATTTGCGAAAGAGGAACATGGCCCGGCCCCTCTATCATAACCTGAACCCCGGCCTTGTATGCCCGTGCAGCAAGCTGGCCAAGCAGGTTAAGCTCAAAAAGCTGCGCCCTGTCGTGGGCGTCTGCAATGGCTCCGGGCCGCAGGCCGTCTCCAAGCGAAAGGGTCACATCGTGCTCTGCGGCAATTTCCAGAAGCCTGTCAAAATGCTCATAAAGCGGGTTTTCCTGGCCGGTTTTGTTCATCCATTCCGCCATAAGGCTGCCGCCCCTGGAGACCATACCCATCAAGCGCCCGCACCCGTCCAGAACCTCCATTGCCTGTCGGGTCACACCGCAGTGAACGGTCACAAAATCTACCCCTGCCTTGGCCTGGAGAAGTATTTCTTCAAGCAGATCCTCAACAGTCATATCTGTTACTGGCCGTTTTTGGGCAAAAAGGCGGCTCACAACCCGGTAAATGGGCACGGTTCCAACTGCAACAGGCGAGTTTTTGAGGATCAAATCCAGCGTGGCCCAGAGATCCCCGCCCGTGGAAAGGTCCATGACAGCATCTGCGCCTGCTTCAAGGGCTGCGTTGAGTTTGTCGAGTTCCTCCTCGTTTTTGTGGCGGCTTGGCGATGTGCCTATGTTGGCGTTGACCTTGGTGGAAAAGCCCTTGCCTATTGCTCTGGCGGGAAAATTTCTGTGGCTGTTTATGGGGATGACCGCCACACCGGCTGCCACCCTCTCCCGCACGGATTCTGCCGAGCAATTCTCAACAGCAGCCACCTGCTCCATGGCAGTAGTAATTTTTCCCTGTTGGGCCATTAAAAGCTGGGTCATGAAAAAATCTCCTTAAAAGCAAAGAAAAAAGGCAGATATCCTGGGTCTGGCCCGAATTCCGGGCAAAAGGCCCTTTATGAACAAGGGAAAGGGCAGGTTGACTTCCTTTCCTGATTATACAGGCGCAAAACCTGATAAAGCTGCCAGGACGGCCTGTTGCCGCTTTTTAGCAGGAGGCTACTGTATGGGCGCACACGCCAGGTTGTCAAGCAGCAGCCTGGTTAAAGGCGGGATTGTTACAATTTATGCACAAATAATTAGGTTTATGCGCCAAAAAAGTTGACGCGGCGCTTGGCCTGGCCTACTTTTAAAAACTAATGCCAGCTCATGGAGAGCCGGATTGACACAACTAAAAAGGAATTTTGCCATGCCATACAACATAGCGCTTGCCGGAAAAGGCGGGGTAGGGAAGACCACCATTGCAGGAATGCTTGTAAAATACCTTGAGTCAAAGGGCAAAAAGCCCATACTTGCTGTTGATGCTGATTCCAATGCCAACTTTAACGAGGTTTTGGGTTTAGAGGTGGAAACCACGCTTGGCCAGGCGCGGGAGGAGATGAAGCGCGGCGATGTTCCGGCAGGAATGACAAAAAACCTCTTTATCGAAATGAAGATGGAGCAGGCCATTGCTGAAAACCCGGATTTTGATCTGGTTGTCATGGGCCAGCCCGAAGGATCGGGCTGCTACTGTGCTGCCAACACCCTGCTAACGGGATTTCTGGAGAGGCTTACATCCAACTATGCCTACATAGTCATGGATAACGAGGCGGGCATGGAGCACATAAGCCGTCTCACCACCAGAAATGTGGACCTGCTGATCATTGTTTCAGACCCTTCCCGCCGGGGCATTCAGGCCGCGGGCCGTATAAACCGCCTGGCCCAGGAGCTTAACATAGGCGTGGGCGAGACTTATCTCATCTTAAACCAGGTGAAAGGCGAACTTGCCCCAAGCATGAAAAAAATAATCGAAGACGAGGGCCTTGTTCTTGCCGGGACTGTTCCCGAAGATTTGTCGGTTTATGAATATGATTTTGAAGGCACCCCCACCATAAAGCTGCCAAAGGACAACCCTGCCGTGGCCGCGGCTTTTGCCATCTTCGACAAGGTGGTGAAGGGTTGATTATGGAGGCGTCCAGGCAGGCCTGCCCCTATGACGAGCTTTACATCTATCACCTTTCCGGCGAGGTGGACGAAAAGGACGAAAAAGAACTTGGCCCGGCCCTTATAGGCAACTGGTTGGAGGATAACGAGAGCTTTCTGTTTTTCGGCGCTCCGGTGGAGCCTGTTATGTTGAAATTCCTGGAAAGCCGGCCGGACCTTTGTGTAAATGACTTTTTTCAGATGCCTTACAGCCAGTGGCAATCCCAGGGGCTTTGCGCCAGGGTTTTGGGTTCCTTTCTGGTGGCCCCTCCCTGGGATGGCACACACCCTGCTGCCGGGCAGATAAGGCTCACGGTGGACCCTGGGGTTGTTTTCGGGTCCGGGGATCACCCCACCACCCAGCACTGCCTGGAAGCCATTGAGCTTGTTTTTTCAAAAGGCTTTTGTGAGCAGGTGCTGGATATTGGAACCGGAACAGGTGTTCTTGCCATTGCTGCCGCGGCTCTGGGTGCCAAAAAGGTTCTGGCTGTGGACATAAACCGCCTTGCAGTGCAAACCGCTGCAAGGAACATTGCATTCAACAAAATGCAAGGCAGGGTACAGGCCCTTACCGGCAAGGCCCAGGATTATCTGTGGCCGGATGCGGATCTGCTTGTGGCAAACATTCATTATGCGGTTATGAAGGAGCTTTTGATAGAGCCGGACTTTGTTAGAAAGCCCTGGGTTATTCTTTCGGGCCTTTTGCGCTCGCAATTTTCCCAAATTGTATGGGAGCTTGAAAAAAAGGGTGTTTCTATTGTAAAAGTCTGGGACAAGGATCAGACTTGGTTCACCATGCTTTGCAAAAACCGATAGTTCTTGCTGAACCCTTTCTTTTCCTCGCCAAGGCCGGTGCGGTTTTGGCGCATTTCCTAATTCCCTTAACCCTGTGAGCGAGGCAGTTGTCATGCGCATCCGATGCTGGGGTTCTCGCGGTTCTATTGCGGTTTCAGGCCCGGAATATCTGGTTTACGGGGGAGACACCACCTGCCTGGAAATCCGCTCCAAAAACGATGAGATAATCATAGTTGATGCCGGAACTGGCCTTCGCAGGCTTGGCAACAGCCTTGTGGCCCAGGGAAAAAACAACTTCCATTTCCTTTTCACCCATGCTCATTGGGATCATCTTATGGGCTTTCCCTTTTTCAAGCCTCTTTTCAACCCCCAGGCTGTTCTTTATATGCACGGCTGCCCCTTTTCGCAGCTCTATGTGGAAAAAATCGTCTCAAGGGTGATGGCCCCGCCCAACTTCCCGCTGGGGCCTGCCGACATAAAGGCTGCGCTGGAATACGAAGCTGCCTGCCCGATAGAGTTTTTTATTGATACCATAAGCATAACCCCAATCGCCCTTAACCATCCCAACCAGGGCGCGGGCTACAAATTTGTGGAGGATGGCCGCACATTTGTTTTTTTAACGGACAATGAGCTGGACTTTCATCATCGCGGTGGGCTTGCCTTTGCCGATTATGCAGCCTTCTGCAAAGGCGCGGATCTTCTGATCCACGATGCCGAATTTACGCGGGAGGAATACGAGACATCAACAAGGGGCTGGGGGCATACGGCCTATGACAGGGCGGTTGACCTTGCCGTGGAGGCAGGGGTGGCGCGGCTTGGCCTTTTTCACCTTAACCAGGATCGCACCGACACAATGATTGACAGGATTGTTGCAGACTGCGGACGCATGGCCCAGGAGAAAAATGCAGACCTGGAATGCTTTGCAGTGGCCAGAGACAGCGAGTTTGTCCTGTGATGGAGGGCCAAAGGCCTTAGGCGGCCTGTTGCTTGAAAAAACAGTTCCAGCGCATTTTGTGCAAAAAAAATTGCAAAGGGGGTTTTATGGAGCTTTCTCTTGTGCCTCTGGAAATTCCGGAGAACAGCAACATCATTTTCGGCCAGTCCCACTTCATAAAAACCGTTGAGGATCTTTATGAAATAATGATGGGAGCCGTTCCCGGCGTGGAGTTTGGCATTGCCTTCTGCGAGGCCTCAATGGAGCGGCTTGTGCGCCTGGACGGCAACTCTGACGAGCTTGTAAGCGCAGCAGCAAGAAACGCCACAGCCGTTGGTGCGGGCCACACCTTTTTTGTGATAATGCGAAAAGCCTATCCCATAAATGTTCTCAATGCCGTTAAAAACTGCCCGGAGGTCTGCCGCATTTTCTGCGCCACGGCCAACCCCGTGCAGGTGGTGGTTGCAAAAACCGAGCAGGGCGCGGGGGTAATGGGCGTTGTTGACGGCCTTTCCCCTGCCGGGGTGGAAACCGAAAAGGACAGGGAAAAGCGCATAGGCCTTTTGCAGGCCATAGGCTACAAGAGGTAGAAATGCCTGACAGCATTAAAAAGGCTGCTAAAATTATAGAAAAATCGCGCAAGGTTGTGGCACTTACCGGGGCAGGAATTTCCATTGCCAGCGGCATTCCGCCTTTCAGGGGCAAGGGCGGAATCTGGGAGCGATTTGATCCAATGGAGGTGGCCCACATCCAGTCCTTTGTGCAAAACCCAAAGAAAGTCTGGGATCTGCTTATACGGGAAATGAAGGACATTTTAGACCGGGCTTTGCCAAACTCCGCGCATTTAGGCCTTTATGAGCTGGAAAAGCTTGGCAGGCTTGAAGCCATCATCACCCAGAATGTGGATGGCCTGCACCAGAAGGCCAATAGCAGCCTTGTAATAGAGTTTCACGGCAACTTTGCTTGGCAGCGCTGCATGGACTGCGGTGAGATGCTGCCAACCGCCCAGGTCAGCCTTGAGATTTTGCCGCCCCTGTGCCAATGCGGCGGGGTTTTAAGGCCGGATTGCGTTTTCTTTGGCGAGGCCATTCCGTCTGATGCCCTGGAGAAAAGCAATGTTCTGGCCGCAACCTGCGACTGCATGATTGTTGCCGGAACATCCGCCCTTGTTTATCCGGCGGCAAGCCTTCCCGGTATTGCAAAGGCTGCCGGGGCTGCAATAATCGAGATAAACCCTGAACCCACCCACCTTTCTTTGGGCGTTGCCGATGTTTCCATACAGGAGGATGCAGGCATGGCCCTGAAAAAAATCATCGGGCAAATGGGCCTTTAAGCCACTTTTACTCATATCCTAAATCTTTACTCATCCTTGTAAGCACTTGGAAAATTCACCCTGCAAAAATCGTCTGCTTGTCATCCATCAGGGGGCGCTTGGGGATATTGTTTGCGCCCTGCCTTACATTATTGCCGCCCAAAAAACTCTTAATGCAGATGCGGATTTCTTCTGCCAGGCCCCTTATCTTGCCCTGTTCAAAAGCCTTGGCATGGCAAGAGGGGGAACAGGCATTGAAAGCGGGGCAATTGCCGGGCTTTTTTCAAAAAATCCCCCCCAGCAGGCCCTAGGCCTTTTAGCCGGTTACAATGCGGCAATTTACTTTGGCAAAAGTGCGGAATTTGTCGAATCTTTAAAAATAGCAATTCCAAAGGTGCATTGCCTTGACTCCCGCCCGGTCCCAGGCCAAAGGATAAACATTGGAAAGGCGCTTGCCCAACAAATGCTCCGGGCAGGCCTTATAAAGGATTTGAATCCGCCATCTTCAGGCTTTGGGGCTGGCAAACAGTTGAGAAAAGGCCCGATTTTGCTGCACCCTGGAGCAGGCAGCCCGCGCAAATGCTGGGCCGCAGCCAACTTTGCTGCAATATACAACAAGGCGGCAAGGGCGGGCCTTAAAGCCACCTTTGTGCTTGGCCCTGCGGACAGCGCTCTGCAAAAGGAGCTTTTGGGCCTTGGCGTGCCATCTGGAGATATTGCCGTTAATCCAAGCCTATTGGATTTGTGGGAGACCCTGCTTGTGTGCCGGGCATTTGTGGGAAACGATTCTGGAGTAACCCATCTTGCAGCCCTTGCAGGAGCGACCTTTGTGGCGGTTTTCGGGCCTTCGGACCCATTGCGCTGGACACCGCAGGGAAGGGGCAGGGTGCTGCGCGAAAAAACAGACTGCCTGCCCTGTTTTGAGCTGGAAAACAAAAACTGCGATGAGCCGGTATGCCTGTTAACGCCGGTTGAAACAGCCTGGCATACCCTTATGGAGGTTATTGAAAGGCAGTAACTGGGCGGTTTTGCTTATCACCGGGCCATCAAAGCACCACCCTTGTAAGGGAAACCTTGCTGCCAAGGATGAAGCCCGCGGTTTTTTCAAACTGGGGGGTTATGTCCGAAACAAGAATTTCCATGCGACTGTTGCAGGAAAGCTCGTCAGCCAGGGCCGGGTTGTCAGCCAGGGCACTTTCCAGGGCGGTTGCGCAGGCAAGAGAGGAATCCACAATCCGCACGCGCTTGCCCGCCTTCTGGGCGATTATCTCTTTAATAACCGGATAGTGGGTGCAGCCCAGAATAAGGCTGTCAATCTGTCTTGTTTTCAGCGGGACAAGGTATTTTTTCACTATTCTGCGGGTTTCGGGCTTTTTGGCCCAGCCTTCTTCCACAAGGGGAACAAGAAGAGGGCAGGCAACGCTGTGAACAATTTTATTTGGGGCCTTTGCGTGAATCTTGGTTTCATAAACCCTGCTGCTGATTGTGGCCCTTGTTCCGATGACGCCAATTATCCGGTTTTTTGGGTCATTTAAGGCAAGGTCCACCGCAGGGGTGATCACCTCCACAAAGGGCACATCAAAAAGGCTTTTAAGCTCGTCCATTGCAAGTGCCGAGGCCGTGTTGCAGGCCACAACAACAAGCTTTGCGCCTTTATCCAGCAGCAGCCTTGTGTTTTCAATGCAGCAGCGCACAACGGTTTGCTGGCTTTTGGTGCCATAAGGGGTGCGGGCAGTGTCGCCAAAGTAAATCATGTCGTGGCCGGGAAAGCGGCTGCGCACGGCGCGGGCCACAGTAAGCCCGCCAATTCCTGAATCAAATATGCCTATCACTTTATTTTTCCCATAAATCCAAGCTCAAAGCCGATTTTTGCATAAACCAATCTTTCAGCCATTTGCGCCATAAGCCTAAAATTGATATTGCGTTAAACGCGGTTAAAAGGCAAAAGGATTTTTCCCGGTAGATGCCTTTTTTGCGGGACAGCCGGGCTGTTACGCGGCACATAAAAAGAAGGGAGAAAAAAATGACAGACAGATCCGGCCCAGGCGGGGCCATGGACCAGAAAATATTTGATCTGAACCTCTCGGTGGAGGCCACATCCCTATATCTTCTGGCCTGCGGGCTTATGGATGCTGACAAGCGCCTTTCCCTTGCCAACCTTAAAGAATACTGGAACTCAACTCCCCAAAAGCTTGAAGAGGCAATTGATGAGCTTGGCCGACTTAAAATATTGGAATTGAGGGTTTCAGACGGCAAGGGCCAGACCATTTATCGGGTTACTGATTCCGATTCCTGGCAAAAGGCATAGGCTTTCAGGGTTTGGAGTCTTTGTCCTCCTCATGGCCGCAGTTGCTTTGGGGGCAGGCCAGAAAGTCTCCCTTTTTCTTGGAGGATTTTTCCACAAGAAAAGGGTGCCCGCACTTTGGGCAGGCTTTTTTAACCGGGCGGTCCCAAAGGGCAAAGTCGCATTTGGGAAAAAGGTTGCAGCCGAAAAACAGCTTGCCGCGCTTGGAGGTCTTTTCCACAATTTCGCCCTTGCAGCCCTTTACCGGGCAGGGCACGCCCGTGGTCTGTCCGGCCTGACCGTTGACCAATGACTGGGTGTTCTTGCATTCCGGGTAGCCCGTGCAGGCCAGAAAACTGCCAAAACGCCCCTGCTTTTTAACAAGGGGCTTTCCGCATTTTTCGCAGGTTTTGTCTGTGGGTTCGTCTTCGTTTCGGTCTTCAATGACAATCTCTCCCTTTTCATTTCGGGAAAAATTGCTGGTGAAGCTGCATTCCGGGTATCCGGCGCAGGCAAGAAAAGGCCCGTTTTTGCCAACCTTTATGTTGAGCGGATGGTTTGATTTGGGGCAGAAAAGCCCTGTGCTCACTCCAACACCCTTGACGCTGACCATGTCCTGGCCAGCCCTGTCAAGTTCGCCCTTAAAGGATTTCCAGAATTCCTCCAGCACACCCAGACTCTTTGCATGGCCTGTTTCAACCTTGTCCAGGCTGTCCTCAAGTGAGGCTGTAAAGTTGACATCAAAAATTTTGCTAAAGGAATCGGTGAGCAGGTCGTTTACAATGAAGCCTATTTCAGTGGGGTGAAAGTAGCCTTTTATCAGCTCAACATAGTTTTTATCGCGTATGGTGGAAAGAATAGCCGCATAGGTGCTGGGCCTGCCTATTCCGTTTTCCTCCATTTCCTTTACAAGGCTTGCCTCGGAAAAGCGCGGCGGCGGCTGGGTGAAGTGCTGCTTGGGCACAATTTTTTTGGGGTCGAGAGGATCATTTTGAAAAAGGAGGGGCAACTGGCCTTCATTTTCCTCATCCTGGTTTTCCTCCTCCCTGTAAAGGACCAGATATCCGTCAAAAACAAGCACGGAGCCTGAAGCGGTAAGCAGATAAGGCCCTGCCTTGATGCTCACAGAGGTTTTGTCGTAAACAGCCGACTCCATCTGGGAGGCCACAAAGCAGTTCCATATAAGCGAGTAAAGCTTTTTCTGGTCGCTGGAAAGATAAGGGGCAAGCTTTTGGGGCGTGTACTCCACGGAAGTGGGCCGGATGGCCTCGTGCGCATCCTGAACCTTCTTGCGGTTCTTGTATATGCGGGGCGATTTGGGCCTGTAATCCTCTCCGTATTCCCTGCCTATAAAATCCAGCGCCTGGTTGGCTGCTTCCGTAGAAACCCGCGTGGAATCCGTTCTCATGTAGGTTATCAGTCCCACAGGCTCGCCGGGACCCAAATCCACGCCCTCGTAAAGCTGCTGGGCAACAGACATGGTTTTTTTTGCGGTAAAGCGCAGCCTCTTTATGGCTGCCTGCTGCAACTTGCTTGTGTTAAAGGGCGGCGGAGGGTTTTTCTTGCTCCTCTTTTTTTCCACTTTTTCTATAACAAACTGGCTTGCTGATAGCTCGGCCTTAATTTCAAGGGCGCTCTGCTCGTTTGGGATTACAATGTTTTTGCCATCCTTTTTTTTAAGGGCAGCAGTAAAAACAGGGCTGTCTTCCTTGGCAAGGTGGGCGGTTATGCTCCAATATTCCTCGGACACAAAGGCCCTTATGGCCCTCTCCCGCTCGCAGATTATGCGCACGGCCACGGATTGAACCCTGCCTGCTGAAAGCCCGCTTGCCACCTTGCGCCACAGAAGGGGGGAAACCTGATAGCCCACCAGCCTGTCCAGAATCCGGCGTATCTGCTGGGCCTCGTATTTGTTGGCATCCAGGGGCTGGGGGGTCTGCATGGCCTTTAGGATGGCGTTTCTTGTAAGCTCGTGAAAAAGAACCCTGTGAAAGGTGAACTTGTCCTTGTTTTTGCCCTGGGAAAGCTCTTCCTTGACATGCTGGGCAATGGCCTCGCCCTCGCGATCCGGGTCAGGGGCAAGGTAGATGTCCTTTGCATGGCCCGCAGCTTTTTTGAGCCTTGCCACAACTTTGTCTTTGCCCTTTATGACCTCGTATTTAGGCTCAAAGTTTTTTTCAATGTCAATGCCAAGGGCACGGGGGGGAAGATCCTTTATATGGCCCACGGTGGCTTCCACATCATAATCCTTGCCCAGGTACTTTTTAAGGGTGCGCACCTTGGTGGGCGATTCCACTATTACAAGAGGTTTTGACACTTTTGAACCCTGCTTTTGGCGCTGGCCGTATTGCCTGCGCGGTTTGAGAATTTTAAAAAAGCTTTTTTGCTGCAAAAGGCCGGGGGGCCTTTGCAAAAAGCCGGGTATCAGACCTGTTTTCTGGAAAACATCTTGCCTGGCTCCTGAAAGACAAGGCCCATTATCTCCATTTCAAGAAGCGCTGCTGCAAGCTCGCCGACTGGCAGGGCAAGCTCCCTGCACAACTCATCCATCTGAACAGGGTAGGGGCCTAGCGCCAATAGCACCTTTTTTTGCAGGTCTGTCAAGGCAGTATTCAAATTGGACGGGGCCTTGCAGGCGTTGGATACCTGTTTTGAAAAAATCTCCGCTGCCTGAGGCGTGTACAAAAGAGGTCCGGCAAGGTGGGCCAGAACATCCCTGGCATTTTCCACAAGGGCCGCGCCCTGTTTGATGAGGCTATGTGTTCCAGCGCTTTTAAAGGAGGTAACGCTGCCGGGGACTGCCATTACCTCCCTGTTCTGATCCAAGGCCATGCGGGCAGTTATAAGCGAGCCGCTTCTTGCTGCTGCCTCCACAACTACAATACCCACACAGAGGCCGGAAATTATGCGGTTTCTTGCCGGAAAATGCGAGGCATGGGGAGGGGCGTTCATGGCAAGCTCGCTGATAACGGCTCCGGTGGCGGCAATGGCCTCAAAAAGCTCCTTGTTTTCAGGAGGATACACACGGCTCAATCCGCATCCTGCAACGGCTATTGTCCGTCCCTTGGCGCTTACGGCCCCCTCGTGAGCTGCGGTATCAATCCCCCGCGCCATGCCCGAAACCACGGTCACACCGCAGTCGGCAAGCTCTCTGGCCAGCCTGTTGGCGGTCTGCAATCCGTATTGGCTTGCATTTCTCGCCCCCACAACAGCCACGGCCCTGTCATCGGCAAAAATCTCTCCGCGCACATACAAAAAAGGCGGCGGGTCCGGTATCTGTGTGAGCATGGCCGGATAGTTTTCATCAGACAGCGTTACTATGCTGACATTGTGTTTTTTTGCAGCCTCAAGGTCTTGAAGGACTTCTTGGGGTATGGTTTTGCTTTTCAGATAGGCCACTGTCCGGGGCGTAACACCCCTTACGGCAAGCAGGGCCTTTTGGGAAGCCCTGATAACTTCATCAGGATGCCCGAATCTCTCCAAAAGCTCCTTGAATACGCGGTTTCCCACGCCGGGGGCATTTTTCAACAAAAGCCAGGCAAGCAATTGCTCCATGAAAAAGGGCTACCGGGTCTGTGTTGCCGGCCCGGAGCGCATTTTCTTTTGCCAGATAAGCAAAACGGGGCTGGCCACATAGATAGAGGAATAGGTTCCCACCACTATGCCCACAAGAAGCGCCAGGGCAAAGTTCTGAAGTATTTCGCCGCCCAAAAGATAGAGCGATGTAACAACCAAAAGAGTTGTAAATGATGTCAGTATCGTGCGGGAAAGGGTTTCGTTGACGCTTCTGTTTAGTATGAGCTCAAGGGGTTTTCTGGCGTATCTCTTGTTGTTTTCACGGATTCTGTCAAACACGATGATGGTGTCGTTTAACGAGTAGCCGATGATTGTAAGAAGCGCCGCGATGATGGGCAGATTGAACTCGATGTCAAGAATGGAGAACAGGCCCACGGTGATGACAACATCGTGGATGAGCGCAACAATTGCGCCCATTGCATATTTGAGCTGCAAAAAATAAAAGCCTGCCAATGCGGTTGCCAAGGCAATTACGGAAAGCCAGGCAAGGGGCACGCCAAGCCTGCCAAAGGCAAAGGTAACACCCAGAATTGCCGCAGCAATGATTGCAGCTTCCGCCCACTTCATCTCAAAGCGGCCGGAAATGTAAATGGATATGAACAAAAGGGCATAGAACATTGCGGACATGGCTTTGCCGCGGAGGTCTGCGCCCACCTGGGGCCCCACCATCTCAATGCTCAAGATTTGCACGCCGTTGCCCAAGGCATCCTGTATAATATCCTGTATCGAAGAAGAAGTGCCTTCTTCTTCCTGGACAAGGTCGAGCCGGATGCGGAACTCATTTTCATCCGCATCTCCAAACCTTTGTATCACAGCCCTGGTCAAGCCCACCTGGGTCAGCATACTGCGCACATCGGCAGTACTTGTGGAAGTGTCGAACTGGACTGTGATCTCCGTGCCTCCGGCAAAATCTATGCCGTATTTTGGCCCGCCGTGGGCTATGAGCGAAACCACGGCAACAAGGAGAAGGATGGCGGAAATGCCATAGGCAAAATAACGCTTGCCGATGAAGTTGATATTGATGTCGGATTTTATGAACTGCATGGCGTTTTCCTATATGCTCAATTGCCGCACACGGCGATAGTAAACAAAGTAGTCGAAAATGACGCGGGTTACCACAATGGTTGTGAAAAGGCTGCACACGATACCCAGAGAAAGGGTGACTGCAAAGCCCCTCACCGGCCCGGTGCCGAACTGGAAGAGCACCAGGGCTGAAATAAGGGTTGTGATATTTGCGTCCAGAATCGTCAGCACGGCCTTGCCGTAGCCCCCGTCAACCGCAGCCCCCGGACTCTTTCCTGCTTGCAGCTCTTCACGGATTCGCTCAAAGATGAGCACATTTGCATCAACCGCCATGCCTATGGTCAGAACAAGGCCTGCAATGCCCGGCAGCGTGAGCGTGGCCGAAAGCAGGGCCAGGCCTGCAAAAATCATCACCATGTTAAGCATAACTGCCAGGTCGGCAATAAGGCCCGCCCCTTTGTAATAAAGGGGGATGAAAAGAAGGACCAGAAGCCCACCCACCATCATGGCGGTCCGCCCCATGCGTATGGAATCTGCTCCAAGAGAGGGGCCAACCGTGCGCTCTTCCAATATTTTCACCGGCGCTGGCAGGGCTGTCTGAAGAACCCGGACAAGGTCCCTTGCCTCTTCATCGCTGAAGCTGCCCTCAATCATGGCTTCGCCGCCCGAAATGCGATCCCGTATGACCGGCGCGCTGCGGACAACGCCATCAAGGACAATGGCAAGCCTTCTGCCCACATTGTCTCCGGTTAACTGTGCAAATATTTGTCCGCCTTTCCGGTTGAACTTTATGGACACATAGGGCATTCCAAAATCCGAATCAATCCGCACCCTGGCCTCGGAAATGTAGTCTCCGGTGAGCAGGGTCTGGCTCATGACCACTATGTTTTCGCGGATTACCCTGCCTGTGTCGCGGCGCTTGCTCTCCATGGGCAATATCTGGCGGCCAACCGGCAGGCGGGCTGGGTCAAGAATATAGTCTTCGGCCCTTAAATTGTCATCCACCAGCTTGAATTCCAAAATTGCGGTCTCTCCAAGTCTCTGCTTGGCCTTTTCCGCATCCTTTATGCCGGGAAGTTGCACCAGTATGCGGCGTCTGCCTTCCCTGACAAGCTGGGGCTCCTCCACGCCAAACTCGTCAACGCGGGTGCGCAGGGTTTCCAAAGCCTGGCCCACTGCGTTTTCCATTACGCGTGTTCTTTCCCCTTCAGGCAGGTTAAGAGCAACGGTGGAGTTTTCCCCGATGGCGGTTCTGGAAAGGTAGGCCAGCTCCGGGAACTGCTCATCCATCATTTTTTCAAAGCTTGAGATGGCTTCGCTTCCCAGAAGGGTGATGTGGATGGTGGCTGCATCCCTGCCAAGGTCCGTGTGGCGGATTCTTGCGGTGCGCAACTCATCGCGCATATCGTGGAGCTTTCGCTCCATCAGCGATTCCACAGCCTTTTCCGCCTGAACCTCCAGCACAAGATGCATTCCGCCCTGGAGGTCCAGACCCAGGTTGAAAACCTTGTGAGGCCAGAGGGTGTTTTCCTTGCTGGCCGGTCCTATTTCTGCACGATCCTTGCTGTAATAGTCCACGGCTGGAAACAGAAGGACAAATGCCAAAAGAGTCACCACAAGGACAAGTGCCAAGCGCCATTTGAATTGTCTCAACTTAAGACTCCCTTTATCTAAAGAGCCTGCAAAAAAAAGTAAAGGCCGATTATTGAAATACCAAACCCTTGTTCACCTTATTATTTATTTAAGGTTTGTCATCGCCCTTTTTGGCGGAAGCGGCAGGGCTTTGCTGGCCCGGAGCAAGGGCGCCAACAGCCGAGCGCAGGAATTTGACCTTGGTCTTTTCTGAAATTTCCAGGGTCACGGATGTATCATCCAGGCTGATTACTGTGCCGTACATTCCGCCGTTGGTGATGACGCGATCGCCGCGTTTGAGATTGTCGCGCATCTTCTGGACTTCTTTCTGCTGCTTCTGCTGGGGTCTTATGAGCAGAAAGTAGAAAATGGCTATCATTATTATCATCAAAAAAATGGGGCTTGCAAACAGGCTTGCCTCCCCTCCGCCGGAGCCGCCCGGCGGGGCCATTGCGTATGCGGTTTCAATGAACAAGATAAACCTCCTTTTGCGGTTCTTTAAGCAAACACGCGGGCAAAAATGGTGTCAACGAACTTTATATGATAGTCAAGATCAAATATCTGTTCAATTGCGGCCTTTTCCAGGTAGCTGCCGATTTGCTCATCTTGCAGAAGAAGCTCCTTGAAATCCTTTGAAGAGTCCTGCCACACGGCCATTGCATTGTTCTGGACCAGGCGGTAGGCCTCCTCCCTGCTTGCTCCGGCCTCGGCAAGGGCCAGCAGAACCTGCTGGGAGAAAATAAGCCCGCGGGTCAGCTCCAGGTTTTTGAGCATATTCTTTGGATAAACCACAAGGTTTTTTATAACTTTAGTAAGGCGCACAAGGGCATAATCCAGAAGAATGGTGCTGTCCGGGCCGATAACCCGCTCCACAGAGGAGTGGCTTATGTCGCGCTCGTGCCACAGGGCAACATTTTCTAAAGCAGCCAGGGCGTTTGAGCGGATTATGCGCGCCAGGCCACAAAGGTTTTCCGAGGAGATGGGATTTCTTTTGTGGGGCATTGCAGAAGAGCCTTTTTGCCCCTTGCTGAAAAACTCCTCTGCCTCAAGAACCTCGGTGCGTTGCAGGTGGCGTATTTCAATTGCGATTTTTTCCACCGTGGCCGCGCAAATCGCCAGGGTCGTAAAAAACTGTGCATGGCGATCCCTTTGCACCACCTGGGTGGATGCAGGGGCCGGGGTAAGGCCCAGCTTTTTGCATACAAGGGCCTCAACTTCAGGCGGGGTGTTGGCAAAGGTTCCCACTGCGCCGGAAATTTTGCCTACACTTATGACCTTCACGGCGTCTTCAAGGCGCTTTTTGTTGCGGATCATTTCATCATACCACACCGCAAGCTTAAGGCCAAAGGTTATGGGTTCAGCGTGAATGCCGTGGGAACGGCCTATCATGACCGTGTGCTTGTGCTCCATGGCCCTTTGGCGGATGGCATCTGCCAAATCATCAATGTCTTGAAGCAGAATTTCGCCCGCCTGTTTTAAAAGCCAGGCAAAGGCCGTGTCAAGCATATCCGATGAGGTCATGCCCTTGTGGATGTAGCGGGATTCAGGCCCCACGCTTTCGCCCACGCAGGTAAGAAAGGCAATTACATCGTGCTTGGTTTCCTTTTCAATCTCCTCAATCCGGGCAACATCAAAGGCAGCCTTTTGCGCAATCACCTGTGCCGCCTCAACAGGAATTATGCCAAGCTCAGCCATGGCCTGACAGGCTGCTATTTCCACCTTCAGCCACGCGTCATAACGGCTTTTATCTGTCCACAGGCTGCCCATCTTATCGTTTGTGTACCGGGGTATCATTTAACTCTCTTTTGCATCGCCTTTAAGGGCGGGGTTGCTGTAAAAACGGCTTTGGTCAGGCTTATCTGCCGTTGCCTGCAGCCGGAAGCCAGAGGGTGTCGCCATCAAACTGAATAAGGTTTATCTGGGAATGGTCAAGCTTTTCGAGCAGGGCAAATACCGCGCTCATGTTATAGACCACTATTTTTTCGTTAGGCGCAATAAGGTTTATGTCCGCTTCAATGTTGCCGGTTTTAAGGTTGTAAATGTGAACCAGATTCTCCGAGAACTTGAGTATCTTGCCCACCCCTGTGCTTTCTCCGGTTGGGGCAGGCTGATCAGCCCTTGGGGAAAGGGAAATGCCCTTGTTTGAAAAGTATTCCCTCAAAATCCGGAAATGAATGTTCCAGATATTGTCTCCGGGCCTGACAACATGAATGCCGAATTCTGTTGGCTCGCCTGCCGGGCGGTCTGTCTGTAAAAGCCTTTCAACAACCTGGCCGCTTTTTTCGGCCACATGGTCGAGAATTTTTTCCATTGAAACCGTGCGCTGCCCCACACGCAGGGCTTCATCGGAAGTGACAATCAAATCAAGACTTTCATCAATGCCGTATTTTTGCTTGCGAAGGGCCATGAGTGCACTCTGGCCCATGTCATATTCCATCCTGTCGTAATCGATGACCCTTTCTTCACCTGCACGGGCTGTCTGGGGGGCTGCCGCAGGCATGGGCGCAGCCCTTTCCGCAATGGGCCGGATTTGCGGCTCCTGTTTTTGCGGCACTTTAAAAAGAAAGTAGCCTGCAACGCCCACACCCGCCACAACAAGAAGAATTATGGCTATTGTGAGAGGCCTGGGGCCGGATGTTTTGGAGCCTGAATTTTCAGACACAAAACCCTCCTTCTTAAAGAGGCATACTGCTTTTCATAAGACAAAAAAGCGTTGCAGACCCACAGGTTTTGCGGGCCTTTTGCTGTTTGTCCCAACGCTTTGAAGTTTGTCAGCGAAAAGCCTTTGTATGGAACCACCCCAAATGGCTATCTAAAATTGCCCTTTATGTCAACCTGGCTGGTCTGCGCCCTTTTTACGCCTCAAGAGGGTTTTGCGCCTTTGCAAGCCCATGTTTTAGGGCTGTCATGGGAGGCAAAGCCAGGTTTCAGGCGGTTTTGGCCTCCTTTTTTCGGCGCTCTATGGCCATGAAAATGCGGCCTGACACCTGCATCACAATCTGGAGGATTCCAAGCACGATAAATATACCTATAAAGCGTATGAGAAGCGTTGAAAGGGCGTAGCTCCAGAAGCCGGGATCCCCGCGCTCAAGCTCGGATTGGGCTTGCAAGGAGGAAACAGCTCTCTGGTACTGGTCGGAATCCGTTTTTGCAGCCAAGGCGCTGGAAGACGCCAGAATGGGTGCCAGAAAACAAAGGAGCAGGGCCAGGGCCATCACCGCTTGCTTAAATTCACGATTTCTAATGTTCATTTTAAAATCCTCGCTCACCCGCTGGCCGGGCGATGGGGAGTGGAGCTTCCTTAAATATTTTTGGGGCGAAGTCATTTTGCCCCGTTTTTTTTGCAAAGGCCAAAATCTTCCTATCCGAACATGGCTATGAACATACCAGCCGCCGAGGCGCTGCCAATGACACCGGCAAGGTTGGGGCCTATGGCGTGCATGAGCAGAAAGTTCTGCTTGTCCTCCTTCTGGCCTATGACCTGGGATACCCTTGCCGCCATTGGCACGGCGGACACACCTGCTGCGCCGATGATGGGGTTTATCTTGTGTTTTAAGAAGAGGTTCATGATATGCACGGTGAGAACCCCGCCTATGGTGCAAATCATAAAGTCAACAAGCCCAAAGCCGAAGATGATGAGCGGTTTTGTACTCAAAAACTTATCCGCGTGCATGGTGGCGCCCACGGATATGCCCAGGAATATGGTAACAATGTTCATGAGAGCGCCCTGGGCTGTGTTGGAAAGCCTTTCCACCACACCGGATTCGCGCATGAAATTGCCCAGCATGAACATTCCCATAAGCGGCGTAACCGCCGGAATGAGGATGGAGATGACAATATAAACCGAAAGGGGGAATATGGTTTTTTCCAGCTTGGAGACCGGCCGGAGCTGGGGCATGCGGATAAGCCGCTGCTTTTTTGTGGTGAGCAGGCGCACTATGGGCGGCTGGATAAGGGGGACCATGGCCATGTAGGAATATGCGGCCAGGGCGTTTGCCCCCAGCAGATGCGGTGCGAGTTTGGCTGTAAGGTAAATGGTTGTGGGGCCGTCTGCTCCGCCTATGATGCCCACAGTGGCGGCTTCGCGCAGGGTGAAGCCGAAAAACAGAACCCCGATAAAGGTCACAAATACCCCAAGCTGTGCGCCTGCGCCTATTATCATGGTTTTGGGGTTGGCAATAAGCGGGCTGAAATCGGTCATGGCTCCAAGGCCGAGAAAGATGACACAGGGAATGACCTCCCACTCAATGCCGTAGTGGTAAAAAATTTCAAATAGGTGACGCTTGCCGTCTGCATCAAAGCCCATGAGGGGCACCAGCGGGAAATTGACTGCCAGAATGCCAAAGCCTATGGGCAGCAGCAGCAGGGGCTCGTACTTTTTGGCAACAGCCAGGTAAATAAAGAAAAGGCCGATGGCCCACATGACCCCAAGTTTCCAGTGCAGATGAAAAATGCCGGTCTGTGATGTGAGGATTTTTAAAAGGATGTCAAAAAATGCTTCCCAGCTCATGGCAAACCTATTCTTGCTATGGGTGGTGCCGACCGGAGCCTGAAGCGGACAACCGTTTTGCCTTTGCTGGCGTGCGGTTTCGCTTCAGCCTGACGGCAGGGTCATTTCCTCTGCGCTGCACTTATGCCTACAAACCCTTTTTCCATATATGGTGCTTTGGATTTGCCGGACGCCTATATGGGGTATGCAAAAGGCATAAGAGCAATCGCAGGGCAGTTTCCAGGTCGCAGTTTATTAGAGAAATATCAAAGCCCCGTCAAGAGCTATTTTCCGTGAGTATTTTGCTTTCCCCCGGTTTGAGTGCGGAATCCCCTCTTATGGCTATGCTAACGCTGCGGCGTTTTTCCAGGTCCGCAATCTCCTGGCGCTTTTTGTTCTGCAAGTAGTCGGCAGCAATTTCAGGCAGGGTTCCCGTGACCGAGCATACCCCATCCTTCATGGTTTCAATGCGCAGTTTGCGCAAAAAGGAAAGGGCCATGGTTTCGGCAGAGGGGATAAGCCCCTTTCCGTGGCAATGGGGGCATTGGGTGTAAGAGCCGTAATCAATGGAGGGTCGAAGCCTTTGGCGGCTCATTTCCAGAAGCCCGAAGGCCGAAATTTTACCCACCTTGGTTCTGGCCTTGTCTGCCTTGAGGTGCTGGCGCAGGGCCTTTTCCACTTCAGCGCAATGTTTGCGGTCGCGCATATCAATAAAATCCAGAACAATAAGCCCGCCCAGATCCCGCAGGCGCAACTGCCTGGCTATTTCTTCGGCTGCTTCCAGGTTGGTCTGGAATGCGGTTTTTTCCACATTGGATTCTTTGGTGGACTTGCCCGAATTGACATCAACCGCCACTAGGGCCTCGGTGGGGCTGATTACAATGGTGCCGCCGGATTTAAGATTGACGCGGCTTTTGAAGATGGAATCTATCTGACTTTCAACACCGTATTTGGAAAACAGCGGCTGGTCATCCTTGTGCAGGCGGACCAGTTTTTCGCGGCGGGGCGACAGAATCTTCATGAAGTCCTTGACTTCATTGTAAACAGTGGGATCATCAACAATAACCTGGGTGATTTCCGGCGTGTAGTAATCCCGCATGGCGCGGATGGCAAGGCTTTGGTCCTTGTAGAGAAGGGAGGGGGTGCCTTGGCTTATCCCCTTGGCATTGATTGTTTTCCAGAGGCGCAGAAGGTTGTTTATATCCTTTATTATTACGGTTTTACCCCTGCCTTTGGCAGCAGTGCGAACAATAATTCCAAAGCCTTCGGGGAGTTTGGCCTCCTCCAAAATGTTTTTCAGTTGCTGGCGGTCATCCTCATCTTCTATTTTGCGGGAAACCCCTCGGCTGGGCGAGCCGGGCATGAGGACCACATAGCGGCCCGGCAGGGAAATGTAGGTGGAGAGCATGGCCCCCTTTTTGTCGACCGGGTCTTTTAAAACCTGAACCATGACCTCCTGGCCGGGTTTAAGAAGCCTTTTGAACTCCGCCTTGCCGTCAGGAGTGTCCTGAAAATAGTCGCTGTGGATTTCCTGTTTCTGCAAAAATCCGTGGCGATCCGCTCCAAATTCCACAAAAACAGCCTGAAGGCTCTGCTCAACGCGGGTTATCACACCTTTGTAAATGTTGCCCCGGATAATCTCCCTGGCTGCGGTTTCAATGTGAAAACCTTCCAGGTTTTTGTCCTTCAAGATGGCTATCCGGCATTCCTCCGGGTCCACTGCGTTAACCAAAATTTGCGATGACATGATATTCCTTATGCTGACAAGATGTTAAAGAGCGGGCGGGAACCTTGATGCTCAAGCGATATGAAGGGCGGGCGGCGGAAAATTTCCGGCATTTTTTGCCGGTATGGCCGCGAACGGATTTCAAGGTTTTGCCGACAGCTCACCAAAAAGATAAAAAAGCTTTAAAAAGCCAGGGCGCTATGTGCATGAAAAAGGCCTTTTAAATGCTCTTTTTCAGTTGCCCGGCTTTATTTTATCAGCGGGTTGCCATAAACAGGCTTTCCGCAGTTCTTTGACTCTTAAAAATTAAGGCTTCTTGTGTTTTAACAGGGATTATGGCACAAAAGGCCTTCGAGGGAGCCTGCTGGCTGCCCGAAAACAAACTTAACCACATTACCCTCTTTGTACAGGAACTGCAAGCTATATGGAAAAGCATTACGAACCCGCGCAGGTGGAGGCCAAATGGCAGGCCCGTTGGGAGGCAGCCGGACTTTTCAGGGTGGAAAAGGATGCAAACAAGCCCAAGTATTACCTGATGGAGATGTTTCCCTATCCTTCGGGCAAAATTCACATGGGCCATGTGAGAAATTACACCATAGGCGATGTGGTTGCCCGCTATAAAAGGATGCGCGGCTTCAATGTGCTGCACCCTATGGGCTGGGACGCCTTTGGAATGCCAGCGGAAAATGCCGCCATTGCCAACAACACCCATCCGGCCAAATGGACCTATGAAAACATTGCTTTTATGAAAAAGCAGCTCAAGTCCATGGGTTTTTCTTATGACTGGGACAGGGAGATAGCCACATGCAGGCCCGAATATTACAGGTGGGAGCAGTGGCTTTTTTTGAAGATGCTTGAAAAGGGCATGGTCTATCGCAAGGAGGCGGATGTAAACTGGTGCCAGACCTGCCAGACGGTTCTTGCAAACGAGCAGGTGGAGCAGGGGGCATGCTGGCGCTGTGGCAAGGATGTTACCCCCAAAAAGCTCAAGCAGTGGTTTTTCCGCATAAGTGACTATGCCCAGGACCTTCTTGACTATTGCGCAAAGCTTCCCGGCTGGCCCGAAAAGGTTGTTACCATGCAGGCCAACTGGATTGGTCGCAGCCAGGGCGCTCTTCTTCGTTTTCCCATTGCAGGTTCAGATGAGTTGATCGAGGTTTTCACCACCCGGCCGGACACCCTGGCCGGAGCCACCTTCATGGTTCTTGCTCCAGAGCACCCCCTGGTTCCCCGCTTGAGCGCTGGGACCGGCCAGGAGGAGGCAGTGAGCGAGTTTGTCGAGCGCATGAAAAAGGCCGATAAAATCAGGCGCAGCAGCGAATCCTACGAAAAAGAGGGCCTCTTTGTGGGCGCTTATTGCATAAACCCCCTCAATCAGAAAAAAATTCCCGTTTACACGGCAAATTTCGCGCTCATGGATTACGGAACAGGCGCGGTTATGAGCGTTCCTGCCCACGACCAGCGGGACTTTGACTTTGCAAAAAAATACGATTTGCCCATTGTGCCAGTCATTTATCCGGCAGGTGAAGCCCTTGATGGCGCTTCCATGATCGAAGCTTACACAGGAGAAGGTTTTCTGGCAAATTCCGGCCAGTTTGACGGTCTGGAAAACGAAGAAGCCAAAACAGCAATACCGGAATTCTTGCAGCAAAAGGGCCTTGGCGAAAAAACAGTCAACTTCCGTCTGCGCGACTGGGGAATTTCCCGCCAGCGCTATTGGGGTGCGCCCATACCTGTCATCCATTGCGAAAGCTGCGGTGTTGTAGGGGTGCCGGAATCCGAGCTTCCGGTGATGCTTCCCGAAGATGCCTCTCTGCTGCCCGGCGGCCAGTCACCTTTGGGCAGCCTGCCAGGGTTTGTAACTGCCCCCTGCCCAAAATGCGGCAAGCCTGCCCGGCGCGAAACAGACACAATGGATACCTTTGTGGAATCCTCCTGGTATTTTGAGCGCTATTGCAGCCCCCGTTGCGACACGGGGATGTTCAACAAGGATGATGTTGACTACTGGATGCCTGTTGACCAGTACATCGGCGGGGTTGAGCACGCCATTTTGCACCTTCTGTACTCGCGCTACTTCACACGCGTTCTGAACGAGTTTGGCCTTGTGGATTACAAGGAGCCTTTCACCCGGCTGCTCACCCAGGGCATGGTGTGCAAGGAGACCACAAGCTGCCCCACCCACGGCTATCTTTTCCCGGAAGATGTTTTGGGCGTGGGTGATGCGCGCACCTGCAAAAAATGCAGCAGCCCCATTGCTGTAGGCCGCGTGGAAAAAATGAGCAAGTCCAAAAGAAATGTTGTGGATCCGGGTATTCTGCTGGAGCGCTACGGCGCGGATACGGTGAGGCTTTTTTGCCTGTTTGCTTCGCCCCCGGAAAAGGATTTGGACTGGAGCGAGCAGGGTGTGGAGGGTGCCTCCCGCTTTATGGGCAGGGTGTGGCGTCTGGCAGCAGGACAGAAGGAGCTTATTGCAGGTGCTCGGCCCTATGCTGGCAAAAAAAAGGATCTTCCAAAAAACCTTCGGCCCCTTTTTTCCAAGACCCATGCCACCATTAAAAAGGTTACAGCCGACATTGAGCAGCGCTTCCATTTCAACACGGCCATTGCCTCGGTCATGGAGCTTGTGAACACGGCCTACGAGCTTATTGAAAAGGGAGGGGATGAGCACAACAGGGCAGAGGTCATGCGCGGGGCCATTGAGGCTGCCGTGCTTTTGCTTTCGCCCATAGTTCCTCATTTCTGCGAGGAGATTTGGGAGGCAATGGGCTATCCGCCAAGCATTCTGGAGGTTCCCTGGCCGGAGCATGATGAGGCTGCGCTGGTGATTGACGAAATGACCATTGTGGTTCAGGTGGACGGCAAGCTCCGCGCCCGGCTCACCGTGGATAAGGATGCTTTTGAAGAAGACATCAAAAAGGCTGCCCTGGCTGACGAAAATGTGATAAAATTTTTAAACAGCGATTCCCCGGAAAAGGTAATCTATGTTCCGGGCAGGCTTGTGAGCATTGTAAATTGAGGAAATCCGTGGGCCGGAAGGCAAAAGGACTACTGACAGCATACATTCTGATTCCGGCCCTGATTTTTTTTGCCGGGGGCTGCGGGTATTCCTTTACGGTTTCGGGCGTGCAGGATGATGCTTCGGGCCGAACGCTTTTTGTGCCTGTGGTGGAAAATCAGACAGCGGAATCCGGCCTTGGTGTGAGCCTGGCAGATGCCTTCATGGAAGAGCTTGTGCGCACAAGGCGCTTTAAATCCGCAGGCCCGGAAGATGCCGGGTTTGTTCTTCAGGCGACAGTACGCTCCATTCACGATGAAGGCCTGGCTCGCAGAACAGGTGGGGATGCATTTACACGGCGGGTAAGGCTGATTGTGGATGCAAGGCTTTCTGATGCTTCCGCGCGGGTTGTGTGGCAGGAAACAGGGATAAGCCAATATGAGGACTATGTGGTCAGCCAGACGGACATAGGCCTGACCAGGTCTGCAAGGCAAAAGGCCCTTATGCGTCTTTCCGAAAGGCTTGCCCGCAATGTGGGGGATCGCATTGCAACAAGGATTGACGATTTTTGAAGCTGTGCTGATACCTGTTTGGCGACTGGTCGGGCGGTTTTTTTGCCCGGCCTGACAAAATATGCCGGGCCTGCCGAAAAAATTTCGGGAAAGGCCCGGCAAAAAGACAGGGATTTGGCAGCTTTAAAGGGCCGCGATTTTTCTGGCAAGGCGGGAAATCTTGCGGGCTGCCTTGTTTTTGTGAATGATGCCGGAAGCAGCACCCTTGTCTATAACTGACTGGGCTGCGAGCAGGGCATTGCCTGCCTCCTGGGCGTTTCCGGCTGCAATTTGCTCATCCACTGCCTTGATGACATTTTTAATGCGGGTGCGCTGGGAGCGGTTACGCTGCTGACGCACAATGGTCTGCTTGTTTCTTTTTAAAGCGGATTTGTGATTCGCCAAAACCTTGTCCTCCACGCCGGCAATTTTTTAAGGCCGGCTGCAAACTTGATGGTCATCTCCGGTTGTTACCGGGAGCATCAAACAGGGTCATTAACAGGCGGGGCTTTTTCCCGCAGGTTATTAAAAAAAAATTTCCTACGCCAAAGGGCATTGTTTGTCAAGGTTAAAACGCATCCTGTTCGTGGGGCCGCAAAAACGGGCAGAAGCCGGGCAGGTTTCCCCCGCATAGGGCAGGGAGGAGTGTTTTAGGGTGAGAATCGCCTTTTTATCGGATATTCACGGCAACCTTGAAGCTTTTGAGGCCGTGTTGAAAGACATTGACGAGCAGGTTGTGGATATGCGCTTTTGTCTTGGGGATTCCGTGGGTTATGGTGCGGATCCCGATCAAGTGCTCAAGCGCCTTTTTTCGGAAGGCATTCCCTCCATAATGGGAAACCACGATGCCGCCATTTTTGACGAGTCTGTTCTGGCATGGTTCAACCCCCAGGCAATGGATGCCATTTTAAAAACCCGCAGGCTTCTGGCAGAGGGTACGGTGGACAGGCTCCGCTATCTGCCCAAGGTTCAGTCCGTGCATGGGGCCTATTGCGTTCACGGCTTTCCGCCCGACTCCCTGCACATGTACCTTTTCGAGGCCAACCGGGCAGATGTTGCGCGCGAGCTTAACCGCCTGAAGGAGAAAATATGCCTTGTGGGCCACACCCACACCCTGGGGCTTGTCACCTGGGATGGCAAAACCGTTGAGAGCGCGCCTTTGCTGCCCGGCGTGATACTTCTGGGAGATGATCGCTACCTCATCAACATCGGGTCTGTGGGCCAGCCCAGGGACGGCAACAACAATGCCAAGTATGTTATCTGGGATAATGAGGTGAACTCTCTGGAAACCCGCTTTGTTCCCTACGACATTGCCAGGGCTGCCAACAAGATTCTGGAGGTTGGAATGCCGGAATTCTGCGCCAGGCGGCTTTGGTGACTTTCGTTTTTTTATGAAGAAAATCGGCAAATACGAGGTTACCGGCCTCCTTGGAAAGGGGGGCATGGCAGTGGTTTACAAGGTGCGCGCGCCGGTCATCGGACGAGTGGCTGCAGCCAAGGTTCTGGCCCCCCATCCTTTTTTAAAAAACCTGCTGGGCAAAAAGCGCCTTTATGACCTCTTTGTGCGGGAAGCTAAAGTCATGGGCGGGCTTTATCATCGCA
>JAGVAW010000159.1 GCA_020060085.1 Desulfobacterales bacterium
GCATATCTTTATGCCTTCGGCAGCCTGTTTGTCTTTTGGCTGGCCGGACATACGCTTGATGACATCATCTGGCACATCCATGCCGGGAACGCGGTTTTTCATGTACTTGGCCATACCCGCGCTCTTGAGAGGGGTAACGCCAGCAAGGATGAAGGTTTTTTCCGTGAGGCCTCGATCCCGCGCCAGGGATATCCATTTCTCAAACTTGTCCAGGTTGTAGATGCACTGGGTCTGGATGAACTCTGCGCCGCAGGCGATTTTCTTGGCCAGACGGGGAACGCGGATTTCAAAGGGGTCGGCAAAGGGGTTGGCTGCCGCGCCCACAAACAGTTTTGGGGGCCGCTTAATTTCCGCGCCGCCCAAAAACTTGCCCTCATCACGCATATATCGCACGGTCTGGAGAAGCTGCATGGAGTCAAGATCATGCACATTCTGGCCTGAAGGGCAGTCGCCAAAGCTCTGGTGGTCGCCGGAAAGGCAGAGCATGGTGTCAATGTCAAAGGAGGCTGCACCCAGGATATCGCTTTGCATGGCAATGCGGTTGCGGTCGCGGGTGACCATCTGCAGGATGGGGGTCAGCCCCATGAGCTTTATGTGGATGCAGGCTGCAAGGCTGCAAAGCCGGGTCACAGAGGTCTGGTTGTCCGTGACATTGATGGCATCCACAACATCCTTTATGAGATTGGCCTTGTGCTTCACTGCTTCCGGGTCGCTTCCTCTGGGTGGGCCACACTCGGAGGTAACGGCCAGATGCCCGGCCTTGAGAACTTTTTCCAGGTTGCTTTCCGTGTAGAGAGTTTTGTCGCTCATTAGTCCATCACCTCCTCTTTGGTCACCTTGCGGGGCCCGCCTGCCCGGTCTGTGGACCAGTCCTTGAGCGGCATGACCTTCTCGTAGTCTTCCAGCCTGCCAAGGGCCTTGAGGCGGTCAATAATGAGCTGCCAAGCGCAGTCAACATCCTTGCTGATTTCGCACTTGCCGTTGGATGAGCCGCCGCAGGGGCCATTCATAACGCGCTTGGCGCAGCGGGAAACAGGGCAGATGCCGCCGGTTTCCGCCAGAATGCAGGAACCGCAGGCCTGGCAGCGCTCGGTCCAGACTCCGCGTTGCTCCGTTGCCCCCAGAAAGCAGGTGTTGACGCCGGGATACACGGGCCTGTCGTGGTATTTTTCTGCGGTGAACTGGATGCCCACGCCGCAGGCCAGGCTCAAAATGGCATCATACTTGTCTGCGATATCGCGGATTTCCTCAAGATACTCGTGGTCGCACTGGCGCTCCAGGGTATGCTCGTCAACAACAACTTCCTTTCCCTGGTTCAGGAAGTACATGCGGAGAGCCGAAGCAAGCACTCCCACTTCCTTTTTGCCGCCTGCCTCGCAGACGGTAACGCACTCGTTGCAACCCAGCACGAGAATCTTGCCGCAATCGGCCACCATTTTAATGATCTCGTCAATGGGTTTTTGTTTGGCAACAATCATGAGTCGCTAGCCTTTCCTTAACTTGTGACAGTTTGTGCCCTTGCCCTGCCCCTTTTAAGCGGCTTTTTTGCCTGCCTTTTTAATGGGGTTGGGGCCAAGCGCCCTTATGTGCTCGGTGAATTCGTTTGCATACTGGGCAAAAAGGGTCCCCTCGCCGGAGGACAGGTTGTACATCCTTATCCTTTGGCCGCCCACTCCTATGGAGTCAAGAATCTTGGCTGCCTGCTCCACCCTTTTTCTTGCACGGTAATTGCCACCCTTGAAGTAGCATGAGCCTTCCATGCAGCCGATTACACAGGCTCCGTCCGCGCCTTTTTCAAGAGCCCTCAAAAGGTGAATAACATCCACCTTTCCGGTGCAGGGAACGCGGATGATCTTCACATTTGCCGGATATTCCAGCCTCATCGAACCTGCCAGGTCCGCAGCAGAATACCCTCAATAATTGCAGCAGAAGGCCACAATGATGGGTTCAAATTCCTGACTCATAGCACTCCCTCCAGCAAGGCATCAACCTTGCTCAATATCTGGTTGTCCTCATACCAGTTGAGATAAATGGCCTTGGCAGGGCATTCTGATGCGCAGACACCGCATCCCTGGCAAAGGGCCGGATCTATTTCTGAAACACCGTCCTCGTTTATGCGCGGCACATCAAATGGGCAGGAGCGCACGCAGATGAGGCAGGATGCGCATTTTTCCTGTATGACAGTTGCCGTCACCGCCGAGAGGGTGAGTCTTTCCTGGGCCAGCATGGTGACAGCGCGGGATGCAGCAGCCTGGGCCTGGGCCACAGCCTCGGTGATGAGCTTGGGGCTGTGGGCCGTGCCGCAGAGAAAGACGCCGTCCTTGCCCATGTCAACGGGCCGCAGCTTCACATGGGCCTCGATGAGGTAGCCGTCCGGGTTGCGGCCTATTTTCATTATGTTGCAGAGTTCCTCGGTATCCGCCGGAACCATGCCTGCTGAAAGGGCCAGAATATCTGCGGCCACCTGCACCTTGAGGCCCAGAACATGATCCGTGAATGTAACCAGAACGCCTTCATCGGAAGATTCCACCTGGGGCGGATTTTCCGGGTCATAGCGGAAGAAGAGCACTCCCTCCTTGCGGGCCTGGGTGTAATATTCCTCAAGCAGCCCGTCTGTGCGCATATCCCTGTAAAGGATGTAAACACCTGCATCGGGGTTGCTTTTCTTAATGGCAATGGCGTTTTTGACCGCCGATTGGCAGCAGATGCGCGAGCAGTTGGGGTTTTGCTCGTTGCGCGAGCCAACGCACTGAATCATCACAACCGCATCCATCGGGCCTGCTTCCCCGGACTTGAGCTTTTTGGCAAGCTCCACCTGGGTCATCACCCGCTGGTCCTGGCCGTAAAGATACTCGGTGGGCTGGTATTCGGTGGCCCCTGTGGCCATTATGGCCACACCGTGCTTTATCTTGCGCTCCACAAGGCCTTCTCCCACAATAATTTCCGTGGTGAAATTGCCCTTGAAGCCGGAAAAGCCCACAATGATGGCATCTGTAAACACATCAATTTTTTCGTGATTCTGCACCCGGCCTGCAAGGGCCTTGACAAATTCGCCCACATCCTTGCCTTCAATGGTGCGGGTGAGGTTTAAGGCCATGCCGCCGAGCCGGGCCTCCTTTTCAACCAGGGCCACCTCATAGTTCTGGTCTGCCAGGGAGAGGGCTGCGGTCATTCCGGCAATGCCGCCGCCCACCACAAGGGCCTTGCGGGTTACGGGGATGGACTTGTCGTGGAGCGGGCTCAAGGTGGCGGCCCTTGCCACGGCCATGTGGACAAGCTCCTTGGCCTTTTTGGTGGCTGCGGCCGGGTCTGCATTGTGCACCCAGGAATCCTGGTTGCGTATGTTGGCCATTTCAAAAAGGTACTTGTTCAAGCCAACCGACTCCAGGGTGTCCATGAAGATGCCTTCATGGGTCTTGGGCGTGCAGGATGCCACAACAATGCGATTGAGCTTATGCTCGTCAATGAGCTTTTTTATGTTGTCTTGGGCGTCCTGGCTGCAAGTGAACAGGTTGTCTCCGGCAAAGGCGACTCCCGGCAGGCTTGCAGCATAGTCCCGCACAGCAGGCACATCCACAACGCCTGCTATGTTTATGCCGCACTTGCACACAAACACGCCTATGCGCGGCTCCTCGGCAGCCACATCCCGCTCAACGGGCTTTTCAACGCTTCTGGTGCGGGTGTTGCGGGCTTCTGCCAGGGCAACGCCTGCTGCACAGGCTGCGGCGGAAGCCTGGGTTATGGAGCTTGGAATATCCTTGGGAGACTGAAAGACGCCGGAGGCAAAAACACCCGGGCGGCTTGTGGCCACAGGCGCAAAGGGGTCATTTTCCGCAAAGCGGTATTTGTCAACCTCCACGCCGATTCGCTCTGCAAGCTCCTGCACATCCTTCTGGATTTGCAGGCCCACGGAGAGCACCACCATGTCAAAGGTTTCAGTCTGTATGGCCCCGGAGTCATCTGCATAGCGCACCAGAAGATCCCCGGTGGGAGCATCCACATCCACCGTGTGGACCCTGGCCTTTACAAAGCGCACGCCATCTTTGTCTTTGGCGCGCAGGTAGTAGCGCTCGTAATCCTTGCCAAAGGTGCGGATGTCCATGTTGAAGATGGCTGCATCAAGCGGCTTGTGGGAGTGCTCCTTGGCAATCATTGCGTCTTTTATGGCGTACATGCAGCAGACAGAGCTGCAATAGCCGTTGCCGCACTTGTTGGTATCCCGCGAGCCTATGCACTGGAGCCAGGCGATTTTTTCCGGCTCCTTGCCGTCTGATGGACGGGCCAGATGGCCCAGGGTGGGGCCGGAAGCGGAAAGTATGCGCTCGAACTCAAGGCTTGTGACCACATTGGGGCTG
The DNA here is from genome assembly GCA_020060085.1 of Desulfobacterales bacterium. Lineage (GTDB taxonomy): Bacteria > Desulfobacterota > Desulfobacteria > Desulfobacterales > Desulfatibacillaceae > JAGVAW01. Next base: position 4,356 of record JAGVAW010000159.1, read on the forward strand.
GACTTGTAGCGGTAAACAAGCTCAAGGCTGGATGGGTCGTATGGTTCGCAGCCCGGACTCAACACCACCGAGCCGACTTCCAGGGTAATTTCCCTGGCCTGCTGGTTGTGGTCAATGGCATGGGCCAGACAGGCGTCAACACACTGGTAGCATTCGGAGCAGATGCCGCATTTCAGGCAGCGGTCAGCCTCGATTTTTGCCTGCTCCTCCGTGTAGCCGAAACTAACCTCCAGAAAGTTGCACTCCCTGGCTTCCGGGTCCAGGCAGCCCACGGCAACCCTGTCCTTTTGTGGCTCGCCCAGGGTGTCGGGCTTCACGAAATCCCACTGCCTTGCCCTTCCGGCAGCCAGATCCTCTCCCTTTATGTAGCGCACAATGCTCTCTGCGGCCTTTTTGCCTGCCTCCACCGCCTCCACAACGCTCTTGGGGCCGTGGTGGGCATCCCCTCCTGCAAAAACCCATTCCACAGGGGTTTGCAGGGTAAGGGGGTCTGCCTCCAGCCCGCCGCGGTTGGTTACGGCAATGCCTTCCTTTTTGGCAAAGTCCAAAACCGCGCTCTGGCCTATGGCAAGAACCACAGTATCCGCTTCCAAAGTTGTGCAGTCCGCTTCGTCAAATTCCGGGCAGAAGCGGCCATTTGGATCAAAAACACAGGTGCAGCGCCTGAAGGAAAGGCCGGCAACCTTGTCGCCGGAAAGCTCGAAATCCTTGGGGCCAAATGAGTTGACTATTTCAATGTCCCCTTCAAGAGCCTCTTCAATTTCATGCTCCCAGGCAGGCATCTCCTCGCGCTTTTCAAGGCAGACCATTGTAACCTTGCCGGCTCCAAGCCGCTTTGCCGTGAGGGCCGCGTCAATGGCCACATTGCCTCCGCCAATGACAAGCACCCGGTCACCCACCTTTACTTCCTTGCCCAGGGCCACATCCCGCAGCAAGTCCACGCTCTGGATAACGCCGGGTGCGTTTTCGCCGGGTATGCCAAGGCTGCGGCCGCCATGCAGGCCAATAGCCAGGAAAACAGCGGAGTATCCGTCAGCCTTAAGGCTTTCCAGGGTTATGTCCGTGCCGAAGGCCATGTTGGTTTTTATGTCAACACCCATGTCTTTGATGACATCAATTTCATAATCCAAAATTTGTCTGGGCAGCCGGTAATCGGGAATGCCCACAGCCATCATGCCGCCTGTAACGGGCAGTTTCTCGAAAACCGTTACCTGATAGCCGTCTCTGGCAAGCATATAGGCGCAGGTGAGGCCAGCAGGGCCGGAGCCGATGATGGCGATTTTCTCATCGCGCTTTTGGGCAATCTCCGGCACAAAGGGCTTTTCCTGGGCCTTGTCAAAATCCGCCAGAAAACGGTGCAGCTCGCGGATGGCAAGGGGTTTGTCCACATCGTTACGGGTACACTCCTTTTCGCAGGGATGGTGGCATACCCTGCCGCACACCGCCGGAAATGGATGCTCCTCCTTGAAAAGCTTCACAGCCTCTGCATAACGGCCGTCATTGATGAGCGCAATGTAGCCCTGGATGGATACATGGGCCGGGCAGGTGGCCTTGCATGGCGCTGTGCCGCGCTTTTCAATGGCAAAGGCTCCGGGAATGGCCTGGGCATATTGCTTGTAAGCAGCCTTGCGCAGGTCCAGCCCTTCATTGTAGGCGTTTTCCACGGAAATGGGGCAGGCCTTGGCGCATTCGCCGCAGCTTGTGCACTTGGCAAGATCCACAAACCTGGGTTGTTGCAGGACCCTTGCCTTAAAATTTCCGTTTTCGCCGTCAAGTTCAAGTAACTGCGTGTTCGTCAGAAGCTCAATATTCAGATGCCGGCCGACCTCGACCAGTTTGGGCGAGATGACTCACATGGCGCAGTCGTTGGTGGGAAAGGTCTTGTCCAGGCGGCTCATAAGCCCGCCGATTGCTGAAGACTTTTCCACCAGATAAACAAAGTAGCCGGAATTGGCCAGATCCAGCGCGGACTGCATTCCTGCAATGCCCGCGCCCACAACCATAACCGAGCCAACTGCATTGGCGTTTTTTGCGCTTGCCATTACAAACTCCTTATGTTGTTGTATGCCCGCAACTTTTCCGGGCAGTTTAAAAAACTTTTTGTACCAGCCCCTTTGTAATTTTTGTCCTTTCACTTAAAAAAACAGACCTGATTGCTATAGGCAACCAGATCTGACATTCCTCACTCCAAACCGTTGATGATTTGTGCCCTTTTACAGGCGGCCCATTGTGGCCAGGGGTCAAAAAATTTTCCGGCGCGCCATAAAGCCTGGGCTTAAATTTTGCTGCGTCAGAAAAACACAAAAAACCCGGCAACAAAATCAACTTTTTGCCCAAAAGCCCGGCAAAGGAGGCCAAAAGGCTTTGGGATGAGGAACTCAAATACGGTTAAGCCACTTTTGCATGATAGCTGCCGCTCTCAAAGACCCCTTGGGGGGATTGAATTAACGGCCTTATTTTATTAGCATTATCTTCATGCTCCGGGCCATAACCCCCAGAGGGCATTGTAAGCCTGGCCCAATACTCAATTTTCCGGGCGAACGCTATAATATTCTATAAAAAAGGTCAACATCCTCTTTGGGCAAAAAGGCACTCTCCAAAAGCAGGCCATATTGTCTGCTGCCTTCCATATCCGTTCAGGCTTTGGCCAAGTGTTGCAGATACAGGATAATTCAGGCCGACAAAAATGAGATGGATA
>JAGVAW010000320.1 GCA_020060085.1 Desulfobacterales bacterium
TTCATTATTTCAAGGCCCCGAAAATCCACCACAAGGTTGTTGTAGCCAAGCATGGTGCCCCGCTCGGTGAGCAGAATCTGCTCGTTTTTGGTCTGGCGCACCTTGTTTACAGCGTGCTCCATGTCCCAGGGGGCCAAAAACTGTCCCTTTTTTATGTTCAGGGGCTTTTTTGTTTTGGCAGCAGCTACCAAAAGGTCTGTCTGGCGGCACAAAAAGGCAGGTATCTGGATTATGTCCAGAACCTGGGCCGCAGCCTGGGCCTGCTCCGGGCTGTGGATGTCCGAAATCACCGGAACCTTTATCTGCTCTTTGACCCGTGCAAGGATTTCAAGGCCCTTTTCCAGGCCCGGCCCCCGGTAAGAGGAAAGGGAGGTGCGGTTTGCCTTGTCAAAGCTTGCCTTGAAGCAATAGCCCATGTTGCAGTCCGCCGCGGCCTGCTTTAAAGCTGCGGCTGTTTCCAGGCAGGTTTCAAGGTCTTCTATCACGCAGGGGCCGCCTATGAAAAGCAGGGGCGCTCCCTTGCCCACCTGCGCGCCTCCTATTGAAAATGATTCCATTTTGGCTTTCCTTAAAGTTTGTGCCGCACAAAATTGCAATTTTTAAAACCCATTTTTAAGATAGGTTTCAAGATGTTTAACGCGGCTTTGGCTTTTGTGTCAACCAATTGGAAAAAAGGCGATGCAGGCTAAACGGGAAAGCTGACCTGTCTTGTTGCATGACAATCCTTGACATAAGCCCATCCCATTGTATAAAGTATAAAGTACAACTTCACACTTTATCAGCACCACAGCAAGGAGCAGCCATGCCTTCAGAGGCCAAGCAGATGCTTAAAATCGGCGAGCTTGCAAAGGAGTCGGGCTTTCCTGTTTCCACCATCCGCCACTACATCAACGAGGGCCTTTTGGGCGCTCCCCGCAAAAAGAGCAAGAACATGGCCTACTACGGCCGCGAGTCCATTCCCCGAATAGGCCTTATCAAGCGCCTTCAGGATGAGCTTTATCTGCCCCTTCGCCTCATAAAAAAGATACTCAAGCCCTCCTCCCAAAGCTTTTCTGTTGAGGAAATGGATTTGATAATCGAGGTGAGACAGCGCCTGGAAGAGGAGGATTTTGAGCTGCTGCCAAAGGCTCCGCGCATCCCAAAGGAAAAAATTCTCCAAAGCCTGTTCATCACGGAGCAGGAGCTAGCGGCAATGGAGGACATGGAGATTGTCTCCGGCGAGGCAAAGAACGGAAAAACCTTCTACAACGAGCTGGAATACCGGATTATCAAAGCCTATGCAGATGCAAGAAGCGTTGGCTTTACATCGGATTTAGGCTTTGGCGTGGAGGATCTTCTCATCTACATACAGGCCATAAAGGACCTTGTGGAGCTTGAATCGCGGGTGTTCATCGCCAGGATGCAGCGCAACCCCTCGGCGGAAAAAATCGCAGACCTGATCCGCCAGGGCCTGCCCGCTGTGGACAGGGTCATTTCCTCTTTGCACCACAAGTTTATGATGGACATTCTTGAAGACATGGAAACAGAAGCCAAGAAGCTTTGAAAAAATATTTCTCAACAATTTTCTAATCATCTCAATTTGCAGGCAGCAGGTGGCGGATAATCTTTAGGGCGTTTACGGGCTTTTTAAGCCCATTCATACCTTCCTTAATTTTTTGGACAGCAGGGACGGCTGCCGGGGAAAAAGGGGGTTTGCCGGAGAGGCTCCGGCAAGCACCCGGCAGATGAAATAATTTGTCTTGCTGTCACCCACCTTAAAGGAGGTGCCCATGATTCCCCACTATGATGTGGTCGTGGTAGGCGGCGGTCCCAATGGCTTGGGAATTGCCTGCTATCTGGCCAAATGCGGGCTTACGGTCTGTCTGTGCGAGGACAGGCTGGAGCTTGGCGGTGGCGTTGAAAATGCCGAGCCGCTGCCGGGTTTCCGCATTGACCCCCATGCAACCTACTTTTACGGGGCAGCAGGCCCGCCGGTTGAACAGCTTGAGCTTGCCAAGTTCGGCTTTAGGCTCAACTACTACCGGGATCTTTTGGGGGGCATAACTTCTGACGGCCAGGCCATCAACCTTTCCATGTACGACCCGGAGCGCTCTGCAAAGCTTTTGGAGCGCTATTCCAAGTCTGATGCAGACCTCTGGCGGCTTTACACATCCATACCCATAAATGATTTTGTGCGCCTGCTGCGCTCAATTTACTGGACCCCTCCGCCGCCTGTGGGCAAAAATATCGACCCTCTGGATCTGCCCTGGGTGAAAATTCTGCGGGAAATAATGCCCCTTTTTGACCCTGTGTGGCTGGATCTCTCCCTTTTTGAAATTCTGGATCTTGTTTCCCAAAACGAGTGCCTTAAAGTGGCGATGGGCATGGCTGCATGGTACAACGGCCCGCATCCCGACTGGGCAGGGACAGGCGTTTTCGGCCTTACCTGCAATTTGTTGAACGGCATTTCTTCCGGCTCGCCTGCTGGTGGAATGCACACCCTGGCCCACAGCCTGGCACGGGCCTGTATGCACCACGGAGTGCGCTTTTTGACCAACTGCAAGGTGGAGGAAATCCTTGTGGAGGACGGCGTTGCCAAAGGCGTTGTGCTCTCTGATGATGCGCCCGTGCAACACAGGGTTATCCGGGCGGATAGGGCTGTCATTTCCGGAATCCATGTCAAGCACACATTCAAAAAGCTTGTTGCCCCAAAGCATCTTCCTCTGGATTTTCGCCAGCGCATTGAAGATGTCAGCTTAAAAGGCTCAAGCCTTTTCACCCTTTCGCTTATCTCAAAGGAAAACCCCAGGTGGATAGGTGATGCAGCAGAGATTTTCTCTCCCACCTTTCCCACCTGCATTTTTCTGCCATGCGATTCGCGGGAGATATTACGCAACCAGACCCGCACCGTGGACAGTTACAACACACACCCCATCAGCAAAGACAACATTATTGTACCCATCTGCCAGCACGACCAGTGCGACCCCACCCGCGCTCCGGCAGGCTACCATGTGTTTTCGCCCATTTATATACAGGTTCCCCCGCCCGAAGACCATGTGGACGGCCCAAGGGCTGTCAATGACGCAAAGGAGGAAATAACCGAGGCCATAATGGAGGTTATCCGCAGTGTTGCGCCAAACCTCACGCCGGACAAAATTGTGGCCAAGTTTGTGAACACTCCTTACGATTCGTCTCTACGCAACCTGGGCTTTGTGGGCGGCGGCTGGTACGGGTCCCGTCAGGCCGAGGACGAGTGGTACGAAAGGCGGCCCCTGCCGGAGCTTGCCCGCTACCGCACGCCGGTTGAAAGGCTTTATCTGTGCAACCAGACCTCCTACCCCGGCGGCCTGGCGCTTTTTGCCGTGCCTTACAACCTCATGCACATCCTCATTGAGGATCTGGACCTCAAACCCGGCGCATGGTGGTACCCCTCGCCGGACTATATAAAAGAGGAGGCATGACATGAAAGATTTCACCGTGAAGCTTGAAAACCCCCTCGTGCCGGAACCGGAAAAGCAGGTCAGGGCAGATGTTGTGGTCATAGGCGGCGGCCCAAACGGGCTTATTACAGCAGCTTATCTTGCCCGCGCGGGGCTGTCTGTTATTTTGCTGGAGCGCCGCCAGGAGCTTGGAGGCGGGCTTGCCACAGAGGAAATATTGTTCCCAGGTGTTTTTGCCAACACCCATGCGGTTTATCACATGATGGTGGACTATATGCCCGCCATACGGGATTTTGACCTGGAAAAACACGCCCTCACATTCATAAAACCAAAATGGCAGACAGCCATCCCCTTTGCAGACGGCGACTCCATGATTCTTGCCAGCAATTTTCAGGACACGGCAGATCAGATAGCCAAGTTCTCCGGGCAGGACGCCAAGACCTTTACCCACAAAATACGCCAGTATCAAAGGTTTGTAGATGAAATCCTGGGGCCTGCCACCTACTGGCCCCCAGTTCCGCCCATTGAATTTGCCGTGAACCTTTCCCGCACGCCCTTGGGCAGGGAGTTGATGGAAATCTCCGAGGCCAGCCCCAGGGAGGTGGTGACAGACACCTTCTCCCACGACAAGGTGCGCGCGCTTTTGCTCTACATCTCGTGCATATGGGGCCTGGACCCGGACATTCCGGGCCTGGGCTTTATGGTTCCCCTTCTCATTTATCGCAACATGAACAAATGCCTTTGCGTGGGAGGCTCCCACAAGCTGGCCAGCTCGCTGGGCAAGGAGATTCTGGCCAACAAAGGCAGAATTTTTGAGGTGAGCCAGGTTGACAAAATACTGACCGAAAACGGGCGGGCAGTTGGTGTGGAGACTTATGACGGCAGGCAGTTTTTGGCAAATGTGGTTGTATCCAGCCTGCCGCCGCAGAACACCTTTCTTGAGCTTGTGGGCAAAGACAACTGCCCGGCTGAGCTTGCTGGCGCAGCAGAAAAATGGAAGTGGGACAAGTGGAGCCTTTTCACCCTTCATGTGGCCACTAAAAAGCCGCCTGTTTACAAGGCAGGCGATGCCCATGTGAATGATGCATTCATGGCCCTGCTGGGTTTTGAGGGTGCTGATGATGTTTCTGCCTGCTTTGATGCGGCTTTGGGCGACGGTCTGCCTATGGCAGCAGGGCACGCCACCTGCGAATCGCGCTATGACAAAACCCTTTCGCGGATGCACGGGCTGTTCACAAGCTTTTTTCAGGTGCTTGCGCCTTATGAAATTGAAGGCGGCTGGGAGGCAGCCAAGCCCCAAATGGAAAAGGCCCTTCTGGAAACCTGGCGGCGCTATGCAGACAACCTTGAAGATAAAAACATAGCGCGCATTTCAAGCGAATCGCCGTTGGACATTGAAACGCGCAACCCTGCAATGGTGCGCGGCTCCATAAAGCACGGCGATTACAGCTCGCTCCAGATGGGCTTTTTCAGACCCAATGACCTTTGCAGCCAGTCGGCCACGCCTTTGGAGGGCCTTTACCTTTGCGGGGCCTCGCTGTATCCGGGCGGGCTGATTCTTGGCGGGCCGGGCTACATTGCAGCAAATGCCATTGCGCGGGATATGGACATAAAACCCTGGTGGAAGGTTCCTGTCTCAATCGAAAAATACATTGACACCTATCTGTAAAGACTTGCGGCCCGGCGACCGACCATATTGCCGGGCCTTTTATTGAAAACAACAACCGCTGCAAAAAGGAGAAAAAGCCCATGAAGCTGTGGTCCAGAGGTCTTGGTTCAACGGAAATCACCATGGACTTTCGCCATTACACAGTCACCAAAGACCCGGAAACCGGCAACATTCTCATTGTGGGCAATATGCAGGACCCTGTGAACTGGGAATTTAGGGTGACAATGGAGCCTGATGACATTCCAGGCTTCATGAAAATCCTTTTCAACATTTCCGTATTGGTTCTGGGAATAAAGAATGCCCACAGGTATTTGAGCTACCTGCTTCACCGCAAGGAATTTGCAACCGAATCAGACAAGGAGCGCCTGGAAAAGGTCAACAAGGCTTATGATGCCATGATGCGCCGCTCCCGCACGGGCAAAAGGTGAGAAAAAAGAGGAACTGATTGTAAAACTTAATAATTTTTCCGGGGGAGGGGGCTTTTTTGTAAAAAAGCCTCCCTCCCCCGCACCCCCTCCCCCAAAAACTTTTAGGTAATTATAATAGAGTGTTATGCGGAAGAACAGATTCGCATATGGCTCCGGCAACTTTGTTGCATTGGGTTCTTAAAGGACAAGAGGATAGGCGCATAGAGTCTGGCAAGGCAAAAGTCTCATCTGTTCTGAAGGCCTTGCCTCTTGTGCTTATCGCACACTGGCAACATTTGCCAGTGCCACCCAGCGGAATGACGGGTTCGGGTTGTTTTTTGTCGGCCTTGGTTTTTTTCGTGTGGTTCGTGTTTTTCGTGGTTTAAGTTTTTTGAAAAGGGGGTGCGGGGGGAAAAGGTTTTTCCAAAAAAGTTTTCCCCCCGCAAAAAGGTTTTTTATTGGCAAAATCAAGAAAAACGGAGGGTTGTCATCATGGGACAATACGATGTGATTGTTATCGGAGGGGGCATTAACGGCCTGGCCTGCGCCTGTTATCTTGGCCGGGCGGGTCTTAAGGTGCTTGTGCTGGAGGGCCGGGGGGAATGCGGTGCGCACTGCGATACTGTGGAGGTGGGTCTGCCGGGCTTTCTGCATAACCTTCATTCCACCTGGATGATTACAGCCCTGGGGCCGCCCATGATAGACCTGGAGCTTCCCCGCTGGGGCGTGGAGGTTATGGGAACGCAGTTTGTTTACGGCAAGAACTTTGCTGACGGCAAATGCGCCCTTTTGGGTGTAAACCCCTTTGACACCATTGAAAACTGGAAAAAGCTCTCGGAATCAGATGCTTTGCGCATGGAAAAGGCCGTCAATTTCATGCTGCCCAACATCAGCGAAATAATGGATATGCTCCATAATTTCCTTTTCACGGCCCCTTCCAAAAAGGTGCTTGCCCAGCTTTCAGAGACCCAGAGCCGCTTGAATGCACAGATGGACATTCCCCTTTCCTTTGAAGACATCTTCCGCATGAACGGCTTTGAGGTTTTGGAGCATATTTACGATTCGGATTATCTTCGCACCATGATCCAGTCCCTTGCCTGGATAGGCGGCCTGCCGCCCATTCACAAGACTGTGGGGTCACTAGGCTGCGCCATGCTTGGCCCGCTTTTCGGGCCGCTTTTTCCCGTGCATTTCACCCGTGGGGGCTCCCATGCCCTTACCCACGGCCTTGTAAAGGCGGCTGTGCATTGGGGGGTTAAGATTCTGCCATCCTGCCCGGTGGAAAAAATTATTGTGGAAAAAGGCGAGGCTGTGGGTGTCAAGCTCTCGGACAGGGCCGTGTTTCCCGGCGAGAGCTTTTTTGCAAAAAAAATCGTGTCAGATGTAAGCGTGGTTCCTACCTTTAACCAGATGATAGGAGTTGAGCACCTGGGCCAAGAGATGAGCACCTACATCAACACCTTTAGCTATTCCGAGCAGAACCTCTTTGGGGTTTACTATGCTCTGGACGGCCCGCCCCAGTGGGCTGCCCAGGACTTTGACCCCAACATAAGAAAATGCGCAATGGGCTATTTTGGCGGAGAGGACAGCGAGGAGATGGCCCTTTACAATGCGCGGCTTGTCTCCGGGATAATCAATCCAAAGGTCATCGGCAACTGGTTTGTGCCAACCCTGGCAGACCCAAGCCAGGCCCCGGAAGGCTGCCACACGGCCTTTTTGTGGATGGATGTGCCGCCTGCCCCCCTTCGCTGGCAGCACGGCAAGCTTAACGGGCTTTCCTCCTGGGACAGGATAAAGCACCAGCTTGCCGATGAGGTTACTGACGCCTACGATTCCTATGCACCCGGCTTTAAAAAGCTTGTGAAGGATCGAATCATCTACACGCCGCTGGATATGCAGAGAAACAACCCCTCTGCCATTTTGGGCAACTGGATAGGCGGGTCCATGCTGCCGGATCAGTTCTATATGAACCGCCCCCTGCCGGGCATATTAAAGGACGGCGGCAGCCGCACCTTCTTCCCCAACCTTTATCTTTCCAACTCCATTCATCCATTCGGGGCCTCGTGGCTGGCTTCGGGCTACATTGCAGCAAACGAGGTGGCTTTAGACATGGGCTGCCGCGACCAGCCCTGGTGGAAGGGCCGCGCCTGCACCTGGTATCTGGAAAACATGGCCAACATTCCGCTTAACAAGGGGGTTAAATGACGGAAAAAGTTACAGCTTAAACCACGAAAAACACGAGCCACACGAAAAAAGCATACGGGCGAAAGAGCCTGCCACCCAACGAAAGGTTTTTTCTTTTCAAGCACCGGCGTACAGGACGGCCCCAGGGAGCCCTGGGTGTTGCGGGGTGATAATCGGATTGAAGGGCCTTTGGAGGCGGCTTTTCACTGCTGCAAAATACGCCAGGTGTAAAGAGCCTCCTTGCTGTCTGCCCCCAGGTAGCGCTCATAGGCTTCTGCCAGGGCCTGCTGGTGGGCCAGAAAATAATCCGGCCCCCTTGCTGCCATAAGGGCCGGGGCAATGCCTGTTGCAAAGCGGGTGATTAGCTGCTCGTTTTGGGGCCATGTGTCCTGGTGCAGGTCCAAAGGCGCCCTGTAGGCCAGGATGGGGTGATCATCGGTATGGAGCTGGCCCTGCCCGGCAAGCTGCTGCACAAATTCTGGCAGAACGCGGATTCGCGCCATAAGGTCATAAACCGAGCGGATTTGCAGCCGCCTGTCTGCAAGATCTGCTCTTATTGCTTTGTCGCTCATTTTCCGGCTGATTGCTTCCAGATCAAAGTCAAAGGGCTTTTGGGAGCCTAAAAGCAGAACATCTCCAGGAATGGTTGTTGCCAGAAGGGTATGGGGAAAGGCTTTCACAAATCCGCGCACCACCATGGCAAAGTTTTCGCTGCTCATGGAGTAGGTCTGCACCCACTGGGCAAAGATTCCCCCCTCATTCAAGGCCCCTGCGGCACGGGCAAAAAAGTCTGCTGTGAAAAGGTTGGCAGACCCGGCCAGCCAGGGGTTGGAAGGCACGGAAACAACCACATCGTAAACCCCCCTTTGCATGAGAAGGTGCAGCCTGCCGTCCGAAACAGTAAGATCAACATTCTCGCGGTTGTGAACATCGTGGTTGTGGGCAAGGAAAAATCTGGAGCCTTCCACCATTTTTGCTTCAATTTCAATGAGTTTTACCTGGCTTTGGGGGTGAAGGGAAGCGGAACCCGCGCTGCAACCTGTGCCCATGCCGATAATGGCCGCCTTTTTTGGGGCCGGGTGCAGCAGCATTGGGAGGTGGGCTGCCAGCCTTTGGGTGGGCATATCCAGGTCCGATGAGCCGTCCATCTTGCCGTCTGTGGAGATGTAGAGCACATCCCTGTCCCTTATGGTGCGATCCCTTGTCACCATTATGGTGGCTGTCATGCCGTCTGCATAGTAGAGGATTTCCTGATTTTTACGAACATGGTCTGCAAGCTGTTGGGGGCCTACCAGCCCCTTGTAGGCAGGGGCATAGGTATGCACGCCGCTTGCCATAAGCTGGCGGTCCCAGGGGGGCAGCACAAGCCAGATGGCAACAGCCATCACCAAAGCCACGGGCGCGCCTTTTTTTATGGAAAGACCCATGTTCAACTGCGAATAAAAAAGGCCTGCCAAAAGCAGCAGGCTTGCGGCCCAGCCCAAAGATATGCTCACCCCGAAAAGGGGCAGCAGAACAAACCCGGCAAGCAGAACCCCGCTAACGCTGCCAGCAATGTTCCAGGCGTAAAGGCGGCCAACCTCGCTGCCTATGGCCTTTGTCTCGCGGGCCAAAGCAAGCAGGGCTGCCGGAAAAATGCCCCCTAAAATGAGAACAGGCACAAAAAGAAGGGCTGCTGCAATGGCAAGCTGCAACTGCAAAAGGGAAAAGGCCCCGGCTCCGGTGTTTATGGATGAATGCAGGCCCACAGCCCATGCAGGCAGAAAGGAAAAAACATAGCCGGTTGCAATTATTGCCACAGCCCCGCCCATAAGCAGGGCCTGCAACACGGCCCCTGTTGATTGGGGTTTTTTGTGGCAGGCCCAGGTCACAAAAAGCGCGCCCAGGGCAAGCCCGGCCAGAAAAACCCCAAGCACAACCGTGAAGGAATATACCGAGGCCCCAAGCACAAGGGTTGCCACCCTTGTCCACACCACCTGGCATATCATGGCCGCAGCCCCGGCCAGGGCTACTCCCGCCCCTCCCAAAATCAGCCGGGGGTCTGCTGCATCTGCCGCATCTTTGGCGGCCACGGGTTTTTTTGGTGCAAAAATTTCTTTGGCTGATGCAATGCGGCTTCCTGCAACAAGGCAGAATATGGCGATGAAAAGGTTGGCAGCGGCAGCAACAAGAAGGCTTTTTTGCATTCCCATTTGTGGAAGCAGCCAGAAACCGCCAAAAGCCACGCCAACAGTCGCCCCAAAAGTGTTCCAGGAATACAAAGATGAGGCCCGATAGGAACCCTGGCCCGCCCTTTGCTCCATCCAGGTGGAAAGCACTGGCAGGGTTGCGCCCATGAGAAGGGTAGGGGGCAAAAGCAGCATAACAGCCGCAAAAAAGCGCAGCAGCGTCAAAAGCCCGAAGCTGTCATGCACAAAAGGGCCTGCGGCATTTAACAGGGCAGAAAGCGCAAGGGGAATTGTCCAGGGCGAAAGGGCAA
>JAGVAW010000039.1 GCA_020060085.1 Desulfobacterales bacterium
AACAATCCGTTTGGATGCGGCTCTTCGCATGGCAGCAAAATAAGGCAGGCAGAGCTTTTTGTCAGAACACAAAAATCCGCAAAATAATCCTTGGGGTGGCTTTGAACAAAAGCCACCCCAGCAAAAAACCTTCCGCCAGATTTTTTAAGAAACGCTCCCATGCCGGTGCGTATGTGCCATCCATAGACAAAGCTTTGCTTTTTATCAGCCCTGTTATTTTTAGCTTATCCATTTTTAATCAGCTAGTTATATTCCATAATGATTGCCATAAGACTTCCTGTATCTTGTAAAAAACAAGTAAAAGCAGATAAAATCATGATAATTTTGTCTTGGACCCTGATATTTTATATTTTTTCCTTTGACAGGCATTATCAGGACCTTTAAAGTGGGAATTAATTTTGCCTGCCCGGCAACAGGCCGTGCAAAAAGAGGCACCACCCAAAAAGGTGGTGAAGACAAGCATTAAGGCCTGCTGACAACGCTTTTAAAATAGGGCCTTGCCAGAACAGGCGTTTATATTTTTTAGGGAAAGATTTGCTTTAACCAGGCACCATAAAAGAAAAAGGCATAACTAATGGTAAAGAAGGAAACTCAAAAAGCTGTAAAGGCAAAGGGCTTGAGCGCGGAAGATCTGTTGGAGCAGACCGTGGCCATCCGCACCCAGGAATTGGAGAGAACAAAGGCCCGCCTGGAGGAGGAGCTGGTAAACAGGAAAAACACGGAGCAGGCTCTGGCCCTTTCCGAAGAGAAATTCCACAAGGCCTTTATGGCAACCCCGGACCCCATGGCCTTGAGCACAATGGAGGAGGGCCGCTATGTTGAGGTGAACCAGGCCTTTTTGGATATGACAGGCCTTAAAATGGGCGATGTGATAGGCAAAACCAGCATCCAGCTTGGGCTTTGGAAGGATGCCACAAAAAGGCAGCGTCTTGTTGATACTCTCAAAAAAGAGGGTAACTTAAAAAATGTTGAGGTAAAGGCGATTTTCAAGGGCAAGGAAAGAGACTGTCTGTATTCTGCGGAAATCATCCACATCCACCATATGCCTCATCTTGTCACATCGGTAAAGGACATTACGGATCTCAAAAACGCCACAAGGGATTTGGGCCAGAAAGACCAGGAGCTTGAAATTACGACCCGCCAGCTTCAGGAAGTCAATGATGCCCTTCGCATTCTGCTTTCCCAGAGCAAGGATGAGTTGAAAAAGCTTGAGCAGCGAATTGTGACAAATGTCGAAGAGCTGATACTGCCCTATGTGGCCCGTATGAAAGAAACGCCCCTCTCCGTGGATCAGACTGTTTACATCAGCGTCATTGAATCCAATTTAAAGGAAGTGGTGGCCCCTTTCATGCGGACAATAGTTGCCAAGCACCCAAACCTTACACCCAGGGAAATAGAGGTGGCAAACCTTGTGCGCATGGGCGCTTCCAGCAAGGAGGCCGCAAAGGTCATGGGCATTTCCAAACGGGCCGTGGAATTCCACAGGGACAGTCTTCGCAACAAGCTTGGCCTTAAAAAACAAAAACGCAATTTAAGGGCCTACCTTTCATCCATGAACTGACAGGGCCTTCCATAGACACGGCAAATTTTGCTTCAAGCCCAACATTAAAGGCCCGGCGCATTGATTGATGAGCCGGGCCTTTTTGCTTAAAAGCCTTTCATGGCAAGCCTGCCGGGCCGCTTATTACTGGCGCATTGACTTTGGAACGGACCGCTGCTATTCCTGCCTTCATGGAAACAGGCACCATAGTTGAATTCATAGAGAAAAAAAACATCTTCTGCGCCATGGTGGTGCAGACAAAAAATGACAAGGTCCGGCTTCTCACGGAAAACAACCGGGAAGTAAGCCTTGCGGCCAAACGCCTTTTCTGCGCCCAGGGCCGCCTTAACCCAGCGCTTGGCCGGGAGCGCATTGTGGCGCTTCTTGGCGAAATAGCCCGCAACCGCGAGCAGATGGCCAAATCCGTAAATGTGGAAGAGCTTTGGGAGATTCTCCACACGGAATCCGAGTGGATTGACGCCCAGACCATGGCCTCTTTCGCCTTTTCCGGGCCTGTGGATGCAGATCACACAAGTGCTGTAATAAGGGCCTTTTTTGAAGACCGGATCTACTTCAAGTTTGACATAACCCGTTTCTTTCCCCACACAACAGCCCAGGTCGAAAATCTCATCACCCAGGCGGAAAAAGAGGCGGAGCGCCGCCGCCTTGTGGATGACGGAGCTGCCTGGATAAAAAAAGCCCTTGCCAACCCGCCCGGCAGTGTGCCAGATGCCATGCAGCCTGTGGTGGATATCATAAAGCAGGTGTGCGTGTTCGAGGACATGGCCCCGGATTACGCCTTTGGCCGTCAGATTCTTTCCAAGGCAGGCCTTGACCCCCAAACCGGCCTTTTTGATTTTCTGGTGAGCATAGGCGAGTTTGGTCCCCATGAAAACATAGGCTTGAAGCGCCTGGAAATCCCCACGGATTTTTCCGGTCAGGTTTCCCAGACAGCGAGCGAGATGGCCCAAGCCCCGGTTCACCACGCAGAGCCATGCGAGCGCCGGGACCTCACGAGCCTTGCCACCATTACAATTGACGGCCAAGCCACCCTGGACTTTGATGACGCCATAAGCATTGAGGAGGATCAGGGCATAACCCGCCTGGGCATTCACATTGCAGATGTGGGCTACTTCATCAAAAAGAATGACCCCCTTGACCAGGAAGCAGCCTCGCGGGGGACATCCATTTATATGCCGGATCAGAAAATCCCCATGCTGCCCCCCGTTCTGGCAGAAGGGCTTTTGTCCCTAAAGGCAGGCCAGGTTCGGCCTGCTATTTCCATAATTGCAAGGCTCAATTCAGAAGCAACCGTTTTGGGTTATGAAATTTTTCCAAGCCTTATCCGAATCCGCCGCCAGCTCACCTACCACGAGGCCAATCTCATGGCGAGCGCAGACAAGGAGGTCATAGCTTTAGCCTCCATAGCGGAAAAGTTGAAGCAAAAGCGTCTTGCAAACAACGCCCTTATCATATCCCTGCCAGAAGTGACCATCTGGCTGGATGAAAAACAGACCGTTAGCCTGCACCGGATAAATCGTGAATCGGTTTCCAGAAACCTTGTTTCCGAGCTGATGATTCTGGCAAACAGCCTGATGGCGGACTTTCTTGACCAGCACAATATGCCCGCTGTTTTCCGGAGCCAGCCCGAACCCAAAAAGCGTTTGTTTGCAAAGGACGAAGGCACCATTTTTGAAAACTGGATGCAGCGCAGGCATCTTGCCCGCTTTGTGCTATCCCCCTGGGCCGAGCCTCATTCCGGCTTGGGCGTGCCTGCCTATGTGACTGCCACATCCCCCATACGCAAATATTTCGACCTTGTAACCCAAAGGCAGGTGCGGGGGGTTCTGGGTGTTGAAAAGCCCTACACCCAGCACGAAATAGAGCAGATAATAGCCCAAACTCAGGTTCCTCTTTCCAAGGCTGGCCGCCTCTCCACAATTCGCCATCGTTACTGGATTTTGACCCACCTGCAAAACCGCATAGGCGAAAAGGAGGAGGCAATGGTTTTGGAACAGCGGCGCGACCGATTTGTGGTGCTGCTTACAGATCTTATGATAGAGGCCACCTTGAGCGCATCGGGCCTTCCGGAAATGGCCCCTGAAACAATTATTTCCGTGCGCATAGACAAGGTTGACCCCCGAAACCAGGTGCTTAAAATCTCGGCTGCATAAAAAGACCGTAAAACCAATAAGATATTTGAACGGTGAGCCTTTTCTTATGACAAAGACACTCACAAGCAGACACGATGTGGCCGAGCATCTGCGTAATACCGAGGAAATGGCAGCCTACCTTGAGGAGGCTGACAAAGGATGCGGCCTTTATCGCCAAAGCCCTTGGCGATAAAAGCCCGCTCAGGGGTATGTCCCAGGTGGCCCGCGATGTCGGGCTTTCCCGCGAGAGCCTTTACAAGTCCCTTTCCGGCGAGCGGGTCCCGGCCTTTGACACAATACTAAAGGAAAAGCCCTTGGTCCTAAATTTACAACCCGTGCTGCCAATTTAAACGGGTAAGGGCGCTGGCGGACGGCGAATTTTTTCCACGCAACCGCTTTAAATAAAAAAAGACACCAGGGGCGCAAACTTCATGATTCATGCTCTGCACGGGCTAACCATAGGCCTTTCCGCCTTTCTTTTATTTCTGGTTCAACCCCTTGTCTCCAAAATCCTGCTGCCCTGGTTTGGCGGCGGCTCATCGGTGTGGCTTTCTGCCCTCATCTTTTTCCAGGCCTTTCTTCTGGCAGGTTATGCAGCAAGCCACTGGCTGGCAAAAAACCTGCCCCCTGCCAGGCTCTTTGCTGCATATACCGCCTTGATGCTGCTTTCCCTTTTTTTCTGGCCAATGGAAGTTAACCTTTTAGCCGAAGGCCTGCACCCCTGGGCAAGAATTTTTGTGCTGCTCTTTTTTGCCGTGGGGCCGCTTTATTTTCTGCTGGCCACCACAACACCAATGGTTCAGTTCTGGATTGCAGCGGATGTTAAATCAAAAAACCGCAACCCCTATGTTTTGTATGCTGTTTCCAATGCAGGCTCCTTTGCCGGGCTTTTGGCCTATCCCCTTGTGATTGAGCGGCATTTTGCAGAACCGTTTCAGCGCATGGGATGGTCTTTTGGCTATGGGCTTTACCTTGTGCTTGTGGCAGCCTGCGGCATTTTCTACCTCAAAACCGCCCGCCAGATGCAGCAGGCAGAAACAGCGCTTGATGATTTTAAAAGTCCGGCCCCTGCCCCGCCATCTTCATCCCGGCGTATTGGCTGGATGCTTCTTGCCCTGCTGCCTGTGGGCGCATTGATGGCCTTTACCCACCATGTTACAGAAGAAATACTCAACCTGCCCCTGCTATGGGTTGTGCCTTTGTGCCTTTATCTTTTGAGCTTTGTAATCTGCTTTCTTTTTCCTGCTGCAAACCGGCAATCCCCTGTACGCACCCTTTTGCTTTTGGGGGCCATCTTTCTTTTTCTTGTCACAAGCCACAGGGATATCCCGATTCCTGCCATTTTCAGCCTTGCTGCGGCCTGCCTCTGCCTTTTTGCCATCTGCCTGTATTTCCACGGCAACCTGGAAAGGGCCAAGCCCCCCAAGGAGCAGCTCACCAGCTTTTACCTTTATCTTTCCCTTGGCGGCTGCCTGGGCGGGATATTGGGGGGCATTGCCGCGCCAATTCTTCTGCGCAGCAATTTCGAGCTTCCGCTCGTGCTCATTGTTGCAGCCATTGCCGGTCTTACAAGCCTTCCATTCGCAACAACCCGCCGGGCAAAAACTTTTATTTTTGCCGGAGGCGCGCTTCTGGTGGCTGTCTCGTACATTCAAAACGAATTTGGATGGTTGACCCAGGCCGAGCACCGGGCCAGGAGCTTTTACGGAGCTTACGAGATAACGGCCATGCCTGCTGTGGAAGGCCGCTGGGTGGAGGCAAGGCTTCTTACAATGGGCAACACCATTCATGGCGGCGAGCTTGTGACCCCGGACGGGCGCTACATCCCCATGGCCTACTACCACCCGGACACAGCCGCAGGAATGGCCCTCATGCGCTTTGCAGATGCTGAAAATATAGGTGTTGTGGGTCTTGGCACAGGCAATCTTGCCCTTTACGGCAGGCCCGGCCAGACAATTGACTTCTTTGAGATAGACCCCCTTGTCATCCGCCTGGCCACGGAGCGCTTCGGTGTGCTGGACAGCAGCCTGGCAGATATCCGCCATATTGTGGGGGACGCCCGCCTGAAACTGGCCGACAAGCCTGACTCCCATTATGATTTGCTTTTTCTGGATGCCTTTTCCAGCGGCTCCATACCCATACATCTGCTAACACTTGAAGCTGTTGAAATGTACCTGCAAAAGCTCTCACCGGACGGAATTATGCTCTTCCACATATCCAACCGGTTTGCAGATCTTGCCCCTGTGCTTGTGTGCAATGCAAAAAAGCTTGATCTGGTAATCCGCGAGCATAACAGCGCCGCAAACCCGGTGCTGCACCAGTTTCCGTCCCGATGGGTGGCCCTTTCAAAAAACCGGCAGGCCATACAGAAACTTTCAGCCTCTGCCCCAGGGTGGAAAACCCCGGATGAAGAAGCCCTGTGCTGGACGGATTCTTTTTCCTGCCTTTTGGATGTTGTGCGTTTTTCCGGGCGCAGGCAGTGAGCAGTTGCCGGTTTTTTTTAAGTTTGCGGCAATTTATTGTGAAGCGTCCTCGCTGACCGGCGGCAGGCGGATATGCACAATGGGCTTTTTTTTGGAAAGCTCTGTCAGGTCAGGCGGATAATCCGGCGGGGCGCAGACATTTTTCACCCCGAAGCGGGTCATGTCATCAACAGACAGGGTGAAGAAATCTTCGGCATTGAACTTTTCTGAACCAATCCTGCAAATGTTTTCATCCACACCTATTTTTGAAAAAAAGGCGGCCTGTTTTTCCCTGCTTTTGACCAGATAGCCCCAGGTCTGCTCAACAAGGGCTTCAAACTCCGGCTCCTGCATGGGCTTGCTGCCTATGGCCTGGCGCAGTTGCTCTGCCACCTGCCCGCGGGAGAGCATATTCTGCTGCATGGCGCTGCCATGCCACGCCACCACGGAGCCGGGGAGCAGGGTCTTGTTGCGCCCTGCCACAAAAAGATAGTTGGCGCAAGACGACATGCACAGGCCGTCAACCAACACATCCACCTTGTTTTCAAATATCCACAGGCCCATGTCCATTCCGGCATTTATTTCGCCGCCGGTGCTGTTTAAAACCAGTGTGCGGATATTTTTTCCTTCAACTGCCTGCATGAAATCAGACACGGTCTGATCAGTTATGTAGCCGGAAAAATAGGCTGTTTCGCCTTGAACAAGGATTTGTGCCGGAGTTTCTGACCCGGCCTGCACCCCTGTCAGAGGAGCGCAAAGCACAATCAAAACCAGAAAAAAACAAAGCGCAAGGCGCGCGCTTGCCCCTTGCAAAAACAGGTTGTGGTTATGAGTGTGCTGGAAGCTCAATTTCCTTGAATCCTTTTTTAATGATCAGATCCAGCCAAAAACCCCAGGGTTGCCAGAAGCACTATGGCAACGCCAAAACCAAAATATGCCATAGTGAAGGCGTTAAGGCTCTCAAGGCCCTGACCCACAAGAATATCGCGATTCAGGATATAGCCCCAATGCAGGGTAAAAAGATAATTTACCATAAGTGACAGACGGATGCGCCCAAAAAGAAGGGTCAGCGTGGATATAAAAAGCAGCAGGCCTATCTGGTACAGGGGTACAGCAAGTTCAAGCTGAACAAGATCCAAAGGCATGGCAATCACTCCTTAAGGCCCGGATACCCAGGCATTGGAATTTTCAACTTAAAAAAATGTTGATAACCTGCTTCACGCCGTACACCAAAGCATTGGGCAAAGAGTTTTTTTATTAATGAGAAGATATTTATAGCAAAGCAGAAAAATTCCTCAATGGCCAATTTTCAGGCATTAAAAAAATCAGGCCTTTTGCCTTCTGCCATAAAAGCCCGAACAAGCACTCGCAAGATCGAGCATTTTTTTGCTTTTGCTTGACAGAGGCAGGAGATATTCCTACTATAATAGTATGATTTATCGGCCTGCCAAATTCCTTGTTCTTCTTCTGGCTGCAACCCTTATGCTGCCCGGCCCTGCCCTTGCCTGCACGGGCCTGCAGAACTGCGCCATGCCCTGTTGCCAATCGGGCACCGGGGCCTTTGGGCAAAACAGCGGGGATTTTGGCACACAGGCAGGCTGCTGCCAGACTCAAGAGCAGTCTGTAATGCAGTGCAGCGGGCCGGGCCAAAACCCTGCGGCTTATTCGGGCGGCAATTTAGTCCAACCGTCGGCCCTTGGGTTAGGCGGATGCTGCCAAGCCCCGGTTTTTTTGCTCCCCTGCTGCAATGACCAGGAAGCCGGGCAGAAAATACTCCCCCAAAAAATTCCCATTTATCTGAAATTTCTCTCTCTGCTGATTTGATTTTTCCCTGACTGGCCAATTCTTTTTGTTTAGGGCGCTATCCCCGGATTTCATTAATGGCAGGCCTGCCAAAAAAGCCTGCCATATCCGGGCGACCTCAATTTTTCGGCCACTTATATAAAGGGAAAAACTAATGTCCCAATCCATGCATGAACAAGATGAAAAAAAACTGGCAGCCAAAAAAGCTGCCGTGCTGGGTGAAAACAAAAAGAGCTTTGCAATCCTTTGGGTGGGTCTTGCCATAGGGCTTGGCCTGCTTTTGGTTTTTACGCTCGGCTTCAGGCCATGCTGCCAGTTTTTCAGCAATGTTACCCAGGAGCCCCAGGCTGCTTCCGGACCCCAGCCCGCAGATGGCCAAGTTGCAATGCCTGTGGCGGATTTTGATGACGGGCGGGCGCGTTTTTTCCGATATGCCCACGGCGATATCGAGATCCGCTACTTTGTGGTGAAAAGCGCAGACGGCCTAATCCGGGCGGCCTTTGATGCCTGCGATGTATGCTGGCGGGCCAACCGGGGCTATGCCCAGGACAAAGACTATATGGTCTGCCTGAACTGCGGCATGAGGTTTTTAACAAGCAGGGTCAACGAAGTGGCTGGAGGGTGCAATCCCGCGCCTCTGGACCGCCGCGTGGAAGATGACACCCTTTACATTGCCGCCAAAGACATTGAAGCCGGAGCCGGTTTCTTCAACTTTTCCGTCAGGGGGGGAAGATAATGAATCTATCAGTCATATCCACAAGAAATCTGCTGCGCCGCAAGGGCAAGGCCACCTTCATACTGGCAGGGCTTGTCATAGGCGTTGCCACGACTGTGGGCATATTGACCTATGTGAATGCTGTTTCCAGCGACATTCTTCACAAGCTTGAGCAGTACGGGGCCAACATCCTCATCACTCCCCAGACTGAAAGCCTTGCGCTTGGCTACGGCGGCCTTGCTTTAGGGGGCGTTTCCTTTGAGTTGGAGGAAATCCGCCAGTCAGACCTTGCCCGCCTGGAGCACATTCCCTATGCAGGCAACATAGCGGCTGTGGGGCCTGTTGTCCTGGGGGTGGCCTCTGTTGAAGATACGCGAATTTTGATGGCAGGCATTGATTTTTCTGTTTCCCATATCCTTAAACCCTGGTGGCAGGTACAGGGAAATATGCCCGCCGTCGGCGAAGTGCTTTTGGGGGCCGATGCAGCCAGGGTGTTAAACCTCAACACCGGAGATATGCTGCCCGTGAAGGGTGTCCTGATGCCGGTTTCCGGGGTGATTGCCAATACCGGCTCCCAGGATGACGCCCTGGCCTTTGTGCACCTTGAAGACGCCCAGGCCCTTTTCAACAAGCAGGGGCTTGTTTCCATGGTGGAAATTGCAGCCCTTTGCAAGGACTGCCCCATTGTGGAAATGGTGGGCTACATAAAAGAGGCTCTGCCGGATGCCAATGTGATGGCCATTGCCCAGGTTGTGAAAACCCGCATGGAAATGCTTGGCCATTTCAAGAGATTTGCCTACTGGATTTCTGCTGTCATCCTTTTCATAGGCGGCCTTGTGGTGCTTGTAACCATGATGGGCAGCGTAAGGGAGCGCACAAGCGAGATAGGCATTTTCCGGGCTGTGGGCTTTCGCCGGAGGCATATAATGAAAATCGTCTTTCTTGAGTCGGGAATGCTTTCCCTGCTGGCGGGCCTGGCAGGCTATGGCCTGGGTCTTGCCTTTGCCTTTGCAGCCCTTGTTGCAGAGGCGGACGGCCAAAGTGTCCAGATCCCATTTTCCGGGGAAATGGCCGCGGGAGCCGTTTTTCTGGCCATTGCCCTTGGGCTTGCGGCCAGCATTTATCCTGCATTTCTTGCAGCAAGAATGGACCCCAATGACGCCCTGCGCGCCCTATAAGAGGAGGGTTTTTTCATGAGCTACATAATTGCCCGTGATTTGAGCAAGACCTTTGGTGCCGGACAGGCAGCGGTAAAGGCTGTATCCAATATAAGCTTTGAAATCGCCTCCGGCGAGTTTGTGAGCATAATGGGAGAATCAGGCTCCGGAAAATCAACCCTTCTTGGCATACTGGGGGCCATGAATGCACCCACATCCGGCAGGCTTGTTGTGGATGGCATTGACATTTACGGCCTGAATGTTGAGAAGCAGGCGGATTTTCGCAGGGAATATTTAGGCTTTGTGTTCCAGGGCTTTCATCTTGTGCCTTACCTCACGGTCCTTGAAAATGTCATGCTGCCCCTTGCAGTTATGCCTCTTGGCAAAAAGCGCAAGCAGCAGATGGCCTCCCATGCCCTTTCCCAGGTGGGCCTTGCTGAAAAGGCTTTTCGCCTGCCAGGGGAGATTTCCGGCGGAGAAAAGGAGCGCACGGCAATGGCAAGGGCTATTGTCAACGAGCCGCCCATACTCCTTGCAGATGAACCTTCCGGCAACCTGGACTCCAAAAACAGCGCAGAATTGATGGCCCTGTTTGAAAAGTTCAATGCTTCGGGCATGACAATAATAATGGTGACCCACAGCATGGAATGCGCGGCCTACGCCAAGCGCAGGATGATAATCTCTGACGGCAGGCTCAAAAGCGATTATTTTCCGGCAAGCAATGCAGCCTGAAGGTTTTAAAAAGGACAAGCGAGCGGTTTTTTAAGGTTTCCAAAAAGCAGCGGGGGAAAGCTCTTATTTCAAATAAGGCCTTCCCCCGCTCTTTTACCGTCTGTTCCAATCCGCTTATCCGGCAAACTTTTCAAACACCCTTTTAAAGCCGGGAATGGCCTTTTCTATTGCTGCGTCCTCTACACAGAAGGCTATTCTCATGTGGCCCGGCCCTGCAAAACCCCGGCCCGGCACAACAAGAATACGCTCCTGGGCCAAAGCATTCACAAAGGCCAGGTCATCATCGGTTGGCGTGGGGCAAAAAAGGTAAAAGCCACCGCTTGGCTTTGTGAATTTGTAGCCTGCATCCGCAAGGCCCCGGCAAAGGATCTCGCGCTTTTTCTCGTACTGGCTGACATCCACAAAAAGGCCCTGGAGATTGGCCACAACCCGCTGCATCAGGGCCGGGGCATTCACAAAGCCAAGTATGCGGTTGGCCAAGGTCATGGCAGCCATCAGCTCGTTCTTGTATGTCGCCTCCGGGTGCAGGGCCAGCCAGCCTATGCGCTCTCCGGGCAGAGAAAGGGCCTTGGAATAGGAAAAGGCCACAATGGTCTGGGGATAAACCGAAAACAGGCTTGGAACGGTAAGCCCGTCAAAAACAATGTCCCGATAAGGCTCATCAGAAAGCAGATAGATGGTGCGATTGTATTCCCGGCTTTTTCTTGTGAGCAGCTCGCCTAATTGAACAAGGCTTTCCAGGGAATAGACCGCGCCTGTGGGGTTGTTGGGCGAGTTTATGAGAACAGCTTTGGTTTTTGGCGAAATGGCCTTTTCAAGTGAGTCCAGATTCAGGGAAAAGTCCCCGTTTGTGGCTGCCGTTACCAGGGAGCCGCCGTGGTTTTTTGCATAAAAAACATATTCCGCAAAAAATGGGGCAGGCGTAACCACCGTGTCGCCGGGGTCAAGTATGGCCTTTAGCATCACATTCAAGGCCCCTGCTGCGCCGCAGGTCATTATGACCTCGTTTTCCGTAACGGCCACACCCTGGCTCTGCTTTATGTGGCGGGCAACCTCTGCCCTAACAATTGGGTATCCGGCATTTGGCATATAGCCGTGAACGCTCTTGCCTTTGGTGTTGGCGCAGTCTCCAAGCACCTCGAAGAATTTTTCCGGCGGGGCTATGTTGGGGTTTCCCAGGGTGAAATCGCAGATATTTTCCCTGCCGTGCTCGCGGGCCAGACGCGCCCCTTCTTCAAACATCTTCCGTATCCAGGATGATGCGGTTAAACTCTGCTCCATGTCCTTGGCAATGCTCATGGCCTGGCTTTTCCTTATGGTTGTGTGTTGTTTTTTAAGGCCAAAAAATGCAAAGGCCCGCCGGATTTTTTTGTTTTATCCTGCGGGCCGTGCAAAACCTTGCAGCAAAAATTCAGTCCACCTTATCTACGGACTTGACCCCCGGAACTTCCTTTTTCAAAAACTTTTCAATGCCGTTTTTCAGCGTCATCTGGCTCATGGGGCAGCCGCGGCAGGCACCCTGAAGGCGCACAAGCACTGCGCCGTCTTCGCCGACTTCCACAAGTTCCACATCTCCGCCGTCAGCCTGGAGGGTGGGCCGGATTTTGTTAATGGCAGCTTCAACTTTTTCCTTCATCAGATTTTTCCTTTCCATTGTGGCAGGCAGCAAAAGGCCTGTCGGCAATTAACCGGCAGGGGCGCAGTCATTGTACCCCAACATCTTAAAAGCTCTTTCAGGTCTTTTTATAAGGCTACTTCGCGCCCGCGTCAAGCATAACGCAGGCCTTGCCCAAAGAGCAAATCTTGCCTGTATTGTTTGACACAGCGCATAAAATCGGTCTATTTTTCATGCCCGGCGGCCATTAGAAAGGCCAGCCTTTATCGGCCTCGTTTTATAAGTGTTGCACCATACCTGCCTTAAATGGAAATGGTGCCACGGCCCGTTAAAACAAGAGATAACCGGCATGAGCCTGGAAGCAATTTTTGACAAGCGCATAGTTTTCATGACCGGCAAAGGCGGGGTGGGCAAGACCACCCTGTCTATGGCTCTTGCCTGGGCAGCCCAGGAAAGGGGCAAGAATGTCATCCTCATGGAGGTGGATAAGTCTCCGAATTTGCGCTATATACTTGGCAAGGACATCCCGGTTTACAAGGAGACGAGGATAGCTCCGCGCCTTGCGGTTTTCACCCTGGAGCCTTTTAAGGCTTTAGAGGAATATGCAGCCCTGCAAATAAAAGTGGCTGCGGCTGCCAAGCTTTTTCTGAACAACAGGTTTGTGAGTTATTTTATGCAGGCAGCCCCAGGCTGGCGAGAGCTTGTCACCGTGGGCAAGATATGGCACACCCATCAGCGCACCGTGGGCCGCGGCAAAAACAAGCGCCCGGAATACGACATGATTGTGGTTGATGCTCCGGCCACAGGTCATGGCCTTTCCTTTTTAAGGGTTCCTGCAATTTTTGCAGATATTTTGAAATTCGGCAGAATGCAGAGCCAGACCAAGGATCTGCTGGATATGCTGCGGGACCCGGAGCGCACAGTTGTAAATGTTGTGTCCCTGCCGGAAGAAATGCCCCTGAATGAGGCCGTGACCCTTGCGGACATGGCAAAAAGCACAATGGGTATGCAGGTGGGCGTTACCTTCATGAACGGCGTGCACCCGGAGCCTTTTTTGCCAGATGAAAAGGCAGCCTGCGACAATCTGCTTTCTGATGAAGCCGCACGAAACACTCTGGACCAAATCTGGCCCTGCAGCGGCAAGGCGCTTTTTGATGCAGCCGCAGACCGGCAGGCCCGTGCCCAGTCGTGCAGACAATACCTTGAGCTTGCTGCAAAACGCCTTCCCACACCCATTGTTGAGCTGCCCTATGAGTATCCTGGCAGGGTGGACATGGACGGCGTGAAAAGGCTGGCAAATCTCATAAGCCAAGCCCTGTGCGGAGGCGTGTGATGGCCCTTGCCGACCTGTTGAAGGAAAAGAGCATTCTTGTGGTATGCGGGTCCGGCGGAGTGGGCAAGACCACAATAAGCGCCTCGCTTGCCCTTGCAGCGGCAATGGAGGGCAGAAAGGTTCTGGTATGCACCATAGACCCGGCCAAGAGGCTGGCGGATTCTCTGGGCCTAAAAGAGCTTGGTAACAAAGAGACACGCATTCCGGATCTGGTTTTTGCCCAGGCAGGGCTTGCCCCAAAGGGCGAGCTATGGGGCATGATGCTCGATTCCAAAACCACCTTTGATGAACTCATCTGCCGCATAGCACCCGATGAAGTCGTCCGCAACCGGGTTTTGAATAACCCCTTTTACCAGAACATAACCACAGCCCTTGCCGGAAGCCAGGAGTTTTCCGCCACGGAAAAGCTCTTTGAGCTGGCCTGCCGCAATGAATACGACCTCATTGTGCTGGACACCCCACCCACCCGCCATGCCCTGGATTTTCTGGATGCACCCAACAGGCTGACAAGCTTTCTGGATGCCAAGGTCATTGCCTGGTTTGTGGGGCCATATTTAAAGGCCAGCAAGCTGGGCTTCAAGTTTCTCAATTCGGGCGCTTCTATGGCCTTCAGGGTTCTGGAAAAAGTGACCGGCTACCAGACACTGGCTGACATTGCGGATTTTTTTCTGGTTTTTGAAGGCCTTTACGATGGCTTTGCAGCCCGCGCCGCCAAGGTGCGCCAGCTCATGAGCGACCCGGCTACTGCCTTTGTGCTGGTAACAAGCCCCCAGTCGCCATCGCTATTGGAGGCCAGCTTTTTTTTGGATAGGCTCATCTGTGAAAAAATGCCCCTTGGCGAGGTGATATTCAACAGGGTCTATACTTCGCCAACTAATCTTGGCTCTGATGAGGTTAAGGCTTTAGGCAGGCAATCCGTTGAAAAGCTGCCTGGCCACAAAACAGCCATAGATGCCCTCTGCGCCAACCTTCGCCTTGCAATTCTGCTTGCCGAGGCAGACAAACGCTCCATCCGCCACTTTCTTGAGCAGTCCAGCCGCCCCCTTGAGAGTGTGCGCGTGCCCTTCATGCGAACAGACATCCACGACATGGCAGGCCTGCACACGGTCTGCCGTTATCTTGCAGAATAGACCCTGCTGACCCTTGGCGGAAAGCCAGCGGGAAACTTCCGGCAAAAGATTCATCCCCAAAAACAGCTTGCGGGGGAGCGCTCTTTTGCCTGGCGCTACCCCCGCAACAGTTTTTTTGCCCTTCAAAAATGCTCAAACCTGCCCTTATTCTCCGCTCACAAAATCATAGTTCATGATTTCCGTTTCCGGCAAAAAGGTGTTTGGAACCTTGTTCTCCTTCATTCGGTCGTAGATTATGCTGTTGGCCCCAAATAGCAGGGAGCGGGCATCGTAGCCAAGAAGCCGCAGAAAGCCCGCAGCATAGGCGCTGGTCTGGCCCGTGTAGCAGTAAATTACATTTGGCTTTTCCGTGGACAAGGTAAGAAGAGCCGTGGTGCTCTTAAACGGCTGCTCGCTTATGGGGTAATTTACAGCGCCGGGTATGTGGCCGATTTTTGTATAAAGCTCTTCGGGCCAGTAGTTGATGATGTAATAATCGCTGTTGCAGTACCAACTGTTGAAAACGCAGCAGTGGCTCACCATCACCGGCCTGAAGCCCTCTGCAAAAAGGGCATTGAGCCTTGCTTCCAGAATTTCCTTTGCAGTGGTCTTGCCAGTGTTGATTGTGGGCAGTGTCCCGGCAGGATTTTTGGCAGGAGACGGGGTCGAGACAAATTCATCTGCCCTCATGTTGCTCAAGTTTTTCAGCCAAGACTCCTGGGCAAAGGCCGCGGCCCATGAGCTTATGCCCCATTTGAGAGAAATGGCATTGGCATAGCCTGCGGCCCGAAGCAGGGAAACAGCATAGGCCGAAGCCTGGCCTGCAAAGCAGATTACAACAATGTTCTCGTAGGAGGCTGCATCAATACCCTTAACATGATCGTAAACATTCTCGAAATCCACCCGGTTCGAGCCTCTGATATGCCCTTTGGCAAAGGCCTCTTGCGTGCGCAGATCAATGAGATACTGGGCATTGGGCTTGGTGAGCAGATTAAGGCGCAGGTCTTGGGCGCCAATCACAAAGGGTCCGCCTGTGTGAAAATAATCCCGCTCTTTTTCAAAAAAGTTGAGCAGAGTCTGTGCTTCGCTGGCGGATTCTTCCTGCTGCGCTGCAAGCGCAAGCCCTGCTGCAACAAAAAATCCTGCTGCAACAAACAGGCAGAAAAACAACAGGCTTTTTTTGGCGGCATACTTTATCATCACTTACCTCCTTTTTGAGTTTGCCTTTTTAACGCCGGGCATCAATTCCGGGCATCAAGGCTTTTTCCAAACCTTTGGCAGTTTGCCATCCACAACAATGTTCTTGTTGGCGCTCTTTTCCCAGTTTTCCTTCAAATCCGATGAAAACAAATACAGTTCCTTGTTACGCAAGTTTTTTCCATCCTGGATTGCATGGCAGTTGGAAAAGCAGTTTCCGCCTTCCTCAACCCGCGTGCGCTTGGTCCAGCGCTGGATGTTATGGGGGGTGGCATAATTGTAGGTTGGCTTGGCGTCAAATTCAGGCATCTTTTTCACGCCGTAAAGCTCCCAACCATCCGGTGCGGCAAGGGTTCTCCTCAACAGGGCCATGCGGTAGGGCTTTTGTTCGGGTATGGGGTTGATGCCGATTTTATAGTCCAGATAAGACGGAATGCGCGCACCCTGCCCCCCCACATGGCAGCTTCCGCAGTTGTTGTAATCCTGGGAATGGCACACATGGCAGTCAAAAGTTTCAATATGCTCCTTGTGATAACTGTTGGCCTGGGCGATGTCTGCATGGCAGTCGTTGCAATTGGGGGAAAGGGGACTCTGGTAGCGTGTCTGGTGAATCTGGCCATCCCCGTGAAGCTGATTTTGATTGTGGCAGCCAAGGCAGGTGAAACCGGCCTGCAGAAGATGGACATCCGGCTGCGCTCCAATACCAAGCCCGAAATATGCGTGCCCGCCCCTGCTGCTGTGGCAGGCAACACAGTTATCCCGCATATCTGGAGTTCGGGAAAACTGATGCCCCCTGTAAAGCCCGCCGCCAGCCACCTTGGGCCGGTTCACATGGCAGTCTCCACAGCCTGCATGGCAGGTGGCGCAATTCTGCTCGTAAGCGTCATGGAGATTTTGACCTAGGTCTTCAAAATGCTGCCTGCCCATGCGCATGGCAACGCTTTTTTTCTGGCCCCACCCCTGCTCATGCAGGCTCCCGGCTGCACTTTCAACAATGTCGCCGTGGCAGTCGCCGCAGGCATTTGCAGCATTTGCCGAAGGCCTTTTGAAAAAGTTGGCGGAATGGGCCTTGTTTTTGTCCATGACTCCATCAATACCGCCGTGGCAGTCCGTGCAAGCAAGGCTGCCGTGGGTTGACTGGGCAAAGTTTCTGTAGCCGGGGCCTCCAAGAAACACCCTGTCGCATGGCGCAATGCTTGGCGCAGTTCCGCCGCACCCGCTCACGGGCGGGCCTTCATCCGGGGTCGCCAGGGCCTGGAGCGCCGAATAATCCGTATGACAGGCAAGGCAGCCGCCTGTTGTATCCTCTTTTGTGGGATTTTGGGTTTTACCGTGGCCCGGATAAAATAAAAGCAGGGCCGCAGCCGCAAAACAAAAAACAAGTGCATAACGCTTCATGGGAAATCCTTGTTTTTTTCTTTGTTGTAAATTTTTAATGTTAAAGGGCAAATTTTTGCCCGGTCTTACATTCCTTTTTGCAAATCTTTCTTATCAAGCATGGGGTTTCAAGTCAACGGCAAAAAGTTAAGTCAGGCTTTACCTTTATGGGTATATGCCCTTGAAGCAGTAATACTCATGCAGGCAAAATCCATTCCGTCAAATCCCATTATCAGCGCAGCGCAAGGGGTCAGGGTTCAAGTCCTTGGGTTTGGGGAGGCTCTTTTAAGGAATGATGCCATCAAGGCTTTCTTAACAGGCCGCAAAGCTTGTTGACAGCATCAACCGCATTGAAATCCGCTAATAAAGGCGGAAATATTCCTGCAAGCGCTTGACCTTGCGAACCCCTTCGCGCTATCGCTTACCCTATGAAAAACGCTCTTCAACAAATATTAAAGGTGTTTCCAGTCTGTGCCATCTGCCTTGCCCTTTTGGGAGCAGCCCCCCTGCCCTGCCTTGCAGCGCAGCTTGAGCCGCCTGTTATCAGCCATGCAGAGGGCTTTGAGGCAAGGCCTCACCCGGACGGCCTTCTTGTGACCGTGCATGATATTCACAACAAAAACGCCAGGCCTTTCGAGTACCTTCTCTACCCTCGCCAAAACCCCAAACCCCAAGCAGGAGCCGGGGTTATAACCGTGGGCGTGCCGGTAAAACGGGCGGCTCTGGCATCCACCACCATGACACCCTACTTTGTTATGCTTGGCATTGAAGGCGTTATTGTGGGCCTGGCAGACGGAAAGCTTGTAAACAACAAGGAAATGCTCGACAGGGTGCTGGCTGGCCAGGTGGTTGAAATAGGCGCAGGGGACGGCATGGGCGCCCTCAACATTGAGCGCATTGCAGCCCTTGCGCCGGAGCTTGTGTTCAGTTACGGCACGGGCGTGATTCATTTGGATGTGCAGCCAAAGCTGATCGAGGCTGGCATAAATGTGGCCCTGGATGCCGGCTACAAGGAAAACACACCGCTTGGCAGGACCGAGTGGATAAAGTTCATTGCCCTGTTTTTTGATCAAGGCGAAAAAGCCCACGAGCTTTTTGGCCAGATTGAGCAAAGCTATTTGTCCCTTGCCCAAAAGGCCAGCAAGCAGCAAAACCGGCCAACAGTTTTCTGCAACATGGATTTTGAGGGAACATGGTTTGTGCCCGGCAAGGACAGCTACATGGCCCAATTCCTTGCAGATGCCGGCGCGCGCTACCTTTTTGACGACATGGGCGGCAAGAGGGCCTTTCCTGTTTCAACAGAAACAGTCATAATGCGAGCAGCAGGGGCAGACTTCTGGCTTAACCCCGGCACAGCCTCCTCTTTGGATGCAATGCTTGCTGTTGATCCGCGCTATCGCATATTTGCCGCCTTTAAAAAGGGCAATGTCTATAACCACGATTTGAAGCTCAACCCTTACGGCGGCAACGACTTCTGGGAAACCGGCGTGGCAAATCCCCACCTTGTGCTGGCAGATCTGGTTAAAATCTTTCACCCGGCCCTTGTGCCGGATCATTCCTTTATATGGTACCGCAGGCTGCCGGAAACCCGGTAAGGAAAACCTGAAAGAAAAGATTGTTGCGGCCCTGTAAACAATATTTCAGGTGATGCCCAACATCCTGTTTTTCCATTGCTTCCTCGTCTTGTCTCATAACCTTTTTCAAAAAAATGCTGGGCCAAATCACAACAAAAACAAGGCGTTTTAAGGGCCTTTTCCCAAGAAGGCCTTTGCCTTTGCCATGAAATTTTTCCCCACTTGGTGTATGTTAACAGGTGCAAAGGAAAAATACCCGGAATTTCCCCAGGCCGGAGCAAAAGCCTTTTACCAACCCGGCCCTTTTTCAAGGAGCAATGCAAGATGACCCAGGATATTGAGCGCAGGGGCCTTGTGGATGCCATTCGCGGAAGTGTTGTGGATGTGCTTTTTGCAGACAGGCCGCCCTCACTTTTCAATGTGCTTAGGGCCGGGGATGACAGGCAGGTGGCCCTGGAG